>NZ_BAABAU010000001.1:1500000-1800000 GCF_039537585.1 Frondihabitans peucedani
GTGTCGTGCTTGGCGTAGGGCGTCCTCTGGCCGACGTAGCCCGGCACGGCCGCCACCGCCACGACGGCGAGCAGTGCTCCCGCCAGCACGAGCGCCTCGCGCCGGGTGCGGGTGAGCGCACCGGCGAGCCGGACGACGCCTGTCGCCAGGAGGATCGCTGCCGCCGGGGCGGAGTACGACACGTACCTCGGTGTGAAGTCGGCGACGACGAGGTTCCCGGCGAGCAGGATGCCGAGCGGGATCAGCAGCCAGGCCAGCGCCAGGACCGTCAGCGACACCGGTCGGCCGGCCCCGCCGCCTCCCGCGGACGCGACGCGCCGGTCGCGGACGACGTCGGCCACCAGGAAGCCCACGGCGACGACGATGAGCCCCCAGCCGAGCACGGCGAACCAGACGGTCCCGAACCAGGTCGAGATCAGCACGGACGGCACGGACGACGCCCGACTCCGCGCCAGGAAGCTCACCTGCCCGTGCTGCGAGAGGCCGAAGACGAGGACGGGCGACGCGGCGACGACAGCCGCCCCGCTCGCCACGGCCCACGCCCGGAAGGTCTGCCGCGACGCGCGCGCCTGCAGCAGCACGACCGCGTGCACGACCACGAGCAGCCCGAAGTAGAGGAACGTGTAGACGCCCGCGGCCATCAGCACGCCGTACAGAACCCACCAGCGCCGACCGGTCGCGCGCCCCTCGACGAGCCGCACCAGCACGAACACCGCCCAGACGGCGACAGCAGCTCCGAACGCGTACGAGCGGGCCTCTCCGCCGAAGTACGTGACCCGGGGCAGGATCGCGACCACCACGGCGGCCGCGACCGCGAAGCGCCGGGTCCGGAGCTCCCGCACCAGGAAGTACACCCCCGCCGTCAGCACCCCCGTGACGAGCGCCGACGGCAGCCGCACCGACAGCGGCGACGCCCCGAACACGTCGATCCACGCGTGGAGCCCGAGGTAGTAGGCGCCGTGGACGGCGTCGACGTGCCCGAGCATCCGGAACAGGCTCGGCAGCGGCCGCTCCGCCGACAGGACGCTCGCGGCCTCGTCGCCCCAGAAGGACGGGATCCACGAGCCGGCGAACGAGACGAGCGCGGCGACGAGCCCGAACAGCCACGCGATCCTGCGCTCGCTCCCGGCCCTGCCCGGCCTGGTGGAGCGGAGACGCAGGATGCCCGGGGTCGCCCCGGAGGGCGGCGGCAGGGGGATCGCAGAGGTCGGCATCGTGTCCAGTCGAGCGCACCCGGTGGAACAGGAGCTTTCGAGCAGCCGAGAAACCGCTGAACGTCAGGGACGGATCAGGCGACGCGCCAGACCAGGGAGCCCTGCATGCTGGCGGGGTACGCGGCGGCGATGCGAGCGACGGCCTCGCGGAGCGTGTCGGGCGAGCAGGCCAGGTTCAGGCGCGCGAACCCGCGGCCCTCACCGCCCTCCCGGCTGAATCCGAGGCCGGAGTTGAGAGCGACGTAGGCGTGCTCGCGGAGAGGGAGCGCAGGATCGTCGCCGAGGCCGATCCCGCGGAAGTCCAGCCACGCGAGGTACCCGGCCCGCGGCCGGTGGTACACGACGCCCGGCAGGTGCTCCGTGAGCAGCTGCGAGAGGAGGCGGTCGTTGGCGACGATCCTCTGCACGGCGTCGTCGAGCCAGTCGGTACACGAGAGGGCGCGGAGGTTGGCGTGGAGCCCCAGGATGCTCGTGCGACAGGCGACCTCGTCGTTCAGCCGGTCGAGGAGGTCTGCCGTCCGGTCGTCGCCCGCGATGACGAGGGAGCACTTCACGCCGGCGAGGTTCCAGCCCTTGCTGGCGCTCGTGACCACGACGGAGCGCGCCCCCGCCGCCTCGGCGATCGGTGCGAACGGCTCGAAGCGGACGCCGGGGTGCGTCAGCGGGCCGTGGATCTCGTCGCTCACCACCAGGACGTCGTGGCGCGCGGCGATCTCGGCCAGAGCCTCGAGGGTGGCGCGGTCGTGCACGAGGCCGAGCGGGTTGTGCGGGTTGCAGAGCAGGAAGACGCTCGTGCCGCCCGCGAAGGCACGCTCCAGGGCGTCGAGGTCGAGCCGCCAGGTGCCCCAGGTCTCGCTGAGCGGCACCTCGACCACCTCGGCCCGCGCCTCCTCCACGAGCTCGAAGAACGGCGGGTACACGGGCGGGGTGATCGCGACGCGGCCGCCGTCCGGGAGGGCCAGCCGGAGCGTCTCGACGATGCCGACGCTGACGTCGGTGGCGAGGTGGATGCGCGACGGGTCGAGCCGCCAGCCCCAGCGCTGCTCGGCGAACGCGGCGAAGGCCGGTGCCAGCGGGCCCGGGCCGTCGAGGTAGCCGAGGTCGGAGGAGCGGATCCTGGCGACCAGCTCGTCGGCGATCTCGGGCGCGATGCCGTAGTCCATCTCGGCGACGAAGAGAGGCAGGACGGCGGGGGCGTAGCGGGTCCACTTGATGCTGGTGCGCTCGCCGCGGATGGTCGACGTGTACTCGTCGGTGTCGGTGCCTGTCGCGGTGTCCGTGCCTGTCGCTGCGTCTGCGGCCATGCCGTCACGATCCTCCGGTTCAGCGCTCGACGCCAGCCCGGCGTCACACGCCGTCATCGTGACCGGTCGCAGCGCGATACGCTCCGGGGGTGGTGAGCGACGCACGATTCGGGATCGAGCTGTACGAGGTCGACGAGCGCGGCCCCCAGACGGTCGACGGGGCCGAGACCACGGTCGTCGGGCACGTGTGGAGCCCGGACGCCGAGCGGATCGTCGAGACCCGGGACGGCCGCGTGCTCATCGTCGACCCGAGCGGCGCGAACCCGACGCCGCTCAACCGGAGCCTCGCTGCGACCGAGGGGTTCCTCGAGGCGTTCCGCGTCTTCTACCTGGGCGAGCGGCCGCCGGTGCCCGCGAAGATGACCGTCGACGAGGCCCGGGCGCGGCTCGCAGCCCTGCAGCGTGGCGAGACCCTCCCCGAGCCCGCGGCCCCTCCGGTCGTCCCGAGGTCCGAGCGCGTCGCGATCCTGCGTCAGGCGCTCGAGTCGCAGGACGCCGAGGCGGTCGCGCCGGGCACGTGGTGGTCGCGGATCCTGCGGCGTCCGGAGTTCGACGGCGACTGACCGCGGGGCCGCGTCAGCCGAGGCGAGCCCCGCGCCGACGTCGACCTGCAGCGAGCAGGAGAGCACCCGCGGCGAGCAGCACCGCACCCGCGGCGAGGGGCGCTGCGGGCTCGGAACCC
Source organism: Frondihabitans peucedani (assembly GCF_039537585.1). Taxonomy (NCBI): domain Bacteria; kingdom Bacillati; phylum Actinomycetota; class Actinomycetes; order Micrococcales; family Microbacteriaceae; genus Frondihabitans; species Frondihabitans peucedani. Next base: position 1,503,201 of record NZ_BAABAU010000001.1, read on the forward strand.
GTCGCGGCCAGGGTCTCCGTCGGGTCGCCCGAGCCGGCCGGATCGACCGCGCCCGACCCGCCTGCCCCACCGGGCGCGGGCCGGGTCGCAGCAGCAGCGACGAACCGGTGCGCCACTCCGCAGCCCGTGCACGTCGCTCCGAGCGTCTCCGCACGGACGGTCACCGTCGCGGTCGTGGATGATGCGACGACCGGGCCGACCGTGAACGCGAAGGAGGTCGACGCGGCAGAACCGACCGCTGTCGCCGGAACGACCCACGTGAGGGTGGTCCCCCGCACCGTCACGCCGCTCGGCAGGCTCGCCCGGTCGAGGGTTCCCGCTCGGGAGATCGCGCCCAGGTCGGCGGTCACGGTCGCTCCGGCGAGGGGGACGTCGCCGGTCGATGTCGCCGTGATGACGTAGGTGAGGCGCGACCCGGCCCTGACCGCGGCGGCCTGGCTCGAGGGCGTGCTGAGGCCGAGGTCCCAGGTGGCAGGCCAGGCCGGCTTGGCGCCGGTGAAGAGCCAGCGCTTGAAGAACGCGGACAGGTCCCGTCCCGACACCTTCTCGGCGACCGCGATGAAGTCGGCCGTCCTGACGCTCGTGCCCTTCCTCTCGGCGAACCACTCGCGCATGATCTTCTCGAAGACCGGGGTGGTCACCGAGAGACGAAGCGCCTCGAGGGTCATTGCTCCGCGGTTGTAGACCTGCCAGCCGAAGAGCTGATCGGGCTGGGTCATCGCGGCGGGCGGGGTGGACCACTCCGCAGCGCTCGCCGGGGTGTCTCGCCAGGTGCTGTACCAGGCCTTCTCGGTCGAGTCGTCCGGGTCGTCGCTGTGGTCTTCGGTGTAGAGGCTCGGCGTGTAGGTCGCCGGCCCCTCGTTCAGCCAGATGTCGTTCCAGTCGGCGGGGCTGACCGCGTCGCCGAACCACTGGTGCGTGAACTCGTGGATGAGCGTCTCCTCGTCGATGCTCCGCTCGAAGAACGGGCGATCCTGCGTCTCGAGGGCGTAGCCCAGGTCGGTGTTGTCGACGACGACACCGGCGGCCGAGCCCGGGTAGGGCCCGTACTCCTTCTCGAGGTAGGCCAGCACGTCGGGGAGCTCGGCGCGCAGCGCCGCGATGTCCTCCTGCGCGGCCGCCGTCGTGGTGGGATCGACGAAGCTCACTTCCGGAATCGTGCGGCCGCCCTCGAGCGTGATCGTCGACCGGTACTCCTGGTACTGACCGATCGAGACCAGGGCCAGTTCGGTCGCCATCGGGTTCGTCTGCTTCCAGACCCAGGTCGTGGTGCCGTCGGTGTGCGGCGTCGTCGAGACGAGGACCCCGTTGCTGACGCCCGCCGCCGTCCTGCCGCTGATGAGCGTCGGCACGGTGAGAGCGATGTCGTAGGTCGCCTTGTCTCGCGGGGTGTTGTTGCTCGGCAGCCACGTCATCGTGCCGACCGGCTGTCCGACCGCGGTCGCACCGTCGCTCGTGGCGACCCATCCCTCGCTGGAGCCGTCGGGGTCGACGTGGGCCGTGGGCGTGCCGGAGTAGGCGACCACCGTCGTGAAGGAGCCGCTCACGGGCGCGGCCGGGGTGACGAGGAGCTTGTACTCCGACCGGGACGGATCGGACTGCCGACTGAAGACGGCGGCCTGCCCGTCGACCGTGACCGACGCGACGTCGAGCCCCTCGAAGTCGAACGAGAACGACGACAGGGCTTGAGCGGCCGTCGCCTGGATGGTCGTGGTCGCCTCGATGGAGCCGTCACCCGCGTAAGCGAGCTCCACACCGTAGTGGTCGACCTCGTAGCCGCCGTTGCCGATCCCCGCGAACAGCGAGTCGCCGATCGAGGTCGCCCCTGGCGAGGCCGGGGCGGCAGCGGCGGCGGGTGACGCCGCCCCGAGGCCGACAGCGAGAGGCAGGATCGCGACGGCCGCAGCAGCGACGAGGGCGACGGGCGAGAGACGAGGGCGTCCGAACATGTGGGAATCCTATGAGCCCCGACATTTCGTCCGCATTTCCTCTCGCCGCGACCGCACCCGCTCCGCGACACCGGATCGGAAGAAAGATCGCGTCGGGTGCATCCGGCAGCGCCCACCAGCCGGTAGTGACAGTGACGGCCGACGCGGTCCGTCACTTCATCCACTGAGCCACTGGGCTCCTCAGGAGGAAACATCATGCGCAAACCACTCATCGCCGGCCTCGCCGCCGGCGTGCTCATCGCACTGTCCAGTGCGATGCCCGCCACCGCCGCCCCCGGCGACGCCTCGCTCACCGTCTTCCACGGCGTGCCCAAGGTCACGGTCGACGTGTACCTCGACGGGAAGCGGGCCATCGACGACTTCAAGCCGGGCATGATGGCCGGCCCGCTGGCCGTCCCCGCAGGCTCGCACACGATCGCGATCACCGCGGGCGACGCGACCGACGCGTCGAAGCCCATCATCGGACCGATCACCGTCGACCTCGCCTCGGGCGGCAACTACACGGCCGTCGCCCACGACAAGACCGACGGCTCGCCCACCGCGACGCTCTACACGAACGACACCTCCCGGATCCCCGCCGGTCAGGGCCGCCTGATCGTCCGCCACGTCGCAGCCGCTCCCGCGGTCGACGTGCTCGCGGGCGGCAAGGCCGTCATCAGCAACCTGACCAACCCGGGCGAGAAGTCGCTCGTCCTCCCGGCCGGAACCGTCTCGGCCTCCGTCGCGGCGACCGGCACCACCGCCCCCGTGATCGGACCGGCCGACGTGAATGTCGCCAACGGCGCCGACACGATCGTCTACGCGTGGGGCAGCCTGGACGACAAGACGCTTGCACTCGCGACGCAGTCGATCACCGGCCTCGGAACGGGCCCCGGCGGCGTCCCCGCCGGCAACGCGGGCCTCGTCGCCAGCAACGCCCCGTCGAACCAGGGACTCGTGGGCGGCAGCATCGCCGGCCTCATCGCCCTGGCCGGCATCGCGGCCGTCCTGATCCGTCGCCGGGTCACCGGTCGCCAGGCGGAAGACCAGCGCTGACGATGACGACACGCGACAGGTCCGCCGCACGGGTGCTCGCCACCCGTGAGGCGGCCCTGCCGCTCCTCTCCGCCCTCTCGCTCGTCACCGCCCTGACGCTCACCGGCTGCACCAGCCTCAACAGCGATCAGGATGCTGTGCCCACCGGAGTCCCGTCCGACCTCACCTCGACGACCTCGCCGACCCCGGCGCCGTCCCCCGAGGCCGGCTCGCCAGACGGTTCGGCCACGTCGTCCCCGGCCGCGATCCCGCAGTACCGCGCGACGATCCCGCCGGTCGCCCCCGCCGCCGCCGCTCCCGCACGGGTCAGCGTCGCGTGGGCCGGAGTGAAGGCCGCAGTGGTCCCGGTCGGGATCGACAGCGCCGGCGACATGGACCTCCCGCCGAACCCGGCGGAGGCCGGCTGGTACCGGTACAGCGCCGCCCCCTCGGCGTCCGAGGGCACCACGGTCATGGCGGCGCACGTCGACGCCGTCGGCTACGGCGTCGGGCCGTTCGCCCACCTGGTCAACGTGCCGAAGGGCACCGCGGTCACCGTCACCGACACCGCCGGCGCGGCCACCGAGTACAGGATCGACTCGGTGTCTCTCCTCACGAAGACCACCGTGCCCTGGAAGTCCATCTTCACGACGGGCGGCGCCCACCGCCTCGTCCTCGTCACCTGCGGAGGAGCCTTCGACTACACGACCCACCACTACCTGAGCAATCTCGTCATCGTCGCCACCCCGGCATGACTCCACCGCCCGCTCCGGGCCCCGTGACCCCTACCATCGAGTCACGAGGCCCACGACGCCTCCGGGAAGGCCTCACGACGACGTGACCACCACCTCACCAGACGACCAGCAGCTGGCCGACGACTTCGCGACGGGCGATGTGCGCGCTCTCGAGCGCGTCTACAAGCGCTGGTCGCCGCTGGTGTACACGATGGCCCTCCGCTCGCTCACCGTGCCGGCCGACGCCGACGACGTCACGCAGAAGGTCTTCGTGAAGGCCTGGAACGCGCGCCAGACCTTCGATCCTGCCCGGGGCGCCCTGTCGGCCTGGCTCGTCGGCATCACCCGCAACTGCATCGCCGACACCCACGCCGAGAGGCAGAGGAGGGAGCGGCTGGAGGAGCGTGTGCTCGACGATCCGCTGCAGGATCCTGCGCCGTCGTTCGACATCGCCGACCGCATGGTCATAGCGAACGAGATCGACCAGCTCGACGAGGTCCCGCGGCAGATCATCCGGCTCGCCTTCTACAACGACCTCACCCACACCCAGATCGCCGAGACGCTCGGGATGCCGCTCGGTACCGTGAAGAGTCACATCCGCCGAAGTCTCGCTCGGCTCCGAACACGATTGGAGGTGAACGAATGACCCACATCGACGACGAGTCGCTGGCACTGGCCGCGCTCGGGTCCGCAGAGCTCTCTGCCGACGAGGCGCGCCACCTCGCGGAGTGCGGCGCATGCTCCGACGAGCTCGAGGCGCTCCGTCGCACGGTCGTGCTCGGGAAGGACTCCCAGGGCGTCGCCCTCGAGCAGCCGTCCGCCGCCGTGTGGAGCCGGATCGAGGCGGAGATCGCAGGATCAGCGGGCACGTCCGCCGCCCCCACGCTCGTGGGCGCCGCACCCGCCGTCGCGCCTCCGACGCCCCTCGCCCGGCCCCGCGGCGCCGACCGCGCCCGAAGGAGTGCTCCGCCGCGCCGCCCCGTGCAGCGTTCCTCCTCCGCTGCTCGCGCCTCCTCCGCTGCTCGCCCCTCCCGCCGCCCGGTGCTCTGGATCGCGATGACGGCGGTGATCGCCGTCCTCGCCGCGATCGGCGGCGTCGTCGCCTCCCCCTACCTCCGTCCGACCGCGAGCACCGCGTCGACCGTCGTCGAGCGCACGAGCCTCGAGGCGCTCCCCGGCTGGGGCGGGGCGCGCGGCACGGCCACGCTCACCCGCTCCGCCGCGGGGCACCTGAGCCTCACGATCGACATGACGCCCGGGTCGTCGAAGCCGGCGACCGTGGCCGGGCCGCTCCGCGAGGTCTGGCTGATGAAGCAGGACCTCTCCGGGCTCGTGAGCCTCGGATTCCTCACCGAGGGCGGCGGGACCTTCGCGGTGCCCGACGGCGTCGACGTCTCCACCTACGACCTCGTCGACATCTCCGCGCAGGCGGCGGACGGCGTGCCGGCGCACTCGGGCCAGTCGATCATGCGGGGGCGGCTGACCTAGCTGCCGAGCCGCGCTGCTCTGTCCTGTCCAGCTCGTGCTGTGCCGGCACGCGAAGAGGAGTCTCTCGGAGGAGCTCCTCCCTCCGTGCGCAATCCCCGGGCAGACTCCTCCCTGACTGCCGCCACCACCCCGGACTCCTCCTCCGGTGACCCCGGCTCCTCCTTCCGTGCAGCACTCAGCCGCACGGCCGGCACGTCGACGCGGGATCGTTACCCCTCGCCCCTGGCGCGCCGCACCCGTCGGCGGCAGAGTCGGAGCATGCGCGGACGCGGGGGCGGAACGAGGGTGACGGCGGTGGTGGCCGCACTCGCCCTCGCCTCTGTCGGTCTCAGTGCCTGCGCGATCCTGCCGCGATCGGGTCAGTGTCTCGACTACATCGACCTGCCGACGTCGACGGCGCGCTACGACGAGGCCGCGCTGGTCGTCGTCGCCTCCGTGACGTCGACGGACCGCACCGCCGAGCTGAGCGGCCGGTACACCGTTCACCGCGCCCTCGTCACGGAGGTCCTCAAGGGCCACCGCCCCTCGGGCGCGCTCGACGTGGTGAATCCGTCCGACCAGTGCACGACGAGCGGCGAGCCCGTCACCTATCTCGAGGGCGACGACCTCGCACGCGACGGCCGCTATCTGCTCTACCTCCGCGCGCCCGCCGGCGGTTCGTCGACCTGGACCCTGGTCGTCCCGAACGCGCTCGACGATCCCTCCGTCGCGGCGGCTCTCCCGCACCGCTGAGCCAGGGTCGTCAGGCCGGCCGGGCCAATCGGGCGTCCTCGCCGAGCTGCGCGCCGACGCGATCCTGTTGAGCGGTCTCGCGGCGACGGCGGGGTCATACTGACGGCATGACCCGCGCTCTCCTGCTCATCGACCTGCAGCTCGACTACTTCCCCGGCGGGGCGTTCCCGCTCGTGGAGCCGGAGGCGGCGGTGGCCGCCGCGGCCGCCGTGCTCGAGACGGTGAGGACCGCGGGCGACCCGGTGTTCCACGCCTTCCACATCGCCGAGGACCCGGAGGCGGGGTTCTTCCGGCGCGGGACGCCCGGCGTCGAGATCCACCCCGACGTCACCCCCCGCGAGTCGGAGCGGGTGTTCGAGAAGCACGAGCCGAACAGCTTCCTCGGCACGGGCCTCCAGGCCGCGCTCACCGAGGCCTGCGTCGACCAGCTGGTCGTCGTCGGGATGATGACGAGCATGTGCGTCGACTCGACCGTGCGCGCCGCCAGCGACCTCGGGTTCGAGGTCGTCGTCGTTCCCGACGCGTGCGCTGCGCCCGACCTCGAGTTCGGCGGCACGGTCATCGCGGGCGCGACGGTGCACGCGGCGTTCCTGGCCGCGCTCGACGGGAGCTTCGCGACGCTGGTGCCGTCGGCAGAGCTCGTCTGAGCCCTCGTGCGTGGGCGCAGTGCCGCCGGCCGCACGGCGCCGCCCGGCCGCACGGCGCCGCCCGGCCGCACGGCGCCGCAGGTCGGCGCAGGCACCTGTCCGCGGACTGGCGCCGCTGCCGGCGTGACCCGCCGAAGCCCCCGGCCTCAGAGCAGCCGCCGCTCCAGCGCCCAGGCGGTCAGCTCGTGCCGCGACGACAGCTGCAGCTTCCGGAGCACGCTCGACACGTGCGTCTCGACCGTCTTCACCGAGATGTAGAGCTCCGTCGCCACCTCCTTGTAGGCATACCCGCGGGCGATGAGGCGCATGACCTCCCGCTCCCGCGCCGAGAGCCGGTCGAGCTCGTCGACGGCCTCCGCCTGCTCTCCGGCCGCAGCGCCGAAGGCGTCCAGCACGAAGCCGGCGAGGCGCGGCGAGAACACGGCGTCGCCCGACGCCACCGCGCGGACGGCCGCACTGACCTCCGCCCCGGAGCTGCCCTTGGTGATGTAGCCGCGGGCACCGCCCCGGATCACTCCGACCACGTCCTCCGCGGAGTCCGAGACGCTGAGCGCGAGGAAGCGCGTCGCGGCGCAGCGGCCGGCGGTCCGGCGGAGCACCTCGGCGCCGCCACCCCCGGAGCCGCCCGGCAGGTGGACGTCCAGCAGGACGACCGTCGGCTGCTCGCGCAGGATCGCGTCGACGGCCGAGTCGACATCGGCCGCCTCGGCGAGCACCCGGAGGTCGCGATCGAGGTCGGCCCGGAGCCCCGACCGGAAGATCGAGTGGTCGTCGACGATCACCACGGAGACGGGCGCCTCCGCATCGGCCGTCGCCCGCTCGGCCGTGGCCCGCTCCCCCGTCATCCCGTCCTCCGCCATCGGCTCCTGCTTCATCCTGTCCTCCGTCATTCGTCGTCGCTCCGCTCCAGGTGCAGGTGGACCTCGGTGCCGACGCCGCCGGCACCCGGCCGGACCGTCGCCGACCCGCCGACCCGGCGCATCCTGCCGAGGATCGACTCCCGGACGCCGAGGCGGTCCTCGGGCACGTCGGGCAGGGCGAAGCCGGGGCCCCGGTCGCGGACGAACACGTCGACCGACGAGCGCGTGCTCTCGAGGTAGACCGAGACGTCGCCGCCGGCGTGCCGCGACGCGTTGAGCATCGCCTCGCGGGAGGCGGCCGCCACCTCGCCGGTGCCGAGCTCGGAGGTCTCGCCGACGACGACGACCTCGATCCTGACCGGGTAGTCGAGCTCCAGGGCGGCAGCGAAGTCGCGGAGGTCGGCGGCGAGGTCGCGCTCGACCACGGGTGATCCCGCGTACAGCCAGTCGCGGAGCTCCCGCTCCTGGGCGCGGGCGATCCGGGCGACCTCGCTGGACGCCCCCGCGCGGTTCTGGATGAGCGCCAGCGTCTGCAGCACGGAGTCGTGCAGATGCGCGGCCATCTCGGCGCGCTGCTCGTCGCGGACGAGCGCGGTCCGCCGCGCCGCCGACTCCCGCCGCAGCGTCAGCGCCTCGGGACCGATTCCGACGGCGATCACGGCGAGCGCCACCAGGGCGACCAGAAGCCAGACCCAGCCCGCGCCCGGCTGGAGCGAGACGACCGCGAGCAGCAGGGCGACGGCCGCGAGCCCCGCACCGACGGCGATCCTGAGCACGACGGCGGCGCGGACGGCCGCAGGATCGAGCGGCACCTCCACGAACCGCTCCCACGCGGCCGCCCCGAGCCCGAGCGCCACGATCAGCGGCACGGTGGTCGCCAGGAGCGACGGCCGCCCGAACGAGACGACGGCGGCGAGCGACAGCACCGCCACGGCGCCCGCGAGCGAGGCGAGCAGGATCGGCGGGCGCACACGACGGCGGACGGCCTCGAGCGCCGCCGGCTCCGAGACGGTCCCGCCGGCCTCGGGCGCCGCCCCGGAGGGCGCGACTCCCGACACCCCGGAGGGCGCGCGCAGCGGCGTCAGCGCCCAGAGCCACAGGTACAGCAGGACGCCAGCGCCCGCGGCGCCGCTCGACAGGGCGAAGGCCCACCGGACCGACGCGGGCGACCAGCCGAGGTGCTCGGCGAGCCCCTCGGAGACGCCGCTGACCACGCAGTCGCGAGGCCGCGTGATCCTGCGCGCGCGAGGCGCCGCCGATGTGCTCACGACAGCATCAAACCATCGATGCGGTGCGCCGACGACCCCGAGGCGGAGAAGTCAGGGTCGGGTCAGGGTCATGCCCGATAGCGGTGCACTCGGAGCCGGGCCACCATCGGAGCATGTCAGATCACACCTCCTCTTCGGCACCCGCCGGCGCCGCCCCCGGGCGGCCCCAGGCGGCTCCGGGCCAGGGCTTCTTCGACTGGATCCGGAAGCTCGGCGTCTCGCGGGGCGACGCCTGGATCGGCGGCGTCTGCGGCGGGCTCGGGGCCCGCTTCGGCATCGACCCGGTCATCGTTCGCGGCATCGCGGTCGTGGTCGCCCTGCTCGGCGGCCCCGCGTTCCTCCTCTACGCGCTGGCGTGGCTCCTCCTGCCCGACACGGCGGGCACGATCCACCTCGAGCGCCTCGTCCGCGGAGTCTTCGAGGCGGGCACGGTCGGGGTCGCGGTCTTCGTGCTGCTGGCCTTCCTGCCCGTGGCGCAGGGCGTCTGGTGGGCTGCCGGATGGCCGTTCGGCGTGTCGGTCGGCTGGCCGGAGTCGCTCGGCAAGCTCTTCTGGAGCATCCTGGTCATCGCCGCGATCGTGTTCGTCGTCGTCTGGGCGTCCAGGCGCGCCGGCGGCTGGGGTGCGTTCGCCGGCCCGACCGTGCCGGGCTCCGAGAGGGCGCAGGATCGCGAGACCCCCGGTGCTGCGACGTCGGCGCCGTTCGCTGCGGCTCCGTTCGCCGCGGGTCCCTTCGCTGCACCTCCGACCGCGACGGCCGCGTCCGCGACCGCTCCGACGACCCCGACCGCTACCCCGACCCCGACCACGGCGGCCCCCACCGCTCCGCCGCCGCCGGCACCGGACGCCTCAGCGTCCGTCGTCGACGAGTGGCGCGAGCGGCAGGCGGAGTGGCGTCTCCGCTACGACGAGTGGAAGCGGCAGCAGGCCGACGTCTCGAGGGTGGCGCGCGAGCAGCGCTGGGCGGAGAACGCCCGCCGCCAGGCCGAGGCCCTCGAGCGGGCCCGCCTCCGGCGGCTCTCGCACCCGCGCACCAGCGGCTCGTTCATCGCGATCGCGCTCGGCGTCGCCCTGATCGTCGGGGCCCTGACGACCTCGTACGCGTGGAGCGACCCGGAGCTCTCGGGCTACCAAGGCGCGTTCGGCTGCGCGGCCGCCACGGCGGTGGTGGGGCTGTCGATGGTGGTGGCCGGGATCCTGCGCCGGCGGAGCGGCTTCCTGGCCTTCGTCGCCATCGTGCTCACCGTCGTGACGCTGCTGCTGACGAGCGGCGCTCTCACTCACGTGACCTACACCGGCGGCCTCGTGCCGTTCACCTTCACCCTCTGATGGACACCCGAGAGGAAGACGCCATGAGCATCGACGACAAGCCCACGCAGCCCCGGATCCGCTGGGCCGGGATCGTCTGGGGCGCGCTGTTCACCGCCTTCGGCGTCGTGACCCTGGTCGTGCTGTCGACGGCCGCCAACCGGCTCGCCTTCACCTCGTGGGCCGACGGGCTCGGGCCCTGGGGCGCCGCCCTCGTGGCGCTCGTCGGACTCGGGGCCCTGCTGCTCGTCGGCGGTGTGCTCGGGGCTGCCGGTCGAGCGCAGCGGCCGCACTGACCGCGCGGCCGCACGGCGCCGAACGTCGGCGCAGGCACCAGTCCGCGGACTGGTGCCGCTGCCGGCGTGACCCGCCGGAGCCCCAAGAGGTCAGACGCCCGCGCCGCCGTCGTCGTCGCCGGCCTTCTCGTCGCCGGGGCGCGGCTCGCCCTGGGTCTCGAGGCGCAGCCCGCGCCCGGCCTCGACGGAGCCCTCGCGGCCGACCTCCTCGTCGGGGGTGGGGTTGTGCTCCTCGCCGGTCACTCCCCCGGTGCTGACCGCCACGTAGTCCCGCTCGCCGGACGTGGCGCCGCCGAGAGCACGCGTCTCGTCGCCCTCGACCTTCGGCGTGGCCGCCGCGTCGGGCGTCGTGGAAGCCTGGTCGGCCGCCTCGGCGATGGTCTCTCGGGCCTGGTCCCGTGCATCCTGCGCGCTGTCGCTCATTCCGGCCACGCTAGGCGTCCGTGCGGCTCGGCGCCCGCTACTGCTTGCGGGAGCAGGTCTTCTCGGCGGCGGTCTGCCCGGTGATCGAGGGCGGCAACGTCACGGCCGGAGCAGGCGTGGCCGTGCCGGAGGAGGGCGTGCCGGAGGCGGAGCCGGAGGAGCCCGACGAGCCCGAGCCCGACCCGGACGAGCCCGACGAGCCGGAGCCCGACGACGAACCAGACGAGCCCGACGAACCGGAGCCCGACGAACCCGAACCAGACGGAGCCGCCGGATTCACCTGCGCCCCGCCGCCGGTCGTCCCGGTGAGCAGCAGCGGCTTGTCGGCGACCAGCGCGGCGTTCAGCTGCGCGGCGGCCTCGGCGTTCGGGACGACCCGGTTGATGTTCGACGGGTCCTCGCCGGTCGGGTACTGGGCGAAGACCATGTTCGACAGCCCGACCGTCTGCACGGCCTGGAAGATCCCGAGCATCGCGCTCGTGTCGAGGGTGTCGGAGTGGCGGGTGTTCGCTGCCGCCGCCTTGGCCAGCTTGTACAGGGTGAAGGGGTCGCCGAGGGTGTCGGACGAGACCAGGCGCCGCGCGAGGGCCGCCATGAAGACCTGCTGGTTGCTGATCCTGCCGAGGTCGCTGCCGTCGCCGACACCGTGGCGGCTTCGGAGGAACGACAGCGCCTGGGGGCCGACCAGCGTCTGGTCGCCCGCCTTGAGGTTCAGCGGCGGCGTCACGTTGTCGTCGACGATCGGGGTGGCCAGGCAGACGTGGATGCCGCCGATGGCCGTCGAGATCGCACTGGTGCCGTCGAAGGTGACGCTGGCCGCGTAGGGGATGTCGAGGCCGGTCAGCTTCTCGACGGTCAGCACGGCGCACGAGAGCCCGTGCGCCTCGTCGCCGCCGCGGCCGAGGGCGGTGTTCAGCATGGCCTTCTCGCTCCCGGGCGTCGTGCCCGAGGCGGTGGGGCAGGCCGGGATCGGGATCTCGAGGTCGCGCGGGAAGCTGATGACCGAGATGTTCGAGTGGTCGCGCGAGATGTGCAGCAGGATGTTGACGTCGTTGTTGCCGACGCCGGAGCTCGCCGCCTGGTCTGCCGCATCGGCGAAGTCGCCTTGACCCGACCGGGTGTCGGTGCCGATCACGAGCATGTTGACCTCGCCGAGCCGCTGCCCCTCGGGCGCCTTCGGGATCGGGGTCGAGGTGTGGCCGGGCAGCTCGGGGATGTGCACGGCGGGCTCGGCGGTCGCCACGACGTCGTGGGCGGCGTAGGCGACGACGGAGACCGTGGACACCAGGACGACCGCGAGCGCGATCGCCACCAGCTTGAGGGCTGCGGCGACCGGGCTGTGCGTCTTCAGGCGGCCGTGCTTGATCTGGCGAGTGGGCGCCACGGCGTCACCGGTGCCGCCGGCGCCGTCACCCGTGCTGCCGCCGGTGGTGCTGCCGTCGCCGGCACTGCCCTCGCTCGTCATTCCGCCCTATCGTCCGGTGCCTTCGCGGCCTCGGCGGCCGTCGCCGGCCTCACGGCCCTCCGGCTCAGGGTAAGCGACAGGTGAGCGTTTATCGAGCAACTGCGCTCAGCGTGGCCGCAGGGCGACCACCCGGTCGAGGATGGCGTCGGCGACGACCCGCTTCGATCCGTCGGCCTCCGCGACGATGCCGCCGTCGGCGTCGAGCATCACCACGGCCGTGTCGTCGGCTCCGAATCCGGCCGTCCAGCCGACGGCGTTGACGACGAGCAGGTCGGCGCCCTTCCGTCTCGCCTTCGCGCGTCCGAGCTCCAGGAGCGCCTCGCGATCCGGCGCGGTCTCGGCCGCGAAGCCCACCACGGTCAGACCGGGCCGCCCGAGAGCCGCGAGGCCGCGCAGGATGTCGGGGTTCTTCACCAGCCGGAGCGTCAGGCCGTCGACGTCCTGCTCCTTCTTGATCTTCGCCTCCGAGACGGTCTCCGGACGGTAGTCGGCGACGGCGGCTGCCATGATCACGACGTCGGCGACCTCCGCGGCGCTCTCGACGGCCAGCGCCATCTCGGAGGCCGTCTCGACGGCGGTCACGGCGAGCCCGTCGGTCGGCACCTCGACGTGGGCGGCGACGAGGGTGACCCGGGCCCCGCGCTCGGCCGCGGCGCGTGCGAGGGCGACGCCCTGCTTGCCGCTCGACCGGTTGCCGAGGAACCGCACCGGGTCGAGCGGCTCCCTGGTCCCGCCTGCCGAGACGACGACGTGGAGTCCGGCCAGATCGCGAGGGCGGGGCGCAGGATCAGCCACCGCTCCGAGGGCGACGGTCACGATCTCCTCGGGTTCGCTCATCCTGCCGACCCCGCTGTCGGCGCCGGTCAGCTGCCCGGACGCCGGCCCGACGACGACCACCCCGCGGGAGCGGAGCGTCTCGACGTTCGCCCGGGTCGCCGGGTTCGACCACATCTCGGTGTGCATCGCCGGCGCGACGACGACGGGCGCCGACGTCGCGAGGATCGTCGTGCCGAGGAGGTCGTCGGCCATCCCGGCGGCGAGCTTGGCGAGGGTGTTCGCGGTCGCGGGCGCCACCACGACCAGGTCGGCGCGCTGGCCGAGGGCGACGTGCCGGACGGCCGCGACGTCGTCGTAGAGCGACGTCGTGACCGGGTTCCTGCTGATGGCCTCGAGCGTCGGGAGGCCGACGAAGCGGAGGGCCGCCTCGGTGGGCACGACGTGGACGTCGTGGCCGGCCTTCACGAGCAGCCGGACGACGCCGACCGCCTTGTACGCCGCGATGCCGCCCGACATCCCGACCACGATGGTGAGCCGGTCGCTCATGGTCCTCCTCGCTCGGCGCGCAGAGGGCGCGCCTATCCTGGTCCGAGTGTGCACCGTCATCGTGAGCTTCGACCCCGACGCCGACTGGCCCGTCGTCCTCCTCGGGCTCCGCGACGAGGCCGTCGACCGGCCCTGGGATCCGCCGGGGGCGTGGTGGCCCGACCTCGGCGGCGGCGTCCGCGGCGTCCACGACCGGGAGGCCGGAGGCGCCTGGCTCGCGACGAACGACCAGCCGGCGCGCGCCGCCGTGGTGCTGAACCGGCACGAGGAGGTCGCCGAGCCGAGCGGCGGGTACGCGTCGCGGGGCGTGCTGCCGCTGGCGGCCGTGACCGGCAGGATCACCGGGCCCGAGCATCCTCGGACGCGCGCGTTCAATCTCGTCTCGGCCGATGCCGCCCACGTCGACTTCACCCGCTGGGACGGCGCCGCCCTGCAGACGCAGGAGCTGCCGCGCGGCGTGCACCTCATCACGCACGAGGGGCCCGACGTGTCGACGGTGCCGCGCGAGCTCCGCTGGCGGCCCGCCTTCGAAGACGCTTCGAGGCCGTCGGGCGATCTCGAGTCGGGCACCTGGGACGAGTGGCTCGAGATCCTGCGCGACAGCTCGTCGCTGGCGACCGACGACCCGGACGCCCTGTTCCGGAGCGACGTCATCGACGGGCACCACTACGCGTCGCTGTCGGTGTCGCTGCTCGCCCTGAGGCCGGACGAGGTGTGGCTCCGGCACGCCCGCCTGGCCGAGCCCGGTCACCTGGCCGGGCCGCTCGACTGGCACTGACCGACGGGGCTCCCGAGAGCGTCCGCCGCGTCCGCGTCGCCTCCTGACACGGGGCGTCACGAAACGTCACGCACTCGCGCGCCCCGTCGATGGCGCGCAGGATCGACGCGTGACAGCCCGGCCGTTCGACACCCTCCGCTCCCCCGGGGAGGAGCCGCGCGGGACGGCCGTGCTGCTCGGCGGAGGCGCTCCCGACGCCGACCTCGAGCACCTCACCGAGCACCTGCTCCTGTCGGGGTTCACCGTCGTGGTGGTCCCCGACGTGTCGGCCGACCCGGTCGCAGCCCGCTCGACGGCCCTCCGGACGGTCCAGGACACCACGACCGAGCGGCCGCACGTGCTCATCGGCTCCGGCGTCGGCGCCACCCTCGCCGCCGACATCGCCGCCAGCCGCCCCGTCGGGCTCGCGGCCGTCGTCCTGGCCAACATCGTCACCGGCGCGTCGCGCGACGTGGCGATCCCGGCGGGCGTCACGCTGCCCAAGGCGCGCGACATCCTGCACCCGGTCCTGTTCGTCCACGGCGACACCGACCCGGTCACCGACATCGCCGACGCCGCCAACTGGGCGACGCAGCTGCCCTTCGGAGCCGTCAGGATCGTGCAGCGCGGCGGCCACGGCGTGCTCGGCGGCGACTCGAAGCGGTCGGTAGCCGCCGCGATCGTGCTGTTCTTGGAGCGCCAGCGCGCCGGAGCGCCGGTGCTGAGCGACGGCTTCGCGTAGGGCCCGTCTGCCCGGCGCCTCCCGGTAGCGTGACGGGGTGACCGACCCCGCCGCTTCCGCCGCTCCCGCCGCTCCCGCCACCGGCCCGCGCATCGCCGGGTTCCGGCGGCAGCTCGCCGACCTCCGTCCGGTCGACGACGCGCAGGATCGGCTCTGCCGCGAGTACCTGGAGTTCGTCGCGTCGCGGGGCGACTCGGCCCTCGATCGCGACGGCGGCCCCGAGCACGTGACGGCCAGCACGTTCGTCTTCGACGCGGAGCTGAGGCGGATCCTGCTGACCCTCCACCGCAAGGGGCGCTTCTGGGTGCAGTTCGGCGGTCACATCGAGCCGGGCGACGTCTCCGTCTCGGCGGCGGCCTTCCGCGAGGCGGCCGAGGAGAGCGGCGTCGACGACCTGGTGCCCCTGTCGTCGGAGCCGCTCGACCTCGACCGGCACGCGCTCGGGGCCGGGTTCTCGTGCGCTCGGCACTGGGACGTCGGCTTCGCGGCTGTGGCGCCCGCTGCGGCCGTGCCCGCGGTCAGCGACGAGAGCGAGGACGTCCGCTGGTGGGCGGTGGACGAACTGCCCGAGCCGCTCGCGGGAGGATTCGCGCGGCGGCTGGGCGGGATCCTGCGTGCCCTCCGGCCTTGAATCGGAGCCGACGCCGGGTCGCTAGGGACCGGCGATCTCGCGGAGGGCTGCGAGGTGTGCTCGCCAGGCGGCCCGACCGGCGGTGCTCAGGAGGAGCGTCGTCCGCGGCACTTTGCCGACGAAGCCCTTCTGGACGATCACGTAGCCGGCCTGCTCGAGGAGGCTCACCTGCTTGCTCAAGACGGAGTCGCTGACCTCGATGGCGTCGCGCACCTCGCGGAAGCTGAGCTTCTCGGCCTTGTCGAGGGCTGCCGCGATCGAGAACCTGACGGGGTTCTGCAGGATCTCGGACAACCGGTGCCTGGGGTGGGCGGAGTGCTCGGTCGCCGTCACCGCTTCGCCTCCAGGATCGCCGCCCCCAGCGTCACGGCCAGGACGAGGCCCGAACTGACACCGGCTAGAGCGATCGATCCGTGCGCGAACGACACCACGCCGATCGCGAACAGGTACGCGGCGAGCCACGCCGCGATGTAGATCGTCCACCGCCGGCTCCACGCGAAGGCGCGTCGCCCCTGGGTCGTGATGAGGAAGAACAGGATCGACGCGAAGCCCGCGCCGAGCGTCGCCACATAGGTGAGCCCGAAGGCTCGACCTGTCGTCACGGCCATGCCGAGGGTCCCGAGGGACGTCGAGCAACCGAGTGCGAGCAGGAAGGTGACGTAGGGCCAGCGCACCGCGTCGTGGGCGCGTTCGCTGATCCGGCGGGCGTCGTCGAGAAGGGCGCGGGCCGCTGCGGGGCTGAGGTTCGTGTTGTCGGTCAAGAGGCTCCTTTGCTTGCTTCGAGCTTCTCATTAACTTTCCATTTTGGAAAGTACTTTCTTAATGGTGACCAGCCTCCGCCTCCGCCCGACTTCCCACTCCACAGGAGCCGGGCGGGCGGGTTCTTGCGGACCCCTGAGCCTCCAGCGGCGAATCAGCCCGCAGCCCCGCGCACGGCGGCGAGCACGACGTCGTCGACGACCGCCACGTAGTAGTCGCGCCCCGGCGTCACCCCGCCGCTCTCGAGGCGGTGGCTGCTCATCGCGGGGATGACGGCGGCGAGGACGTCCACACTCGAGGCGACCCGCTCCGGCACCTCTCCCCGCTCGATCGCGCGGAGCAGCAGGCGCCGGTAGATGTCGACGTAGGGCTCGGTGACGGCCGCGTCGACGACCTCGCGGAGGCCGGGCACGCTGCGCGCGGCAGCGCCGAGGCCGGCGAAGAGCACCAGCCGCCGCGTCGGACCACCGAGCCAGGCCGAGTCGACGACGGCGAGCAGATCGGCCCGGAGGGAGCCGCGATCGGGCAGGCGCTCGACCTCCGGCGGGCTGCCCAGCGAGCGCACGGCCGCGAGGATCAGGTCGGTCTTCGTGGCCCAGCGGCGGTAGAGGGTCGTCTTCGCCCGGCCCGTGCGGGACGCGACCTCGTCGAGCGTGACGCGGTCGGGGGTGAGATCGGCGAGGAGGTCGAGGGTGGTCGACAGGACGACGTCGTCGAGTGACCGGTCCATCGGCCGGCCCGGACGCCTTCCCCGGCCTTCGCCGACCTGCTCCTGCGCCTCCACAGTTTGAGCTTAGGCGAGGCCGCAGCATTAACGCTACTGTGCAGTAGCGTAACCACCGAGACGAGCCGGTCGCGTCGGCCGAGAGAAGGAGAACACCATGGAGCTCGACGAGCGCGTCGTCATCGTCACCGGAGCCTCGTCGGGCATCGGCGCCGCCACAGCCAGGGCTGCTTCAGCGGCCGGTGCTCGGGTCGTGCTCGCCGCCCGGCGCGAGGACCGGGTGCGCGATCTCGCGTCCGAGCTCGGCGACGCCGTCGGAGTGCGCTGCGACGTCACCGACCAGGTGCAGGTCGACGCTCTCGTCCAGACCACGCTCGCCACCTTCGGACGCATCGACGTGCTCGTCAACAACGCCGGGCAGGGGCTCCAGGCCGAGATCGACCAGCTCTCGCTCGACGACTTCCGCGCCGTGCTGGAGCTCAACCTCGTCGCGCCTCTGGCCCTCCTGCAGGCCGTGCTGCCGACCATGCGCCGGCAGGGGGCGGGCGCCGTCGTCAACGTCAGCTCGGGGACCACGTTCGCGGACGTCCCCGGCACGGGCGGATACGTCGCGTCGAAGATCGCCCTCGAGCGTCTCTCGGCCATCGCGCGCAACGAGCTCGAGGGCTCCGGGATCACCGTCTCGACCGTCATCCCGTTCGCGACGAGCACGGAGTTCCTGGGCTCGATCAAGGCCGGCCGCGCCGAGGCCGAGGCGATGACCGCGGGGGCGGCGTTCGACGAGCCGGAACAGGTCGCCGACGCGATCCTGCAGCTCATCCGCTCCGGCGACGCGCGGAAGGACCTCGTGCCCGCGGCATACGGCGGGAGCCGGTGACGCCCGTCGCGCGATCCGGACGGCGCACCCACGATCCTGCGCCCGACGTGTTGACTGGCCCCGTGACCGATGCGAACCTCGCCGACCTCGTCGACCGCTGGACCGAGGGCTGGGCGGCGTCGCGCGGCGTCGCCCGGGAGCGCTTCAGCGCGGCCTGGCGGGTCGCGATCGGCACCGACGTGCGTGCCGTGGAGTACGTCGTCGACGCACCGTCGGCGGGAGTGCTTCTCGACCTGTCGGGCGGCGCCGAGGTGTGGTTCACCGTCGTCGGCGCGTTCGGCGGGCCCCTGCGCCCGATCCCGAGACTGACGCACACCGAGGTCATGATGAGCGCGGACCTGGCCGGGACGCACGGCACGCCCAGGACGCCCGGCGCGCAGGATGAGGTCCACCTCGACCACGACGGCGACGTCGCGGTCGCGACCGTGGTGATCGACGGGGTCCCTGCCGCTCGGGGCCAGGTGGCCGTGGTCGGCTCCGACGCGGTCTTCGACAGGATCAGCACGGAGCCCGCCTTCCAGAGGCGCGGCCTCGGCCGCCTCGTGATGGCGGGCCTCACGGAGTGGGCGCTCTCCCGCGGCGCCACGACGGGCCTCCTCGTCGCCTCCCCCGACGGGCAGCACCTCTACTCCGCGCTGGGCTGGGGCGCCGTCGCACCCGTCGCCACGTACGCGCTGGGCTGATCCTGCGCCATCGGGCCCGTGACGACCCTGCGACCGCGCCGGACCCGCGCGACGGCCACGACCGCCTCTACCGCGCGGCCACCTGCGCGGCGCACGCCTCGGCGGCGACCCACGAGAGCATGGCGCACTTGACCCGCATGACGAACTTCGAGACCCCCTGGAACGCGACCGCATCGCCGAGGAGCTCCTCGTCGGGGTCGCCGGCGCCCTTGGAGCGCATCATCGCCCGGAAGGCCTCGGTCCGCTCGGCGAGCTCGGGGAGGGTGAGGCCCGGCGCCAGCTCCGCGAGGACCGAGGCCGACGCCATCGAGATGCTGCAGCCGTCGCCCTCCCACGCGAGCGAGGTGATCGTGCCGGTCGACTCGTCGACGGCGATCCGCACGGTGATCTCGTCGCCGCAGGTCGGGTTGCGTTCGAAGTGCTCCGCGTCGGCTCCGGGGAGCGGGCCGTCGCCGGTCCGTGCCCTGGCATGATCCAGGATCACCTGCTGGTAGAGGCCCGCGAGCGCGTCGGCCATCAGGCCACCCCGAAGTAGCGGCGGACCTCGGCTGCGCCCTGCAGCAGCCGGTCGATCTCGTCGTCGGTCGTGTAGAGGTAGGTCGACGCCCGGGTGGTGGCGGTGAGGCCGAGCCGCCGGTGGAGCGGCTGCGCGCAGTGATGGCCGACGCGCACGGCGATGCCCTGAGCGTCGAGGTACTGCCCGACGTCGTGGGCGTGGACGCCGTCGACGTCGAAGCTCGCCAGACCGGCACGAGCGACTCCGGCGGCGGGGCCGACGACGCGGATGCCCGAGATGGCGGCGAGCCCCGTGACGAGGCGCTGAGCCTGCTGCTGCTCGTGGGCCTCGACGGCCTCGAGACCGACCGCGTCGAGGTAGCGCACCGCCTCGGCGAGGGCGACGATCTGCGACACCGGCTGCGTCCCGGCCTCGAACCGCTGCGGCGCGGGCAGGAAGGTCGTGTGGTCCATCGCGACGGTCGAGATCATCGAGCCCCCGGTGCGGAACGGCGGCAGCGCGTCGAGCAGCTCGCGCCGGCCCCAGAGCACGCCGACGCCGGTGGGGCCGAGCATTTTGTGCGACGAGAACGCGGCGAAGTCGACGCCGAGGGCGGCGAGATCGAGCGGCCGGTGCGGTGCCGACTGGCAGGCGTCGAGGACGACGAGGGCGCCCCGGGCGTGCGCGAGCTCGGCCAGCTGCTCGACGGGCGCGATGAGGCCGGTGACGTTCGAGACGTGTGAGAAGGCGAAGACCCGGGTGCGATCGGTGAGGAGCGCCGCCGCGTCGTCGACGGTCCAGGTGCCGTCGTCGCGGACGGGCACGTAGCGGAAGACGGCGCCGGTGCGGGCCGCGAGCTCCTGCCAGGGCACGAGGTTCGCGTGGTGCTCCGCCTCGGTGACCAGGATCTCGTCTCCCTCGGTCAGCGCGAAGCGGGACGAGGCGGGTGCGCCGCGGCCGATGCTCGCGTTGCCGATGCCGTAGGCCACCAGGTTGAGGGCGTCTGTCGCGTTGGAGGTCCAGACGACCTCCTCGGCGGACGAGGCTCCGACGAAGCGCGCGACGGTCTCGCGCGCCTCCTCGTAGGCCTCCGTCGCGTGGCCCGCCAAAGTGTGCGCGCCGCGGTGGACGGCGGCGTTGCTCTCGACCAGGAACCTCCGCTCGGCGTCGAGGACGACGCCGGGACGCTGCGCGGTCGCGCCGCTGTCGAGGTAGGCGAGCGGGAACCCGTTCACCTCCTGCTGGAGGCCGGGGAAGTCCGCGCGGAGGCGGGTCGGATCGAGGTGCGTGCTGGTCGTCACACCCTCAACGATTCCACAGTCTCCTGACCGGCAGACTCGTGTCCCGTCTCGCGCGTCCTCTCCACCGACCACGACGCCGGCTCGAAGCGCTTCTTGACCCGGAGGAACGGCTTCTCGATGACGAAGTGGCTCGCCGTCGCGACGGCGACGGACGCGCCGAGGAGGAGGAGCTTGCCGCCGAGGCCCGACACGAACGGGTCGAGCAGGGCCATGACGATCATGTGCCAGAGGTAGAGCGAGTACGACACGTTGCGGCCGAACCACGCCAGCGGACGGAGACCGAGGAACGAGCCGAGAGCGGTCTTCCGAGAGACGACGCCCGCGATGAGGAGCGTCGTGCCGAGGCCGACGGCCGGCAGGAGGACGCCGAAGAAGAGCGGCTCGTTCTTCCAGTCGTCGCCGATCAGCGACCCGTTGCCGAGCATGGCCGCGATCGCCACGATGACGCCGATGCCGATCCAGGTCGACCAGGCGCCGACTCGGCCGGCGAAGAACGTCCGGGCGCGCTCGTGGGTCAGGGCCAGGGCGAGCACGCAGCCCAGCAGGAGCGGCGCGACGTTGGCGACCGGGCTGAAGTAGATGTCGGGGGTCGCGATTCCCTTGGGCGTCTCGTAGAGGACGTAGGCCAGGACGCAGGATGCCAGGACGGCCGCGGCCCCGAACCATGCCACCGAGCGACGACGGAACCCGCGGTAGAGGAAGAAGGCGAGCACCGGCGGCCACACCAGGTAGAACTGCTCCTCCATCGCGAGGCTCCAGCCCGGCGCGAAGACGCCCTGCGAGAGGTGCGCGTAGGCGCGTGCGAAGTTGCCCGTGTAGGTGAGGGCGACGAGCGCGGCCGGCCAGGCGTCGAGGTCGTTGTACGTGTAGTCGCCGACGAGCGGCCAGAGGGCGACGGCGACGAGCACGACGGCCAGCAGGGTGGGGTACAGGCGCAGGACGCGCCGGACCCAGAAGCGGCCGAGGCGGATGGTGCCGGTCTGCATCTGCTCCTTGAGCAGCAGCGACGTGATGAGGTAGCCCGACAGCACGAAGAAGACGTTCACCCCGACGAAGCCGCCCCCGAAGCCCTGCACGTGCAGGTGGTAGAGGACGACGCCGATGATCGCGAAGGTGCGGAGTCCGTCGAGCGGGAGGACGCGGGATCCTGCGGACGAAGACATTCCGACAGTGAACTCCCCGGCCCTTGGAGAATCTGAAGAGGACTCGCAGAACGGCCAGTGGGGTCAGAGCGGGCGCGCCGGGACGCCGACGACCGTGTCGCCCGGCGAGACGTCGTGGGTGACGACGGCGCCGGCACCGACACTCGCGTCGTCGCCGACCGTCACCGGCCCGAGCACCGCGGCTCCGGCGCCGATCACGACGCGGTCGCCCACGGAGGGGTGACGCCGCCCCGCAGGCCCGGCGCCACGGCCCCCGAGGGTGACGCCGTGGTAGAGCAGCACGTCGTCGCCGACGACGGCGGTCTCGCCGATCACGACCCCCATGCCGTGGTCGATGAAGAGGCGACGGCCGATGGTCGCCCCGGGGTGGATCTCGATCCCGGTCAGGCTCCGGGCCAGCTGCGACAGGACGCGGGCGACGACCCGGGCTCCGGGGAACGGCCGCGTGCGCCAGAGCCGGCTCGTCAGCCGGTACGCCCAGACGGCGTGCAGCCCCGAGTAGACCAGCACGATCTCGACGGACCCCCGGGCAGCAGGATCGCCCGCCCGCACCGCTCGGACGTCGTCGCGCAGCCGCGCGATAAGACGCACGAGCTAGTCCGCGAGGCCCTGGTAGAGCATCGTCGAGAGGTACCGCTCGCCGGTGTCGCAGACGATCGCCACGATGCGCTTGCCCGCCATCTCGGGCCGCTTCGAGATCTCGAGGGCGGCGTGGATGATGGCGCCCGACGAGATCCCGCTCAGGATGCCCTCCTTCGACGCGAGGTCGCGAGCGACCCGGAGGGCGTCGTCGAGCTCCACGGGGAAGACCTCGTCGTAGACGGTCGTGTCGAGCACCTCCGGCACGAAGTTCGCGCCGATGCCCGCGATCTTGTGCGGCCCGGCCTTGCCCTCGGACAGGAGCGGCGAGTCGGCGGGCTCGACGGCGACGATGCGCACGCCGGGCACCTCCTTCTTCAGCACCTGGCCGACACCGGTGATGGTGCCGCCCGTCCCGACTCCCGCGATGAAGACGTCGACCTGACCGTCGGTGTCGCGCAGGATCTCGCGCGCGGTCGTCGTGCGGTGGATCTCGGCGTTCGCCTCGTTCGCGAACTGCTCCGCCCAGACCGCGCCCTCGGTCGTGGCGACGATCTCCTTCGCCTTCTCGACCGCGCCGCGCATGCCCTCCCCGCCCGGGGTCAGCACGATCTCGGCGCCGTAGGCGCGCATGACGATGCGGCGCTCGACGCTCATCGTGTCGGGCATGGTGATGATGACGCGGTAGCCGCGCGCTGCGCCCACGAGGGCCAGGGCGACGCCGGTGTTGCCGCTGGTGCCCTCGACGATGGTGCCGCCGGGCTTCAGGACGCCCGCCCGCTCGGCCGCGTCGATGATCGCGATCCCGAGGCGGTCCTTGACGCTCGCGCCGGGGTTGTAGAACTCGAGCTTGGCCAGGATCTCGGCCGCGCCCTCCTCGGGGAGGGTGTTCAGCCGGACGAGCGGCGTGTTGCCGAAGGCCTCGGTGATGTTGCCGTAGATGGTGCCGCTGCTGTCGCTCATTCGGGCTCTCTCGTTCCGTCGTCGCTGCTGAACAGGTCGATTCTAGGGCGGCGGGCGGAGAGGCCGCCGCGACGTGACGAAGGCCCGACAGACGGACACCGCCCCGGCCGGAGCCGGGGCGGTGTACGTGTGGAGCGCTCGAGACGGATCAGAGTGTCGCGAGGGAGGCGACCTGGATGTCGAGGTCGATGATGAGGGAGAGCATGCGGCCCTCGGCGAGCGTGCGGAACTCGTACTGGCGGTCGCCGATCTCCTGCGGCTCGGCCCACGCGAGCGCCAGACGGCTGCGGTGGTCGAGCCCGGAGTGGATCGCGAGCCAGCGGATGATCTGAGCCCGCTCGTCGCGGATCGCCCGGGTGCGGACCGATCGGCGGTGACTGATCACGGCGGCGAACACCGTGAAGAGCGCGGCGAGGGTGATGGCGGTCGCCTTCCAGGCGCCGTCGAGGGGCAGGAGGGACGCGATGACGATGGACTGCACGGCCGTGAGCAGGAGGGTCGAGTCGAGCATCGAGTAGCGCCTCATGGGCACACCGCGTCCGTTGCCGCCCCGGATGCTCACAAACGGCAGCTCGATCTCCCGAAGTGCTTCGGTCACCGACGGATTGACGATCGTCATGATGGTTCTCCCCTGGCCCGTCCATGGGCCTGAATAGGCCCGCCCGTCGGGCCTCCATCAATGGTGCGCTGAGCTCCGGTCGCTGCGGAGGCCCCCGTCCGGGGCAGGACTGGCCCCAGTTCGCGGGCCGCGAGCGGGCTCTCGGGACTCTCCGGAGGGCTCGCGGGCCTTGCTAGCCTCGCCTCATGGCCGTCCCCGACTTCGTCCTCGCCCTCCGGTCCCGGATCGGCACCGACCCGCTGTGGTTGTCGGGGGTGACCGCGTGCGTCGTCGACGACGGCCGCGTCCTGCTCGTCAAGCGCGCCGACAACGGCCGCTGGACCCCGGTCACCGGGATCATCGATCCCGGCGAGAACCCGGCGACGGCGGCAGCCCGCGAGGTCCTCGAGGAGGCCGACGTCGTCGCGACGCCCACCCGGCTCGCCATGGTCGACGTCACCGACCTGGTCGTCTACGAGAACGGCGACCAGACCCGCTACCTCGACCTGACGTTCCTCTGCGACTACGTGTCGGGCGATCCGTTCCCGGCCGACGGCGAGAACACCGAGGCGCGCTGGTTCCCCCTCGACGGGCTGCCCGAGATGACCCCGGACATGCTGGCCCGACTGAACGCGGCGCTGGCCGACGAGCCGGCGGCGCGCTTCGAGCTCTGAGGCTCGAGCCCGGCGGTCGGCCCAGGGGCCGGCCTGCGGCGCCGCTACGCCGTCACGTCGTGCAGGTGGTGGACCGGGTCGTGTGCGAAGTAGCGGGCCAGCGACTCGACCGTGAAGGCGCTGCCGTCGGAGCGGAACCCGGCGCGGCCGAGCTCGTCGTCGGCGACACCCTCGAAGGCCCGGGCCACGGACTCGGACGCGGCCAGGAGGTCTCGGGCGACCGTCTCGGGATCCTGCGCGGCGTAGTCGTCGGCGACGGCTGTCGCGTCCTGGTCCCAGTCGGGGAACGACGGCCCGTCCTCTCGCAGCATCAGCTGCAGCCGGCCCTCGAAGACCCGGAACACGTCGCGCACGTGCGCGCCGTACTCGAGGGCCGACCAGGTCGACGTGTCGGGCCGGTCGCGGGCACCGTCGGCGCGGAGGAGGGCGGGCCACGCCGCAGCGTTCTCGCGGACGAGCGCCGGGACCTCGCGGAATGCGACTCGGGCGGCGTCGAAGCCGCACTCCGGGCAGGGCTCGTGAAGGACCCAGGTCCAGTTCTTGGTGTCGGGGACGATCGGCATGACCCGAGCGTACGGGCCGCCCCGCCCGGGCGCAGCCGCAGGGCTGCGGGGCGGGGACGATCCGGTGTCGGCGCTAGGGCTTCGCGGTCAGGACCGTCTGCGAGTCGCCGGTCAGCTTCTGGTCGTGGTGGAACATCGGCCAGGCGCCCTTCTTGTTGACGTTCGCGCCCTTGGCGCCGGCGTTCGTGAAGCGGTAGTGCAGGAGCGTGCCCTGGTTCTTGCCGTTGTAGCCGGCGAGGGTGAGGCCGATGCTCCCGTCGGGGTCGTTCGTGACGAGGGCGGAGTTCTGGAAGCCGTAGCCCGCACCGACCTTCGCCACCGTCTTGCCGCTGCGGCCGTCGATGATGTAGGTGCCGGTCACCGTCGGGACGATGACGTCTTGATAGCCGGCTCCCGTGAGGTCGGCGCTCGTCACTCCGCCGTAGACGCCGCCGGGGACGGTCGTCGACCAGAGGGCTCGGCCGTTTGAGCCGTCGAGGGCTGAGACGCGGCTGGACGTGTTGCTGATCCGGCCCGCGGCGACGACCCAGGTGTGGCCGGTGCCCTTCACGTCGGCGAGCGCGGGGCTCGAGTCGGTGATGCCACCGAGGTTCGCCTTCCAGATGGGGTGGCAGCTGGAGTCGATGGCGATGACCTTGTTGCTGTCGGACGCGCCCTTGTAGTACTTGCCGGTCCCGGCGACGGCGCCCCACTTGCCGCCCGTGAGGAACGGGCCGACGGCGGGCGACGACTGGACGACCTGGGTGGTGTTGTACTCGCAGCGGAGGCCGCCGCCCTGGTTGCCGGTGCCGGCGTTGCCGGTCGGCTTCAGGATGCGGATGTGACCGCCGTTCGCGTAGCGCTTGCCGAACGCGATCCCCGCGGTCGAGTCGCCGCCCTCGACGATCAGGTCGCGGCCGCTCATCCCGAGGGTCGAGACCGCGGGCGTCGTGAAGTTGGAGTCGGCCTGGAACCACGGGAAGCCCTTGCCGATCGCGCCCGTCGACGCGTCGATGAGCAGCTGGGTCTGCCCCATCGACCCGCCCACCACGCTGTTGTCCGACTGCATGTTGCCGATCGCGAGGCCCGACATCACGCCCGCCGTCGCCGGCTTGCCCGGCTCCGCCTTGGGCTTGAGGCTCCAGGCGATCTTGCCGGTCGACGCGATGGCGCGGTAGCCGCCCTTGGACGGCGTCGCCGAGTTGCCCTCGCCGAAGTAGACGCGCGCTCCGGAGCCCGAGCCGCGCACGGAGGCGGTCGAGTCGACCGCGACACCGCCCGTGGAGACCGGCCAGCCCTTGAGCCCCGAGCCGTTCGAGAGGTGGTAGGCGCGCTCGTACCCCGCGCGGTCGCCGATGACGACCGACGAGCCGCCGCCGTCGAGCGTCGCCACCATGGGTGACGAGAGCGCCACGGGCTTGCCCGAGATGCCGAAGTTCTTCGACCAGACCAGCGACACCGTCGGGGTCGTCGCGGCCTCGGCCGGCTGGGCGGCGAGGGTCGGCACGGCGACCACGCCGCCGACGGCGACGAGTGCCGCGACGACTCCGGCGGCGCTGCGCCGCTTCGCCCTGTGCGCGGTGTCGCGGCGGTTCGCGGCGGTGCTGTCGTTCGTGGTGCTGCTCTTGTTGGTGCAGTTCTTGTCAGTGCTGTTCTTGTTGGTGCTGCTGCTCGCGCGCGTGCTGAAGCCCATGTGTGGTGACCTGCCCTAGATAGTCCCCGAGGACGCGCCGAATACACGTCCTGTTGTTCCCGATCCTGTCCCCCGACCGGGTCAACGCTACGTGGCACCTCCGACATCGGCCATCCCCTCCTTCAGGTGTCACGGCGCCCGGCGGCGATCGGAGCGATAGGTTCGACGGGTGAGAAGCAGGCCCAAGCGCGGAGCCGAGCCGGACGACGCCGTCGACCCGGAACAGGTCGAGGGAGCCGTCGACGACGGCCTGCTCATCGCGCGCTCGGCCGCCAGCGTGGAGGTCGCCAACACGATCATCGTGCGGGCGCTCCGCGAGCAGCGTCCCTTCGTGCGGGCCGAGGCGGCGGGCGACGTGCGCGACGCGATCGGCCACCTCATCCGAGAGCAGCGGGACCTCGCGGCCAGGATGATCGAGGCGCGCAGCCGGGCGCTGAAGTCGCGCGGCCGCTCGCGGCACCAGTTCGACTACCGTGCGGGCGACAGCTCGGCGCTCGCATCGCGCGAGGCGATCTACTCCACGATCGCCGACCGCCTGGACGCTCTCATCGGCGACGACGAGTACGTCGACGCCATCATCACTGCGGCGCGCGACCGGGCCTGGAACGACATCGGCGCCGCGATCCTCAAGAAGGCGGGCGCCGGGATGGTGCCCGACAGCGAGTACGAGGCGGAGCGGGACGAGCGGCTCCGGACGTTCCTCCGGGAGGATCTCGCCGCTCTCGCGGCCGACGCCTCCTCCCCAGGCCGCCGCCGTCGCTGATCCTCCACCGATCCCGCGGATCCGCTTACGGAAGGTCGGTCGTTCCGCCTAGGCTCGCGTCTGCGTCCGACGACGAACGCCTCCCCGTCCGTCCGATCGTCAGGAACCCATGTCCACGACCACGCAGCCCGAGACCGGCTCCGTCCCCTCCGCAAGCGCTCCTCCCTCGCGCGCGCAGCGTCCCGCTGCCGGTGCCCGCGACCACAAGTGGCTGATCCTCGCCGTCGTCGGCCTCGCGCAGCTGATGGTCGTCCTCGACGCCACCATCGTCAACATCGCCCTGCCCTCGGCGCAGAGCGACCTCGGGTTCACCAACGACAACCGCCAGTGGGTCGTGACGGCGTACTCGCTGGCGTTCGGCAGCCTCCTGCTCCTCGGCGGGCGCCTGTCCGACATCTTCGGCCGCAAGACGACGTTCCTGATCGGGCTCGTCGGGTTCGCGGCCGCCAGCGTCCTCGGCGGCACCGCCGAGACCTTCGGCTGGCTCGTGGCGGCCCGCGCCCTGCAGGGCGTCTTCGGCGCGCTCCTCGCGCCGTCCGCGCTCGGCATCATGACGACGACCTTCACCGAGCCGAAGGAGCGCGGCAAGGCGTTCGGCATCTTCGGCGCCATCGCCGGCTCCGGTGCAGCGGTCGGCCTGCTGCTCGGCGGCGTCCTCACCGAGTACACCTCCTGGCGCTTCTGCCTGTTCGTCAACGTGGTCTTCGCGATCCTCGCGCTGGTCGGCGCTCTCGTGTTCCTCACAAAGAAGAAGGCCGGAGGGCCGAAGCCGCACGTCGACGTCCCCGGCGTCGTGACGGTGACCCTCGGCCTCGTCGGCATCGTCTACGGCTTCTCCAACGCCGAGACGAACGGCTGGGGCGACGCGGTGACCATCGGCTGCCTGGCCGGCGGCGTGGTCCTCCTGGCGGCGTTCATCGTGCTGCAGGCCCGCGTCGCACACCCGCTGCTGCCGCTCCGGGTCGTGCTCGACCGCGACCGCGGCGGCTCGTACCTCGTCATCGGCCTCGCGGGCATCGGCATGTTCGCCGTTTTCCTCTTCCTGACCTACTACCTCGAGCTCACCCTCGGGTTCTCCTCGCTCAAGACGGGCGTCGCCTTCCTGCCGATGCCGTTCTCGATCATGCTGAGCGCGACCGTCTTCGGGAGCCGGCTGCTCCCCCGCGTCGGCCCGCGCATCCTGGTGTTCCTCGGCGGCCTCATCGCGGCCGCGGGCATGGCGCTCCTCACCCGGATCGATCTCGACTCGAGCTACGCGGGCGTCGTCCTCCCGGGCCTGATCGTGATGGGCCTCGGCATGGGGCTGATCTTCTCGTCGGCGATGAACACGGCGACCTCCGGCGTCGCGCGCGAGGATGCGGGCGTCGCGTCCGCCACCGTCAACACGATGCAGCAGATCGGCGGCTCCATCGGCACCGCGCTCCTCTCGACCCTGAGCGCGAACGCCATCACGTCGTACCTCGCCGACCACGGCACCTCGAAGCTCGACCAGGCCGAAGCGACGCTCTACGGGTACCACCTCGCGTTCTGGATCTCGTGCGGCGTGTTCGTCATCATCGCGATCATCGGCGGCACGGTCTTCCAGCGGCACTCGGCCCGCCAGGCCAAGCTCGAAGCAGCCGCCGGCAGCGCCTCCGCCACGAGCACGGGGTCGGTCGAGCTGCCGCCGATGGCGCACTAGGCACACTCTCGGCGCGGCGCGGTGCTAGCGCTCGTGCCGCCTCAGCAGGGTCAAGAACTCGTCGGCCATCTCGAGGTGGGTGGCCATCACGGCCCGGCGGCTCTCGGCCTCTTCGATGAACGAGGCCAGGTCGACCTCGGGGGCGTCGATCGCAGCGAGCAGCTCGCCCATGCGCTCCAGCGAGTAGCCGAGCGGCTTCATGCGTCGGATGAGCAGGAGGCGCTGGTGGTCGTCGTCCGTGTAGAGGCGGAAGCCGCCCTCGGTGCGACCCGACGGCGTGAGGAGTCCGATCTCGTCGTAGTGCCGGATCGTGCGGAGCGACATGCCCGTCTTCTCCGCGAGCTCGCCGATGTGCATCGTCGACTGCTTCTCAGCGCTCACTGGCACTCCTAGCGCTCATTCGAACCCGTGCCCCAACTCTTCCCTTACGTGAGGGTAGACTCGTCTGCGGCGCCGGAATCGGCCGCGCCTCCATTGTCGCAGCGTCGCGGCACCCGCCTCCGACGCTCGCGAAAGACGCTGTGACCACCGACACCGCCGCTCCCGGCTCTCCGACCGTCCTCCAGGTGCTCCGCGCGCCCCGGCTCCTGACCCGCGAGGCCCTCGCCGGCATCGTCACCACGCTGGCTCTCGTTCCGGAGGTCATCTCGTTCTCCGTGGTCGCCGGCGTCGACCCGCTGGTCAGCCTCGTGGCGTCGATCGTGCTGGCGCTCGTCATGACCGTCCTCGGCGGACGCCCCGGAGTCGTGACGGCCGCCGCCGGCTCGGTCGCCCTCGTCATCGCGCCGCTCGTCCACGAGCACGGGGTGAAGTACGTCCTGCCGACGGTGATCCTCGCCGGGATCGTCCAGATCGTCTTCGGCACGGCCGGCCTCGCCCGCCTCATGAGGTTCATCCCGCGCAGCGTGATGATCGGCTTCGTGAACGCGCTCGGAGTGCTCATCTTCACGGCGCAGGTGCGCCACGTCGTCGGGGTCCCGTGGATCGCCTACGTCCTGTTCGCTGCGACGCTCGCCGTCATCCTCCTGCTGCCCCGCTTCACGACCGCCGTCCCCGCTCCCCTCGTCGCGATCGTGCTCGTCACCGCCGTGGTCATCGTCTTCCACGTCGCCGTGCCCGACGTCGGCGACGAGGGGCCGCTGACCGGCGGGCTGCCGAGCATCACGCCGTTCCTGGTGCCCCTCGACTTCCAGACGCTCTCGCTCATCTGGCCCACCGCGCTCAGCGTCGCCTTCGTCGGCCTCATGGAGACCCTCCTCACCGCGAAGCTCGTCGACGACCTCACCGAGACGCCGTCGCACAAGGGCCGCGAGTCCTGGGCTCTCGGCGTCGCCAACATCGCCGCCGGCTTCTACGGCGGCATCGCCGGCTGCGCGATGATCGGTCAGACGATCCTGAACGTGAAGACCGGCGGTGCCCGCACGCGCGTCTCGACGGCTGCCGCCGGCCTCTTCCTCCTGGCGCTCGTGACCGGCCTGTCGAGCGTCATGGCGCAGATCCCCATGGTCGCCCTGGCCGCCGTGATGATGATCGTCGCGATCACCACGGTCGACTGGCACAGCGTCCGACCATCGACCCTCCGCAGGATGCCCGTGCCCGAGACGATCGTCATGGGCGTCACCGTGATCGTCGTGGTCGCCTCGAACAACCTCGCGCTCGGCGTCCTCGTCGGCGTCGTGCTGGCTATGGTCCTGTTCGCGCGGCGGGTGGCGCACGTCATCCGGGTGGTGCGGACACCGGCCGACGACGGGGCGTCGGTGCGCTACGACGTGCACGGCCCGCTGTTCTTCGGCTCGAGCAACGACCTGGTCGAGCGCTTCTCGTACCACGACGATCCTGCGCACGTCGTCGTCGACCTCGGCCGGGCACAGATCTGGGACGCCTCGTCGGTCGCGGCGCTCGACTCGATCGAGACGAAGTACGCCGCAGTCGGAGCGACGGTGGAGTTCGCGGGGCTCGACGAGCGGAGCGAGGCGTTCCACCGGCGGCTGACGGGTCGGCTCTCGGCCTGAGGCCGCTGCCGCCGCACGTGCAAGTCACCGTCTCCGGCGGGTCGCATCGGCAGCGGCACCAGTCCGCGGACCGGTGCCGGCGCCGATGCACGGCGCCGACGCGCGGCGCCGACCGGCAGCACCACGCGAAGCGGCCCCGCCACCGAGCCTCTCGCGGAGCTCGGCGGCGGGGCCGCGGTCGGTGATGGCGCCTACGCCTGCGGCGACCCGGAGGCCGCAGCGGTGACGGGGCTCTCGGCCTCGGTGGGCGCGGTGGCCGGCGACTCGGGAGCCGCAGCCGCCTGGACCTCGACCCCGTGGAACGTGCGCAGGATGGTGCGCGTGTCGTCGATCTCGGCGTCGCGCTCGGCGTCGCTCCAGCCGAGCGAGCCCTGCAGCACGCCCGCGAGCTCGTTCAGGAGCTCGAGGGTGACCCCGCCGACGAAAGCGAGGTTGGTGCGGCGCAGGACGACGTCGATCAGGTGGACGGCGTCTTCGTGCTCGGCGAAGTAGGCGATCTCGGCCGCGGTGAAGTCGGGGTCGCTCGCGAGCGCCTCGGACGGCTGGTCGATGAGGGTCTGGATGACCTCCTCGGCGCGGGTGCCGTAGCGGGTGAGCAGACGGTCGACCTGGTCGCGCTCGAGGCCGTTGAGGTGGTCGGTGATCCAGCGGGCGCGGTCGCCGGGCAGGACCGGGAAGCCCTTGCCGCCGCCGATGGGCATGCCGGCCGTGTCGACGGTGCGTGCCACGCCGAGGCGCGTGGTGGCCTCGGTCGACAGGTGCGTCGAGAGAGCGCGGAACGTCGTCCACTTGCCGCCGACGAGCGACAGGACCTTCGACTTCGGCAGCGAGGCGACACTGGTCTCGACGATGCGGTAGTCGCGCGACACGAAGCCGGCGGCGAGGTCGTCGTGCTTCGGCAGCGGACGGACGCCCGAGTAGCGGTAGACGATCTCGTCACGGGTGATCGTGATCGTCGGGAAGACGTGCTTCACCAGGTCGAAGAAGTAGTCGACCTCTTCTTCGGTGCAGACCGCGGGCTGCGACATGTCGGCCTCGAGGTCGGTCGTGCCGATCAGCACGCGGCCCTTGAGCGGGTAGATCAGGACGATGCGGCCGTCGTTGTTCTCGAAGAACAGCTCGCGCCCATTGGTCGCCTTGAGCAGCTCGGGGCTGTCGACGACGATGTGCGAGCCCTTGGTGCCGCCCATGTACTGCGACTTCGTGCCGAGGAACTCGTTGGTGAGGTCGGTCCACGGGCCGGACGCGTTGATCACGACGTCGGCCGAGAAGACGAACTCGTCGCCGGTCACGACGTCGCGGAGGAGGACGCCGCCGTCGCGGGCGCCGGCCGCCTCGAGGTAGTTCGCGGAGCGGGCCTTGCCCGAGTCGCCGCCGGCCTCGAGGCCGTCCTTCAGGACGTCGAGCGCGAGGCGCTCCGGCTCGTGCACCGAGGCGTCGTAGTAGGTGCCGGTGTACTTGAGGTTCTTGTTCAGCGCGGGCATGTCGCGGAGGGCCGCGGAGCGCGTGAGGAACTTGTGGCGGGGGACGGTGCCGCCGTCGCGCGAGAAGGAGTCGTAGAGGGTCATGCCGACCTTGATCAGGACGGCGCCGCGCTCCTTGGTGGACCGCTGCTTGTGGGTCAGCATGCGGAGCGGTGCGTTCATCAGGCCCGAGAAGGTCGAGAAGATCGGCATCGTGGTCTGGAGCGGCTTGACATAGTGCGGCGCGATCTTCAGCAGACCGTTGCGCTCCTCGACCGATTCGCGGACGAGGCGGAACTCGCCGTTCTCGAGGTAGCGGATGCCGCCGTGGATCATGTGGCTGGAGGCTGCGGAGGCACCGGACCCGTAGTCGTTGCGCTCGACGAGCACGACGTCGACGCCCTGGAGGGCCAGGTCGCGGAAGGTGGCGATTCCGTTGATGCCACCACCGATGATGAGCACCTGGGCGCTCGGGCGCTCCTTGATGCGCTGGACGTTCGCACGCGTGGTCGAGGACGCCTCGGCGCCCTGGTTCTCGCTTGTCTTCTTCGACGGAGTCACTGTACCTGTCGCTTTCACTGTCGTTTGCTGTCGGTTCTGCCATACTCGACCTGTGAGCGGGGGCGCGCAAGAGCCCTGCACATACGTGCAGACTCTTCTCGGCTCTCCCCTCGCTCCGCGGCTCGTCACGGGCCTCTCCAGCGGGCCCACGACCACGGAAGGACGTCGATGACGATCGAATCCCAGCACAGCGACCGCACCCAGGACGCCCTCCGCGCCTCGCACCTCTACTACCTGCAGGACCTCACGATGGAGGCCATCGCCCGGGAGCTCGGCACGTCGCGCTCGTCCGTCTCCCGACTCCTGAGTTTCGCCCGCGAGACCGGGCTCGTCGACATCCAGATCAAGTCGCCGCTCGACCAGGCGACCGTCGTCAGCGACGCCCTCCACCGCCGCTACAACGTCGTCGCCCACGTCGTCCCCGTGCCCGACCAGACCACCGACGTCGACCGGCTCGACCGCGTCGCCCTCTCGGCTGCACGGATTCTCACCCAGTTCGTCGACTCGAACATGGTCATCGGCGTCGCCTGGGGCTCCACGGTGAGCGCCATCAGCCGCTACCTCGTGCCCAAGGCGACCCACGGCTCGCTGGTGGTGCAGCTGAACGGCGCCGCGAACACGCGGACGACGGGCATCGTCTACGCGAGCGAGATCCTGCGCCGGTTCGGCGACTCGTTCGGGGCGCAGGTGCAGCAGTTCCCAGTGCCGGCGTTCTTCGACGACCCCGACACCAAGGTCGCGCTGTGGCGGGAGCGCAGCACGCGGCGGGTGCTCGAGCTCCAGGAGTCGATGGACGTCGTCCTGTTCGGGATCGGAGCGCCCGACGCGCTCGTCCCGAGCCACGTCTACTCGGGCGGCTACCTCGAGCGGGCCGACCACGAGAGCCTCCGCGACGAGGGCGTCGTCGGCGACGTCGCGACCGTCTTCTTCCGCGAAGACGGCTCCTCGACCGACATCACGCTCAACAAGCGCGCGTCCGGCCCCGACTTCGCGACGATCCGCCGAGCACCACGCCGCATCTGCGTCGTCGCGGGCAGATCGAAGGTCGCCGGTCTCCGGGGCGCCCTGGCGGCGGGGCTGATCACCGATCTCATCCTCGACGAGAGCACGGCGCGGGCTCTGCTCACGAGCTGAGGCGCGAGCCTCTGCCGACCGGTCGATCGGCGTCGCCGCGGCGTACTGTCTGCCGCATCAGACCCCCTCGACGACGTGGGGACGAGAGGACGACACCGTGCGCCGATCACACGACCGCCGGGTCCGCAGGATCCTGCTGACCGCCCTGGCCTCCCTGGCCCTGCTGGCTACCCCGGCCCTGCCCGCCGCGGCCTCGCCCGGCCTCCCCGCCGCCTCGCTCGTGGCGGCGAGACCGCATGCCGCCGCCGTGGCCCCCTCGCACACCAACCCGATGGCGCTCGCTCTGCCGGACGGGCAGACGGCTGCGAGCTGCGCCGACCCGACGGCGATCCACGGTCAGCCCGCGACCGGGCCGAAGGCCGACCGGAACTGGTACCTGTACTGCACTACCGACGCCCTGACCGCGACGGAGAAGAACGCCGACGGCTCGCTGGTGAGCCACATCGTGCCGACCTACCGCTCGACCGACCTCACCCACTGGACCTACGTCGGGGATGCCTTCAGCGCCGCGACGAAGCCGGCCTGGGTCGGGGCCGCGAATGGAATCTGGGCCCCCGACGTCGTCTTCCGCGACGGCCGCTACCTGATGTACTACGCGGCCTCCGACACCCCGGGCGAGGGCGGCGCCGCGACCGGCGGCGGCTCGGCCGTGGGCGTGGCGACGGGCACGTCGCCCACCGGACCCTGGACCGACTCGGGCGGGCCGGTGGTCGCACCTCAGACCGCTCCGAACGGCACCGGGAAGCGGTGGGAGTTCGATCCTGAGGTGATCTCGTGGCAGGGCGCGTCGTACGTCTACTTCGGGAGCTACTTCGGCGGCGTGAACGTGCGCCGGCTGTCGGCGGACGGTCTGCGGTCGGAGCCGTCGAGCGAGAAGCCGATCGCGATCGACAACCGCTACGAGGGCGCCTACCTGATGGAGCACGGCGGCTGGTGGTACTTCCTGGGCTCCGCGACGAACTGCTGCAACGGCGCGCTCACCGGCTACGGCGTCTTCGTGGCCCGGTCGCGGAGTCCGCTCGGGCCGTTCCTCGACCAGGACGGCGTCTCCATTCTCGACACCCGCGTCGGCGGCACGCCGATGCTGGCGCAGAACGGCAACCGCTGGGTCGGCACCGGCCACAACACGGTCGTCACCGACTTCGCGCACCAGGACTGGATCGTCTACCACGCCGTCGACCGGCACGACCCGTACTACGCGGGTCAGCCGACCTACACGAAGCGTCCGGCACTGATCGATCCACTCGACTGGCAGGGCGGCTGGCCGGTGGTCCGCGGTGGCGCGGGCCCGTCCGACACGGCCCAGCCCGGGCCGGTCGCGCAGCCCGGCGAGCGTGTCGCGTATCACCCGCGGTGGGAGCCCGTCGACCGGCCGGCGCGGACCGATGCGGCCCTCTCGACCGACTTCTCGGGCGCCTCGCTCCCCGCGACGCTCTCGTGGACGCGCGAGCCCGGAGCGTCGACCTGGTCGGTCGGCGGCGGCGCCCTCCGCTGGCAGACGCAGGATGCCGACATCCATCCGCCGGCGACGCCGCTCGCCTCGGTCCTCACCGAGGAGGCTCCCGCTGGCGACTACGTCGTCGAGACCCGAGTGTCGGTCGACACCCCCGCGACCGGCGACGGCAAGAACTACGTGCAGGGCGGCCTGATCGTCTACGGCGACGACGGGAACTACGTCCGGCTGACGTCGAACTCGATCTTCGACACGAGGCAGACGGAGTTCGGCAAGGAGCAGACGCCGGTGCCGGCAGGATCGCCGAACTACGGCAATCAGGTCGTCGGTCCGGTCGGGTCGTGGACCACGCTCCGCATCGTGCACCGCGTCGTCGGCGGCGAGGACCTCTACACGGCCTACACGAGCGTCGACGGCCGGCACTTCGTCAAGGGCGGGACCTGGACAGCGGCGCTCGGGACTTCGCCGCGGATCGGCCTCATCTCGCTCGGCGGGTCGGGCTTCACCTCGACGTTCGACTACCTGCGGGTGAGCTCGGTGGTGCGGTAGCCGGCTGCCGCCCAACGTCTCCCGGACGAAGCACCCTGCCGCGGCGCGGTGCCGAGTCCGGGAGACGTCGGGCGGCGACGGGGGTCGGGTGGTCGGCTTGCATGCATGGATGCGTGCATGCCTAGAATGAGGCGTGACCACCGCCGAACCGATCGTCGCGCCCGCCGCACAGCCCGCCGCCGAGCGCGCGTACGCCGAGACGAAGGCCCGCATCATCCGCGGCGATCTGCCGGGCGGCGCCTCCCTCAGCGAGGTGACCGTCTGCCAGGAGCTCGGCCTCAGCCGGACGCCCGTGCACGAGGCGTTCCTGCGCCTCGCAGCCGAGGAGCTGCTCACCCTCGAGTCGCGGAAGGGCGCGGTGGTGCGGCCGATGTCTCCTCGGGAGGCCGACGACGTCGTGGAGATGCGCGAGGCCGTGGAGGGGGCGGCGGCGAGGCGCGCGATCGAGTCGGGCACGGGAGCGCTGGGGCTGATCCTGCACGATCTGCTCGTCGTGCAGGAGGAGTGCATCGCCCGCGGCGACGTCGACGGCTTCGTCGATGCGGACGACGCGTTCCACTCCGCCGTCGTCGACGCGTCGCGGAACCCCATCGCCGTCCACTTCACGCGGCTTCTCCGCGATCGGGCGCAGCGGCTCCGGCACCACCTGATGCGGATCGAGCCCGCGCACCTCGACGTGTCGCTCGCCGACCACCGCGAGCTCGCCGCGGCGATCGATGCCGGTAACGCGTCGGTGTACGAGGCGACGCTGCACCGGCACGTCGACGTGCTGCGGGGCCTGCTGTGAGCGCCGTCGACACCGCGCCCGAGACCGGGTCGGTGCCTGCGGTCGAGGCAAGCAGCGGCGCCGCACGTCGCCGGCTGCCGTCGTGGGCGCTGCCGTCCTGGGCGCTGATCTGGGGCGCCGTGTTCGTGTCGTCGTGGGGCGGCAACCAGTTCAGCCCTCTGCTGCTGATGTACGAAGACGGGCAGCACTACTCCCCGGTGCTCGTGAACGCGTTCCTCGGCGTGTACGTGCTCGGGCTCGCGCCCGCCCTGCTCGTCGCCGGGTCGCTGTCCGACCGCCACGGACGCAAGCCCGTGATGCTCGCCGGCCTGGTCAGCGCGGTCGTCGGCAGCGGACTCCTCGCGTTCGGCGGGCTCGGCCCCGAATTCCTGCTGATCGGGCGCCTCTTTTCCGGCGCGACGGTCGGCGTGGCCATGGCCGTGGGAAACAGCTGGATCAAGGAGCTGTCGCAGGCGCCGTTCGATCCTGCCGCCGACCGGTCGTCGGGCGCGAGGCGGGCATCGCTCGCGTTCACACTCGGGTCGGGCTCGGGGGCACTCGTCGCCGGACTCATCGCCCAGTGGGGACCGGTTCCCGAGGTGCTGCCGTTCGTTATCCACATCGCCGTCACGATCCCGTTCTTCGTCATCGTCCTGCGCGCGCCCGAGACGAGCCGGAACGGCGGCCTCACCGGGCCGTGGTGGCGGCAGCTGCGGATCCCGGCGGCGTCGCACCGGCGGTTCGTCCGCGTGGTCGTCGTGTCGTGCCCGTGGATCTTCGTCGGCGCCGCAGTCGCCTACGGCTACCTGCCGACCCAGCTCCGCGGTGCGACCGGCTCGTGGGGCCTCGTGTTCGCGACCGCCGCGACGGTGCTGGCGCTCGGCGTCTCGTCGGCGTTCCAGCCGTTCGCCCGCAGGATCCACTCGTCGACCAGCGCCCGAGGCCTCGGCCTGATGGTGCTGCTGATCGCCGCCGGCCTGGCGATGGTGGTGGTCGCGATCCGCACGCAGTCGATCGGGCTCGGGCTCGCCGCCAACGTCGTGGTGGGGCTCGGGATGGGGCTCGGCCTCGTGTCGGGGCTGCAGGAGGTGCAGTCCATCGCAGGATCGCGCGACCTCGCCGGGCTCACGGGCGTCTTCTACGCGGTCGCCTACGCCGGCTTCCTCGTCCCGGCCGTGATCGCGGCGGTCGCCGGGTTCGCGCCGGTGGAGGCGATCCTGCTGGTGCTCGTCGGGCTGGCGCTCGTGTCGGCGGTGCTGGTGCGGGTGTCGTCGCGGAAGCACTTGCCCGCGGCTGGGTAGGCGGCGCTTCGGTCGGCGGGGTGGGTCGGCGGGGTGCGTCGGCGGGGCAGGTCGGCTGCGGCATCCCGCCGCGGCGCGGTGCCGCTGCCGACCTGCGGCGCCGACCGTGCCGACTGTCAGAACCGGGCGGCGGGGATGTCGAGCGTGAGGGGCCTGGTGACCATCCTCGAGTCGCACCGGTCGTGCGGGTGCTCCCGATACCAGCTCAGGTGCGCCGTGCGCGTTGCGAGGGGCGACCCGGACGCGCCGAAGGCCGTCACGGACACCTGCGCGGGGAGACGGCCCCCGCCGAAGGTGAAGGCCCAGTGCGAAGCACTCATCCGGTGCGCGTCGAACTCCGGACCGTGCACCAGGCCGTCCGTGGGGTCGGCCGTCGGCTCGACGCCCGATCGCAGCGAGCACCCCGTGTCGTCGCAGAGCTGGGCGTCGGCGACCGATTCGGGGTGCCCGACGAAGGACACGTCGATGCTCTCGACGTATCCGACGGCGGAACAGGCGTAGATGGTCTCGCTCCGCACGGCGTAGGCCCCCACAGCGACCACTGCCGCCACGGACACCGCCCCCGCGACGATCGCCGCCGTCCGCTGTCTCATGACGGGATCATCGCACCTCGCGTGACCGCTGCGGCTAACGATCCTGCGTCGATGGGGCCCTACTCGGTCGGGATCCAGACCCGCATCGGACCGATCTCGCGATTGGCCCAGGCGTAGTACGGGATCGCGGTCAGGGTGACGGGCGCAGGATCACGCGGCGCAGCCTCCGCGTTCGCCCCCGGGTACCCGACGCCGTCGGCCTGCCCGCCGGGGGTCGCACCCACCCGCCGGTACGGCCAGGCCGTCTCGACGTGAGCCGACGGGGTCTCGGCGGTGAGCTCGAGCGTGTCGATGCCGTCGAGGAGGTCGTCGCGGCGCGCGACGGAGATGGCGGCGTCGGTGTCGAGCAGGATGTCGTCGACCTCGACCCCCGGGTTGTCGCTGTGCTCGACCGCGTAGACGAGCGGCCCGCGCTCGACGGCGACGGCGCCGCGCGAGGCGTCGATCCTGGAGTCGGCCGCGTAGAGGTGCGGCGTCATGTCGAGGTCGAGCAGGATGACGTCGCCCTCGGCGAACTCGCGCTCGATGCGGGCGTACTGCCCCGCGCGCGTCTCGACGGCCTCACCGTTGACGGTGAGCGTCGACGAGTCGGACCAGGCCGGGATGCGGACGTCGAGCGCCCACGTTCCCGTCGTCTCGGTGACGGTGATGCCGATCGAACCGCTCCAGGGGTAGTCGGTCTCGACGCGGACGGCGCCGCCGTCGAAGGCGAAGTCGCCGGATGCGTACTGGTGCAGCTGCAGGCCGCCGTCGTTCGTCGTCGCGAGGTAGGCGTCGAGGCTCGCGAAGGTCCGCATGATGTTGGGCGGGCAGCACGCGCAGTCGAACCAGCCTCGGCGGCCGTGAGCGGGCGAGCGGTTCTCGTCGGCGTGCGCGTCGGCGCGCTGCTGGAGCGGGTTGACGTAGAAGTACTCGGTGCCGGCGAGCGAGACACCGGGCAGGAAGGCGTTGTAGAGGAACCGCTCGATCGCGTCGGCGTAGACCGGCCTGCCCGTGGCGAGCAGGAGCCGCCAGGCCCACTGCACACCGCCGATGGCGGCGCAGGACTCGGCGTAGCCGCGGTCGGTCGGCAGCTCGTAGGGGTCGCCGAACGCCTCCCAATCCCAGCGGGCGCCGAGGCCGCCGGTGATGAACGCCTTGGACGACATCATCGAGGCGAACTGCGTCTCGAGGGCGGCGAGGAGCTCGGTGTCGCCGAGCTCGAGGGCGACGTCGGTCGCGCCGGCCCCCAGGTAGACGGCGCGCACCGCGTGCCCCTCGACCGTGGTGGCCTGGCGGACCGGCACCCGGTCGGAGAAGTAGGTGGACTCCTTGCCCCGGTCGGCGGTGTAGCCGCGGCCGCGCGCGTTGACGAAGTGCGCGGCGAGGTCGAGGTAGCGGCGCTCGCCTGTGACGCGGAAGAGCTCGACGAGGCCCATCTCGACGACGGGGTGACCGTCGATGTCGGTGCGCTTGTCGGGCCCGAAGGTGGCGTCGAGGTGATCGGCGAGCCTGACCGCGACGTCGAGCAGACCTGTGTCGCCGGTGGCGCGGACCTGGGCGACCGCAGCCTGGAAGAGGTGGCCGGCGCAGTACATCTCGTGGCTCCAGGGCAGGTCGGTGTAGCGGCCCGCCACTCCGCCCTGGATCTGCGGCACCGAGTCGAGGTAGCCGTCGTCGGCCTGGGCGGAAGCCACGAGCGCCGTGACCTCGCGCTGCATCTCGAGGAGGTCGTCGGACGGCGCCCTGCCGTACTCGAAAGCCAGAGCCTCGAGCCACTTGTAGACGTCGCTGTCCATGAAGATCGGCCCGCGGGCCT
Organism: Frondihabitans peucedani; assembly: GCF_039537585.1. NCBI lineage: Bacteria > Bacillati > Actinomycetota > Actinomycetes > Micrococcales > Microbacteriaceae > Frondihabitans > Frondihabitans peucedani. The sequence goes on from NZ_BAABAU010000001.1 coordinate 1,543,963, forward strand.
CGCCCGTCGCGGTACCCGCGGCGATGCGGAGGTTGTCGAAGTTGCCCGCCTTCTCGAGGAGGTCGTACGCCTCGCGGATGGCCGCCGCGCCGTTCCGCTGCTGCCGAAGAGCCCAGAAACCCGATGTGATCTGCGCGTCGCCTCCCTCGAGCGGGTGGAGAGCGGCGGTCGCGTTCGCGGTCGGCTCGACGGGCTGGGCCCTGAGGGGCGCGCCCAGGGTCGACGTGGCGGACGGCGTCGTTGCGGTCATGCTGCTCCTTCGAACGGTACGGAATACGTTTTCTGGCTTCACTGTATGCCTGACGCTCGGAGAGACACAAGCATCGATCTCACGCTGTGGAAAACCCGGGGGACCTATGCTTCTGTGCACGACAGGTGGCGCGTCATCCTGCGCTCGAGGACGGAAAGGGATTGCCGTGACACAGGAGCAGACAGCCGCCCCGGTGGTCCGCATCACCGATGTCGCGGCCCTCGCGGGCGTCTCGATCGGCACCGCGTCGAAGGCGCTCAACGACACGGGACAGCTCCGCGAGGAGACGAGGGCCCGTGTGCGAGAGGCCGCGCAGAAGCTCGGCTTCATGATGGACGCGCGCGGGAGGGCCCTCTCGTCGGGCCGCAGCTACACGGTCGGCATGATCACCACCGACTCGTTCGGGCGGTTCAGCATCCCCGTCATGCTCGGGGCCGAGGACGTCCTGAGCGCCGGTCAGATCGCCGTCCTGATGTGCGACACCCGCGACGACGCGGTCCGCGAGCAGCACTACCTTCGGTCCCTCGCCTCGAGGCGCGTGGACGGGATCATCGTGACCGGCCGGAGCTCCGACCCGAGGCCGCCGGTGAGCGCCGGGATGCCCGTCGTCTACGCGTACACGCCGTCGACCGATCCGGACGACGTGTCGATCTCGCTCGACGACGGCCGGGGCGCCGAACTCCTCGCCGACCATCTCCTGTCGACGGGACGCCGACGCGTCGCCTACGTCGCCGGCCCCCTTCACCACCAGGCTGCCGTCGTCCGCGCACGCGCAGCCGCGGACCGTCTCGGCGACGCTCTCGTGGAGGCGCCCCTCCACGGCGACTGGTCGGAGCGCTGGGGCCGGCAGGCGGTCGATCTGCTCCTCCGCCGCTCCCCCGACCTCGACGGCATCGCCTGCGGCTCCGACCAGATCGCCCGCGGCGTCTGCGACCGGCTGCGCGAGCTCGGAAAAGCCGTGCCGACCGACATCGCCGTCACGGGGTTCGACGACTGGAACGTGATGGCCCTGGCGAGTCGTCCGCCTCTCACGACCGTGAATCTGCGGCTCGAAGAGCTCGGCAGGCTCGCCGGCCAGGCGCTGCTCGAGCTCATCTCGGGCGGCGCCCCCGAGTCCAGGGCGATCGAGCCGACCCTCGTGATCCGCGAGTCGACGATCGGGTCGTGAGTCGCGAGTGGCCCGCAGGCCGAGACCCGGTCCGCGTGGATCAGTCGGTGAAGTGGATCAGTCGGTGAAGTAGCCCACGAGGTCGGCCTGCAGGTAGGTCCGCGCGCCCTCGATGTCGAGGTCCACGTCGCCGTCCCGATCGACCGGGAGAGTCACCGAGTTCGTCGTCATGGCCCTCCCGGCGAGGTCGATCATCGACTCGTCGGCACTCTGCACCTGATTCGTCATCTCGTCGACCGGCACGGGCTCTGTGTTGGACGACCGCCGTCCGGTGAGGTCGAGGACGACCGAACTGGCGTCGATCGGCACTCCGGCGACACCGGCGACGTGGACCGAGACCGTGCCGAGGTCGGAGGCCGAGCCCGGAATCGCGCCGGCTCCGGTCCGGGAGTCGAGGATCCGCCGGGGAGACAGGGGGAAGAAGGCCTTCGTGGCCGTCGGCGCGAAGTAGCCGGTCGTCTCGACCCGGACGACGGCTGATCCTGCGTTGGTGAAGAGGTCGTACCGGCCGCCGCCCCCGATCGCCACCGTGGTCGTGGCGGTGACGGTCTTCCCCTTCGGCACCTGGAGAAGGGACGTGGGCGGCTTCACCGGATCTCCCGACACCGGGTGCGGGGCGATCGAGACGACCATCGCGTGGTCGGGCCGGATGACGGTGACCGAGATGGTCGTGGCGGTCGCGTCGTACGGAACGGGCCACGGTGCAGCGATCACGTAGTCGCTGCCTGCCGTGAGGTGGCGGGTGGCAGTGCGGCTGTCGTCGACCAGGATGTGCCGGACGGGCGTGAACGCGAAACCCCGTTCGTGTGCGTAGTAGCCGACGACATCGACCAGGACATCGGTCGTTCCGGCTCGGTTGTAGAGGTCGATCGCTCCCCCGGCGCCGAGCGGCACCGTGATGGTGTTCGCCGACGACTGCCCGGGCGCGAGGGCCACGAGCGCCTTGGAGGGCACGACCGGAGTCGATGCCGCCGGAGAAGCAGCGAGCCAGGACGTCGCGCTGGGTCGGACGGCGGTGAGCGTCAGGACGGCCGCTGTCGCCCCTGAGGGAACGCCCTTGACGCCCGCGACCCTCACCTTCAGGAAGCGACCCGAGCCGAGCCGGGCCTTGGCCGCACCGAGGCCGGACCGGGTGTCGACGAGCCGAGTCGGCGCGAGCGGGCTGAAGAGCGCACCGGGGGTCTGGGCGGTCCTCCTGACCGAGCCGACCGAGAGCGACGTCTCGTCGGCGGTGGCCTTCGGGTTCACCGCGACGACGTTCCCTCGGGTGCGGTCGATGCGGTAGAGGGCCGATCGCCCGAAGGGCGCCGTGAAGGGAGGCTCCAGCGTCTTCGCGCTGACGAAGAAGTCCTCGGAGTCGGCAGACCAGCCCATGCCGTTGATGCTCGAGATGGAGTCCGGCAGGATGTCGCCGTTGTCCGTCACGCCCTGGAGGGCGTCGTCGTCCGCCCGACCCGCCCTGCTCATCGTGCGGACGAACACCGAGAATCGGCCCTGCGGCGAGTACACGAGGTCGTGGGGCCGGTCGACGCTCGACGCGCTGTTCTTCTCCACCAGCGTGCGTCTCCCGGAGAAGGACACGGCGTAGAAGGCCCCGACGCTCCGAGGCCCGCCCGAGTCGACCAGCGTCGACGAGTCCGAGCCGAACCGGACGTCGGTCCCGACGCCCGAGAGAGACGCGAGCGTCTTGCCGCCGCGGACGTCGATCACGTCCGTCTTCCGGCTGCCGTCGGCGGCCACCCGCTGGTAGACGATGCGCGAGCTGTCGAGCGACCACCGGGGTGTTGCGACGGCCGCGGCGGTCGGCAGGGTCGCGAGAAGGCGCGGCGCTCCTGTCCCGTCCGCCCGCGTCACGAAGAGGCCCGCGTCGACGGCGCCCGCACCGTCCGGAGTGGTCGTCGGTCCGGTGTAGGCGAGCAGCGTCCCGTCGGGAGCGATCTGCGGGTCGGTGACGTGGAGGGTCGGAAGGACCCGGACCGAGTGCCGGGTGGAGAGGTTCTCGACGACGACGCCGGGTGTGGAACCCGAGAGGTAGGCGAGCAGAGTGCTGACGCCCCGAGGCGAGACGGTCGCGGCGGCCGTGCTCGCGCTCCCGGCCGTCCCGGCGACGGCGGGCTCGTCGAGCGCCGGCCCGAGCGACGACCCGAGAGTCGCCCCGGCGGCCACGGCGCAGGCGAGAAGCAGTGCCGCGCCGAGCCGAGCGGCACGACGTCCCCTCGAACGACTCGACGTCATGTTCCCCCCTGGCTGTCGGGCTCACGCTATCGGTCGACCCCGGTGCGGCCCACCCCCCGAGTGGGGGTCGTCCGCCTGAGCCGCACTCGTTAACGCGCTCGTTACAACCCATTCACGCCGCGGTGACATCCGGCGTGCTCCCAGCCGCTCCAATGGTCCGCAACGAGTTCCAGGCTGCGAACAGGAGACCCATGATGTCGACCGGCACCAGCACCACGCGCGGCGTGACCTACACGAGCGCCGATCCGAACTACTTCGAGAAGAGACAGCTCCGCCGCACGGCGGGCTTCTGGGGCATCTGGGGAATCGGGATCGCCGCCGTGATCTCGGGCGACTTCTCCGGCTGGAACGCCGGGATCACGAGCGCAGGATGGGGCGGACTCCTGATCGCCTCCGCCGTGGTGGTCGTGATGTTCTTCGGCATGATCTTCTCCATCGGCGAGATGAGCGCCGCGATGCCGCACACGGGCGGCGCCTACTCGTTCGCGAGGGCGTCGATGGGGCCGTGGGGAGGGTTCGTGACCGGCCTCGCCGAGACGCTCGAGTACGTCCTGACGACGGCCGCGGTCGTGTACTTCTCGGCCGGGTACGCCGACCCGATCCTGACCGATCTCACGGGAGCGAGCCTCCCGATCTGGGCGTGGTGGATCATCCTGTACGCCGTCTTCATCGGGCTGAACTCGCTCGGGTCCGCGGTGTCGTTCCGCTTCGCGCTCGTCGTCGCGCTGATCTCGATCGGGGTGCTCATCACCTTCGCCGTGATGGCGGCGTTCTCGGGGAGGCTCGACTTCGGCAGCCTGTTCGACGTGAAGCCCGACCCGGGCATGACAGCCTTTCTGCCGCACGGGATCCTGCCGATCTTCTTCGCCCTGCCCTTCGGGGTGTGGCTGTTCCTCGGGATCGAGGAGCTGCCGCTCAGCGCCGAGGAGGCTCACGACCCGACGAAGGACATCCCGAAGGCCAGCGTCTGGGGCCTCGTCACGCTCATCGGCTGCGGCGCGATCGTCCTGGTGCTGAACCCCGCCGTGCTGGGCGGCACGGCGGCCGGCGCCTCGGTCGAGCCGATCCTCGACGGGTTCCGCGCGATCATCCCGGACGACAGGATCGCGGCAGTGCTCTCAGCATTCGCGCTCGTCGGCCTGCTCGCCTCGCTCCAGGGGATCATGTTCGCCGCCGGACGCAACATGTACTCCCTCTCGCGTGCCGGCTACTACCCGCGCGGCCTCTCCGTCACGGGGAAGAGGCAGACACCGGTCATCGCGATCACGGTCGCGAGCGTCGTCGGGTTCGCCGCGCTCGTCGCTGCCGAGCTGTCGACGCCGGGCGGTGGCGGCGGGATCGTGCTGAACATCGCGGTGTGGGGCGCGGTCGTGTCGTACATGCTCCAGATGGTCTCGTTCGTGATCCTGCGCCGGAAGTACCCGGATGCGAAGCGGCCCTACCGCTCGCCATGGGGTCTCGCCGGGGCGTTCATCGCCGGGATCATCGGTCTCGCGATCTTCGTGGGCGAGATCCTGAACCCGGCGCTGTGGTCGGCGATCGTCATCATGCTGCTCGTGTACGTCGTCGGGCTGGTGCTGTTCGCCACCGTCGGCCGGAAGAACCTCGTGCTGGCGCCCGAGGAGGAGTACGCGCTGTCGGGCGGGCTGCACCGCGACCCGCAGGAGGAGGGGTACGACGCCATGGAGGCGGAGATCGTCCCCACGCCCGGCGACGCGCTGCCGAGCGAGAAGGAGCGCGACCTCGTGTGACGCTCGCCGCCAGACGTCTCGCGGACAAGCCACCCTGCCGCGGCTGGGTGGCTCGTCCGTGAGACGTCGGGCGGCAGGCCGCCGAAGGCTCCGCCGCTACGTCGCGCGCTTCCAGCGGGCCCCGTAGCGGCGGAGCGAGATCCGCGTGCGGTCGGCGCGGAAGAAGTCGTGCGAGAACTCGATCGGCGTCTCGCCCGCGTCGAAGGTGATGCGCCAGATCTCGAAGAGCGCCGCCCCCTCATCGACGTTCAGCAGAGCGGCCTGCTCGGCCGTGGCGGCTGAGACGTCGATCGTCTCGTCGGAGTGCGCCGTCTCGATCCTGTACTCGCGAGCGAGGAGCCGGTAGACGGAGTCGCTGTGGTCGTGCTCCTGGAACCCCGGGACGAGCCGCATCGGCAGGACCATCGTGTCGAGCGAGAGCGGCGTGCCGGAGGCGTCTCGGCGCCTACGGAGCCGGAAGACGTTCTCCCCCTCGGCCAGCGCCAGGCTCCGCTGCTCCGACGGCGTCGCGACTCCGATCCCCTCGGCGAGGACGGCGGTCGCCGCGATGAACCCCTGCTGCCGCAGCATGTCGGGCACGCCCTGGATCGTGTTCAACTGCCGCTCGATCTTGCCGTCGGCGACGAAGACCCCGCCGGTGCGGCCCATGGTGCGTCGGATCAGAGCTCGCGACTCGAGCTCCTCGAGGGCGTCGCGGAGAGCCGACCGGGGCACGTCGAACTGCTCCGCGATCGCGCGCTCCGAACCGATGCGGTCGCCCACCCGGAGCTCCGACCGCGCGATGAGGCGGCGGATGCGGTCGGCGAGTTCGGAGTTGTCGCGGGGCACGGGACTCCTCGGGGTGGTGGGCCGGCGGTGCGGCGTGCGGCAATGCTAGCGAGGCCGGACGAGGCGGTGCGCGCGTCGCCCGGCCGCCGGACGCGGGTCAGACGCCCAGCGCGGTCAGCGACCCGTCGAGGGCCTCGACCAGCCGCGGGATGTCGCCGGCCTCGAAGGCCAGCGGCGGCCGCAGCTTGAGCACGGAGTTGTTCGGCCCGCAGACGCTCGTGAGCACGCGGCGGTCTCGGAGCTCCTCGAGCAGGTCGAGCGCGATCCCGGTGCCGGGCTCCTTCGTCTCGCGGTCGGCCACGATCTCGAGGCCGGTGTACTGCCCCGATCCCCGGACGTCTCCGATCGCAGGATGCGCGTGCCCGAGATCGCGGAGCGCGTCGCGGAGCTGCGCCCCCACCGACAGCGCCCGGGCCTGGAGCCCCTCGTCGCGGAGGACGTCGAGCACCGCCTGCGCAGCCGAGACCGCGACCGGATTGCCGCCGAACGTATTGAAGTAGGGGCGCCTGGTCGCGAACGCGTCGAGCACCTCGCGCCTGGCCGCCATCGCCGCGATCGGGAACCCGTTCCCCATCGGCTTGCCGGTCGTCACGAGGTCGGGCACGAACCCGTGCCGGTCGAATCCCCAGAACGCCTCCCCGGTCCGGCCGAACCCGGGCTGGACCTCGTCGGCGATCACGACCCCGCCGTGCGCGTGGACGAGATCGAGGGCGGCCCGGATCATGCCGGGCTCGCCGAGGAAGATCCCGTCGGACGAGAACGACGAGTCGAGGATCAGCCCGGCGAACCCGTCGCCGGACGACTCGATCTCGGCGATCGCCTCGGCGACACGGGTGAGCCACCAGGATCCTGCGCCGTCCGCGGTCTCGGAGCCCAGGCGGTACGTGTCGGGCGGATCGACGATGCGGAGGGTCGGGTCCATCTCCTCGCCGTTGCGGAGGGACGGCGAGTGGGCCGAGACCAGGGCGGTGTTGCCGTGGTACGCCTCGCTCGTCGCGATCCAGGCGCTGCCGCCGGTGAACTCGCGGCCGACCCGGAGCGCGAGGTCGTTCGCCTCCGAACCCGTGCAGACGAACATCACCCGGTCGATCTCGTCGGGCATCGTCGACAGGAGGTCGTCGGCGTAGTCGAGCACCGCCGGGTGCAGGTAGCGGGTGTGGGTGTTGAGCTCCGACATCTGGCGCGCGACCGCCTCGACGACCCGCGGGTGCGCGTGACCGACGCTCGGGACGTTGTTGTAGAGGTCGAGGTACTCGTTGCCCTCGGCGTCCCACGCGTGGGCCCCGCGACCCCGCACGAGCTCGACGGGGTGCCGGTAGAAGAGGCGGTACGCCGATCCCAGCACGCGGCGGCGCTCGGTGAGCGCCCTCGTCCGCGGGTCGAGACCGTCGGCGTCCTCGGCCTTGAAGCTGTTGCCGTCCAGGATGGATGCGGTGCTGGCCATGGTGGTCCCGTCGTCGTCGGTGTGCCACTCCATTCTCCGAGGAGCCGGTGGCCCGCGGACGAGCCGCGTGTTGCCGGGACGTTACACGATCGGCCCGCTCGATGAATGGCGTGTTACCGGCGTGAACGGCCGGTAAAGGATCGGGGCCTGGCCCGTGCATCCTGCGCCCCGGCCCCTATGTTCGTGGCCATGACGAGCACCCCCGTGACGACCGGCTCCCTCAGCGCCTTCGACCTCGTCGGCCGCGGCGACCCGGCGCCGACGTGGGTGCTCGAGGGCGTGCGCCGCGCCTGGGGGCTGCCGGAGCTCGGCGTCGGGGTGACGCTCATCGCGGTGAGCGAGAACGTGACCTTCAAGGTGACCGAGGCGCAGGATGCCACGCTCGTCGTCCGGCTCGGGCGTCCCGGGTACGCCGAGAGCATCGAGCACGTCCGGAGCGAGCTGCTCTGGGTCGAGGCCCTGCAGCGCGACGCGGGCGTCCCGACGCCGTCGCCCCGGCACGGCGCCGACGGCGACCTGGTGCAGTTCTTGACCGACGACTCGGGCGCGACCTGGACGGCCGTCGGCTTCGACTTCGTCACCGGGACGATCCTGGAGGACCAGACGGACTTCGCCGACCACTTCGTCGAGATCGGCGAGCTCACCGGGCGCCTGCACGAGCACGCTCGCGGGTGGGAGCCGCCGACGGGGTTCCAGCGCTTCGCCTGGACCCTCGACGACATGACCGGCGGGCTGGCGCGGTGGGGGGACTGGCGGGGTGCGCCTCTGGCCGAGGCCGACCGCGCGACCGTCGAGCGCGCCGAGCTGTCGGCTCGGGCGACGCTGTCGGGAGTCCCGCGGGCGCCGTCGCACTGGGGCCTCATCCACTCCGACCTCCGGCCCTCGAACGTCATGACGCACGAGGGCGCCATGACGATCATCGACTTCGACGACTGCGGGCACGGCTACTTCCTCTACGACTTCGGCTCCGCGCTCACGTTCTACGAGCACCGGCCCGAGGCGCTCGAGATGGGCGCGCGGTGGCTCGACGGCTACCGCCGCGTCGCTCCGCTCACCCGCGACGACCTCGAGATCGCCGGCGCCCTGTCGCTGATGCGCCGGCTGACCATGCTCGGCTGGGCCACCACGCACCGGGCGGACGCCCTGCCGAGCGACCTGTGGGACGAGAACCTGCCCGGCACGGTCGAGGTCGCCGCGCGGTACGTCGACGACCCGCTCTGGCTGGTCGGCGGCTCCTAGGCGCGCGACGCCTCCAGGAGCGCCCACAGCTCGGCGCGGCCCGCGAACTCGTCGAGGTCGAGGCCGAGGAGCGAGCCGACCCGCGCGATCCTGGCCTTGAGGGTGTGGCGGTGGAGCCCCGCCTCTCGCGCTGCGGACTCCCAGTGGCCGTTGTGCGCTAGCCAGACCCGCGAGCAGGCGACCAGGTCGCCGGCCTCGTCGGCCAGCACCGCCAGGCGCTTCTGCGCGAGGTTCTCGGCCGCGGGCGACCACAGGTCGTCGAGCAGCCCTCCCGCCGACTCGCCGAAGACCGTCACTCCCGGCCCGGGGTTCTGCGAGAGGACGCGGGCCGCCTGGGCGAGCCCGGCCGGCGCCTCGACGGGGGCGAGGACTGCCGACAGGCCCACCGCGACGCCGTCGAACGCGGCGCTCCGGCCGGCGACCTCCACGAGCGACTCGACCTCGTCGGCCTCGATCACGAACACGATGCGGTCGCCCCGGTCGTCGACGAAGGCGACCCGGCCCCGGACGATGCCGTCGACGAGTCGGGCCCTCGCTGCCGAGGTGACGTCGGGCTCCGGGACCAGGATCCCGACGCGCAGCGCCTCCGGGAGGTCGTCGCGGAACTCGCCCGCCACTGCCGCGGCTCCGCCCACCTGCCCGTCGAGGAGCAGGCGCACGATTACGGAGCCGAGCCGCTGCTCGAGGTGCCGCTCGGAGTCGCCGTACCGCAGGAGCACCTCGGCGATCGCGACGGCGCTGGTGACGACGGCCTGCATCGCCACGTCGTTCCTGCCGGCGCCGGCGACGCCCATGGCTCCGCGGAGGGAGCCGCGGGGCCCGAGCGTCTGGGCGGTCGCGAACCCGTGCCAGCCGGGGAGCGCGACGTCGACGCTCGCGCGAGAGCCGCGGGCCAGGATCCTGCGCCCCTCCTCTCCGAGTGCCGCCACGTCGACCGCGACCGCGCGCTCCTCCAGCACGACCTCGCCCGTCGACGACAGGATCACGACGGCTCCGGCCACCTGCTCGGCGAGCGCTCGCGCGACGGCCGGCAGGGTCCCCGAGGTGAGCGCCGCGACGGAGACGGCCCGCTGCGCCCGCAGCGTCCAGGCGTCGCGCTCCCGCTCCCGGGCGGTGATGCGGTCGGCCACCCAGCGGATCAGGGCGATGAAGGGGATCTCGTAGGGGACCTCGACGAGCGTCACCTCGCGCGCGGCGCACGCCTCGACGAGCGGCAGCGGGGTGCCCTCGCGGATGACCTCGAGGCCGAAGCCGAGGGCGACGACGCCGGCGTCGACGAGGCGGTCGACATAGGCGCGGTAGTAGTCGTCGTCGTCCTCGGGCGGGAACTGCGTGCCCGTCGTCAGGAGCATCGTGTCGCCGGCGAGGAACGGCGTGGGATCGGTGAGGTCGGAGCTGTGGACCCAGTCGATCGCGGTGTCGAGCGCGCGGCCGGTCAGGCGCGGGATCAGGCGGAGCACCGGCTCGCCCAGGAGGCCGCGGACGGTCGGGGGCGTCGTGGTCTGCACCGTCGAAGGTTATCCCCACCTGCCGCTCGGGCCACCGACTGTCCACAGATTGCCGAAATGGCAATCCGTCTGTCGCCGGTACTCCCTAAGTTGGCGTCTGAACGAACCGCGCACCGACCAGACCGCCTGAGGAGGCCCCATGACGATCGTCGACCAGAGCGACGCCTCTCCCTACGTCCCGGGCCGGAGCGTGGGCGGGCCCTCGCTCCCCCAGCGCCGACGACTGGTGACCGAGGTGCCGGGGCCCCGCTCCCGCGAACTGCTGGAACGGAAGTCGGGGGCCGTCGCCCGCGGCGTCGGCATCACTCTGCCCGTCTTCACCGACGTGGCGGGCGGCGGCGTGCTCGTCGACGTCGACGGCAACAGCTTCATCGACTTCGGCACCGGCATCGCAGTCACGGGCGTCGGCAACGCCGCACCCCGCGTCGTCGAGGCCGTGCAAGACCAGGTCGCGCGCTTCACGCACACGTGCTTCATGATCACCGGCTACGACTCCTACGTCGAGGTGGCCGAGGCCCTCAACCGCCTCACGCCGGGCGACCACGACAAGCGCTCCGCGCTGTTCAACACAGGCGCCGAGGCGGTCGAGAACGCGGTGAAGATCGCGCGCTCGTACACGGGCCGTCAGGCCGTGATCGCCTTCGACCACGCGTACCACGGGCGCACGAACCTCACCATGGCGCTCACCGCCAAGGCGATGCCCTACAAGTCGGGCTTCGGGCCGTTCGCCCCCGAGATCTACCGCGCGCCGCTCTCCTACCCCTACCGCGACGGGCTCTCCGGCCCCGACGCCGCCCGCGAGGCGATCGCGATGATCGAGAAGCAGGTCGGCGCCTCCTCGGTCGCCGCGATCATGATCGAGCCGATCCAGGGCGAGGGCGGCTTCATCGTCCCGGCGCCCGGCTTCCTCACGGCGCTGTCCGCCTGGGCGGCCGAGAACGGCGTCGTCTTCATCGCCGACGAGGTTCAGACGGGCTTCGCCCGCACCGGGCGCTTCTTCGCGTCCGAGCACGAGGGCCTGGTGCCCGACCTGATCGTCACGGCCAAGGGCATCGCCGGGGGCCTGCCCCTCTCGGCCGTCACCGGCCGGGCCGAGATCATGGACGCCCCGCACGTGGGCGGCCTCGGCGGCACCTACGGCGGCAACCCGCTCGCCTGCGCCGCCGCGCTGGCCGCCATCGAGTCGTACGAGAACGACGGGCTGCTCGAGCGGGCCGCCGCCATCGAGACGGTCATGAAGTCGCGGCTCCTCGAGCTGCAGGCCGGCGATCCGCGCATCGGCGACGTCCGGGGCCGCGGCGCCATGATCGCCATGGAGCTCGTCGATCCGCTCACTGGCGAGCCCGACCCCGCGCTCACCGGCCGGATCGCGAAGCACTGCCACGAGAACGGCGTGATCCTGCTCACCTGCGGCACCTTCGGCAACGTGATCCGGTTCCTGCCGCCGCTCGCCATCGACGACGAGCTGCTCCACGAGGGACTCGACGTCCTCGCCCAGGCCCTGGAGGCAGCGTGACCACCACCGCATCGACCTCGGCGTCCGGCTCGGCTTCCGGCTCGACATCCGGCTCGACATCCGGCTCGGCTTCCGGCTCGACCCGCGAGAGCGCCCTCCTCGAGAGCGTCCCGACCGGGCTGCTCATCGACGGCGTCTGGCGCGACGCCTCGGCCGGCGACACGTTCGCCGTGATCGACCCGGCGACGGGCCGGGAGCTCGCCCGCGTCGCCGACGCGACCCCCGCCGACGCCGTCGCCGCGCTCGATGCGGCTGCTGCGGCCGCTGACGACTGGGCCGCCACCGCCCCGCGCGTCCGCGGCGAGATCCTGCGGCGGGCCTTCGACCTCGCGACCGAGCACCGCGAAGACCTGGCCCTCCTCATGACCGTCGAGATGGGCAAGTCGCTCGCCGAGGCGCGAGGCGAGGTGACCTACGGCGCCGAGTTCCTCCGCTGGTTCTCGGAGGAGGCGGTGCGCATCTCCGGGCGGTACGGCACGAACCCCGAGGGCACCGGCACGACCATCGTGTCGCACCGGCCCGTCGGGCCGTGCCTGCTCATCACGCCGTGGAACTTCCCCCTCGCCATGGCCACGCGCAAGATCGCGCCGGCTCTCGCGGCAGGATGCACGGTGGTGCTGAAGCCGGCCGAGCTCACGCCGCTCACGAGCCTCTACTTCGCCGCCCTCCTGATCGAGGCCGGCGTGCCCGCGGGCGTGGTCAACGTCGTGACGACGACCGACTCGTCGGGCGTCGCCTCCGCCGTGATGGCCGACGACCGGCTGCGCAAGGTGAGCTTCACGGGCTCGACTCCGGTCGGGAAGATCCTGCTCAAGCAGGCGGCCGACAACGTGCTGCGCACGTCGATGGAGCTCGGCGGGAACGCGCCGTTCCTCGTGTTCGACGACGCCGACGTCGATGCCGCCGTCGCGGGCGCCATGCTGGCGAAGTTCCGCAACATCGGCGAGGCCTGCACCGCCGCCAACCGGTTCTTCGTGCAGCGGGGCGTCGCCGACGAGTTCGCCGAGAAGCTGACGGCGAAGGTCCGCGAGCTCGCGGTCGGCCGCGGCACGGACGAGGGCGTCTCCATCGGCCCGCTCATCAACGACGCCGCCGTGGCGAAGAACGCCGAGCTCGTCGACGACGCGGTCTCCCGAGGGGCCGCCGTCGCCACCGGAGGTGCGGCCGTCGACGGCCCCGGCACGTTCTTCCAGCCCACCGTCCTCACCGGCATCACGCCCGGCACCCGGCTCCTCCGCGAGGAGATCTTCGGACCCGTGGCCGCGATCAGCACCTTCGAGACCGAGGAGGAGGGGGTGCGGCTGGCGAACGACACCGAGTTCGGTCTCGTCTCCTACGCCTTCACGCGCGACCTGGCCCGCGGGCACCGGCTCATCACGAGCCTCCGCTCCGGCATGCTCGGCCTCAACACCGGCGTCGTGTCGAACGCCTCGGCGCCCTTCGGCGGCGTCAAGTCGTCCGGCCTCGGCCGGGAGGGCGGGGCCGAGGGCATCCACGAGTACCTCGACACCACCTACACGCTCCTTCCGGCGAGCTGACCCGAGCGGCGACAGAGAGAAGACCATGCCCCACGAGACCCTGCAGAACTTCATCGGCGGCCAGTTCGTCGAGGCCCACGGCGAGGCCACGCTCGACGTGGTCGACCCGCGGACCGAGGAGGTCGTCGCCGTCTCGCCGGTCTCCGACCGGGCCGACGTCGACGCGGCGATGGCAGCCGCCGACGCCGCCTTCCCCGCCTGGAAGCGCACCACCCCGAGCGAGCGGCAGAAGGCGCTCCTCGCCCTGGCCGACGCGCTCGAGGCGGACTCCGACCGGCTCGTCGAGGCGCAGCACCGCAACACCGGCCAGCCGAAGCACCTCATCGCCTCCGAGGAGGTCGCGGTCGGCGCCGACCAGCTCCGCTACTTCGCCGGTGCCGCACGGCAGGCCACCGGTCTCGCCCAGGGCGAGTACCTCGAGGGCCTGACCTCGTCGGTCCGCCGCGAGCCCATCGGCGTGGTCGCCCAGGTCACCCCGTGGAACTACCCGCTCATGATGGCCCTGTGGAAGATCGGGCCCGCCCTGGCCGCCGGCAACACGATCGTGCTGAAGCCGAGCGACACGACGCCGGAGTCGACGCTGGTCCTGGCCGAGCTGACCCGCGGGATCCTGCCCGACGGCGTCTTCAACGTCGTCCTCGGCGACGCCTCCACGGGCTCCCTGCTGACCGAGCACCCCACCCCGGGCCTCGTCGCCATCACGGGCAGCGTCCGGGCCGGCCGCGCCGTGGCGACCTCCGGCGCCGCCGGCCTCAAGCGCGTCCACCTCGAGCTCGGCGGCAAGGCGCCGGTCGTGGTGTTCCCCGACGTCGACCTCACCGCCGTCGCCGAGGCCGTCACGCAGGCCGGGTTCTTCAACGCCGGTCAGGACTGCACCGCCGCGACCAGGATCATCGTGCACCGCGACGTCCACGACGCCTTCGTCGAAGCCCTGGTCGCCGCCGCCGAGAACACCATCACCGGCAACGTCGACGACGCCTTCTACGGCCCGCTGAACAACGCCAGGCACTTCGCCCAGGTCAGCGCGGCGATCGAGGGCCTGCCCGACCACGCGACCGTCCGGACGGGCGGCTTCCGGGTGGGCGACACCGGCTTCTACTACGCGCCGACCGTGATCGCCGACGTCCGCCAGGACGACGCGATCGTGCAGGACGAGACGTTCGGCCCGGTGCTGACCGTGCAGTCGTTCGAGACGGCCGACGAGGCCCTCGACCTCGCGAACGGCGTCCGGTACGCTCTCGCTTCCAGCGTCTGGACCGACAGCCACACGACGGCCGAGCGGTTCGCACGTGAACTCGACTTCGGCTGCGTCTGGATCAACACCCACATCCCGCTCGCGGCCGAGATGCCCCACGGCGGCTTCAAGCAGTCGGGCTACGGCAAAGACCTGTCGTCGTACTCCGTCGACGACTACACCCGCATCAAGCACGTCATGAGCGCGCACTAGTCCTGCCCGCCGCACCGCACCCCTCCCCCGCCACCCGAGCACCGAAGGCGATCCCATGAGCGACATCACCACCCCCACCGACGTCACCGCCGACGTCGTCGTCATCGGTGCCGGCGCGACCGGCCTGACCGCCGCCACCGACCTCGCCGCCCGCGGGCTGTCGGTCATCGTCCTCGAGGCGCGCGACCGCGTCGGCGGACGCCTCTGGACGAACTCCATCGACGGGCAGATGTACGAGATCGGCGGCCAGTGGGTCTCGCCCGACCAGACGGCCCTGCTCGCGTCGCTCGACGAGCTCGGCCTGCCGACCTACGAGCGCTACCGCGACGGCGAGAGCGTCTACGTCGGCCGCGACGGCGCAGCCAAGCGCTTCACCGGCGACATCTTCCCGGCGAACCCCACGACGGAGGCCGAGATCGAGCGCCTCATCGCCGTGATGGACGAGTTGACGGCCCAGACCGACCCCGACGCGCCCTGGACACACCCGCAGGCCCGCGAGCTCGACACCGTCTCGTTCCGCGACTGGCTCGCCACTCAGTCGGACGACGAGGAGGCGCGCGACAACATCGCGCTCTTCATCGCCGACGCCATGCTCACGAAGCCGGCCCACGCGTTCTCGGCCTTGCAGGCTCTCCTCATGGCGGCGAGCGCCGGCAGCTTCTCGAACCTCGTCGACGCCGACTTCATCCTCGACCGCCGCGTGGTCGGCGGCCTGCAGGGCGTCCCGCTCGCGCTGGCCGCGCGCCTCGGCGACCGGGTCGTCCTCGACCAGCCCGTGCGACGGCTGGAGTGGTCCGACGAGGGCGTCACCGCCGTCACCGACGACCTCCGGGTCGCAGCGCGGCAGGCGGTCGTCGCCGTGCCGCCGAACCTGTACGACCGCATCACCTACGACCCGCAGCTCCCCCGTCGCCGCTACCAGCTGCAGCAGCACCTCTCGCTGGGCCTCGTGATCAAGGTCCACGCCACCTACGAGACACCGTTCTGGCGAGAGGCCGGGCTCTCCGGCACGGCGTTCAGCCCCTACCAGCTCGTCCACGAGGCGTACGACAACAGCAACCACGGCGAGACCCGCGGCACCCTCGTGGGGTTCGTCTCCGACGAGAAGGCGGATGCCCTCCTGGCCCTCGATCCCGAAGAGCGCCGGGCCCGGATCCTGGCGTCCCTCGCCTCGTACTACGGGCCTGAGGCCGCCGAGCCGGTCGTGTACTACGAGAGCGACTGGGCCGCCGAGGAGTGGACCCAGGGCGCCTACGCCGCCAGCTACGATCTCGGCGGTCTCACCCGCTACGGCGCCGACCAGCACACGCCGGTCGGGCCCATCCGGTTCGGGTCGAGCGACATCGCCGGACTCGGCTTCCAGCACGTCGACGGCGCGATCCGCATGGGACACCGCCTGGCCGACGAGATCGCCGCCGACCTCGAGAGCGCCGGAGCCGACGGCTCCGCAGTCCCGGCCCCCGTCTCGGTCTCCTGACTCCACCACTCCCCGCACCACCTGCCACCACCCGCAGCACCCCCGCTCGCACCACCGGCACCACCACAACTGAACAGCTCCGTCGAAGTACCGCACGCTCTGCCCCGCTCCACACCCGTCCTGTCCCCAGGCGCATCCGCGTCACGACACAGAAGAGGCTCGGCACACCATGGCACTCGATCTCCAGGCACCGGCTCTCGCCCCCGCGGCGCGAGAGAGCAGCAAGCTGAAGCGGCACTTCGGCCGGTTCGACATCCTGTTCTTCCTCATCTGCACCATCGTCGGCGTCGACACGATCGCCACAGTCGCCGCCTCGGGCGGTGAGGCCTTCACGTGGATGGTCGTCCTGGCGGTGGTCTTCTTCATCCCGCAGGCGCTGCTGTTCTCCGAGCTGGGCACCGCGTTCCCGCAGGAGGGCGGCCCCTACCTCTGGACCAGGATGGCGTTCGGCCACCTCGCCGGCGCCATCAACAACTTCCTGTACTGGGTCACCAACCCGGTGTGGCTCGGCGGGACGCTCGCCTTCTCGGGCGCGTACGCCCTGCAGGTGTTCTTCAACGACGGCAAGAGCTTCTCGACGCCGGTCTTCTACCTGATCACGATCCCCTTCATCTGGGTCGCGGTGCTCGCGGCCGTCCTGTCGTTCCGCGTCGGCAAGTGGATCACGACGATCGGCGCGTTCGCGCGGTTCCTGCTGCTCGGCCTCTTCGTGGTGACCGTCGCGATCTACGCGGCTCAGAACGGCGTGCACGGACTCTCCGCCGGGGCGTACGTCCCGACGGCCGGCGGCTTCGTCGCCCTCGTCGGCGTCCTCCTGTTCAACTACGTCGGCTTCGAGCTCCCGAGCAGCGCCGGCGAGGAGATGAAGGACAGCACCAGAGACGTGCCGTTCGCGATCGCCCGCTCGGCCGTGTTCTCGTTCCTGCTCTACGCGGTCCCGATCCTCGGCATCCTGCTGGTCCTGCCGCTCGGTCAGGTCACGAACTTCGGCGGCTTCGTCGACGCGATCAAGACCGTGTTCACCGTCTACGGCGGCCAGGTCACGAAGGCCGGGCCGGAGCTCACCGGTGCCGGGGCGGCGATCGGCGGCGTGATGGGCATCGTCTTCGTGATCTGCGTGCTCACCTCGGGCGTCACCTGGATCATGGGCTCCGACCGCGCTCTCGCCGTCTCGGGCTACGACGGGGCCGCACCGCGGTTCCTCGGGGTCATCAGCGAGCGACTCGGCACCCCCGTCCGCGTCAACATCTTCAGCGGCATCGTGTCGACCCTCGTCCTCGTGCTGGCGAACACCATCACCGGCGGCGACGCGGCGAAGTTCTTCGGCGCGGTGCTCGGTGTGACGATCTCGACGACCCTGATCAGCTACCTGCTGATCTTCCCCTCGCTCTGGAAGCTCCGCCGCAGCCACCCCGACGTGCCGCGGCCGTACCGGATGCCGGCCTACCGCATCCTGACTGTCGTGCTCATGGCCCTGCTCGCCTTCACTGTCGTCCAGCTGATGGCGCCGGGTGCGTTCTTCGACTGGTTCGGCAAGGGCTTCCACCCCGACGGGTGGTCGGCCGACGAAGGGGGCGTCTACCTCCTCACCGAGCTCGTGCCGGTCGTCGTCTTCATCGTCGTCGGCGTGCTGTTCTGGGTCGCCGGCAGGCGCACCCGCCGCGACAACGAGGCCATGGCGCACGATCTCGAGAAGTCGACGGGGCCGGTCTTCCGCTGAGACGCCTCCGTGAACTCGTCCCCGGGGTGCTCGTCGCCACCGGCCGCCGCGACACGACCACCAGCACGGTGGTCGTGTCTCCCGGCGGCGGCTGCCTCCTCGTCGACCCGGCGTGGGAGGTCGACGAGCTCGAGGCGCTGGCCGACGACCTCGACGACCTCGGCCTGAGGCCGGCCGCCGGGCTGTCGACGCACGCCCACTTCGACCACCTGCTCTGGCACCACCGCTTCGGCGACGTCCCGCGGTGGGCGTCCGCGGAGACGGCCAGGCGGGCTGCCGCCGGGCAGGACGCGATCCTCGACGAGCTCGGACCCTGGCGGGTCGACCTGCAGGCGCTCGTCGGGCGGGTGCGCGCCGTCGAGCCCGGTGCGGACGGCTCTGCGGCGATCCTGCCCTGGCCAGGACCCCGCGTGGAGCTCCTGGTGCACGACGGGCACATCCCGGGGCACACGGCCGCGTGGCTGCCCGAGCAGCGCATCCTGCTCGCCGGAGACATGCTGAGCGACGTCGAGCCTCCTCTCCCGGAGGACGGACCCGACCCGGTCGCGGCCTACGCCCGGGGCCTCGACGCGCTCGAGCCCCTCGTCCGACGCGCAGCCTGGGTGGTCCCGGGCCACGGGCACCCGGGACAGGACGCCGCAGCCCGCCTCGCGCACGACCGCCGGTTCGTCGAGGCGCTGGCCGCCGGCCGCACGCCCGACGACCCCTGCGTCACCGTCGGCTGAGGCCGCGCCGCGCCGCACCCCCGTCCAGCGCCGCACCCCCGACCGGCGCCCGAGCCCCCGCGGAGCGAGGTTCCGCCGACGGACCGGGGTGCGAGCGCGCCCGGCTACACCAGGGCCGGCTGCTGCTGCGTGATGCAGTGGATCCCGCCGCCCCGCGCGAAGGCCGGGCGGGCGTCGACCGTCACGACCCGGCGACCGGGATAGACCTCGCGCAGGATCGCGGCGGCCCGCTCGTCGGAGGCCGGCTGGCCGAAACCGCACGCGATGACGCCGCCGTTCACCACCAGGTGGTTCACATAGCTGTGGTCGACGAACCCGTGCTCGTCGCGGAGCTCCGCCGGAGCCGGGAGGTCGACGATCTCGAAGGACCGGCCGGCGGCATCCTGCTGCCCCGACAGCAGGTCGCGGAGCGACCGCGTGACCTCGTGGTCGGGGTGGGCGGCTGCGGTCTGCGCGTGCAGCAGCAGCACCCCGGGCGACGGGATGGTCGCCACCATGTCGACGTGGCCGCGGGTGCCGAGCTCGTCGTAGTCGCGGGTGAGCCCGCGCGGCAGCCAGATCACGTGCGTGGCTCCGATGGTGCGCGCGAGCTCGGCCTCGACGCGGGCGCGGTCGGCGTGGGGGTTCCGGCCGGGGTCGAGCTGCACGGTCTCCGTGACCAGCACGGTCCCCTCGCCGTCGACATGGACGGCGCCGCCCTCGTTGACGAGCAGCGACGGCAGGATGCCCGCCCCGGCCCGCGCCGCGACGAACGCTCCGATCTCGCGGTCGGCCTCCCAGGAGGCCCAGGGCTGTGCGCCCCAGCCGTTGAAGATCCAGTCCACCGCTCCCAGCCGGGGCGATCCGTCGGTCGGCAGCACGAAGGTGGGGCCGGAGTCGCGGATCCAGAAGTCGTCGAGGGGCGTCTCGACGAGCTCGATCGACGAGGAGAGGTGCCGCCGGGCGTCGCCCGAGGCGGACGGGTCGACGAGCATCGTCACCTCTTCGAACTCGGCGACCGCGTGGGCGACGGCGGCCCAGGCGGCGCGGGCCTCCTCGGCGGAGTCGGGGTCGTCGCCGAGCGTGCGGCCCGCGCGCGGGAACGCCATCCAGGTGCGCTCGTGCGGTGCCGTCTCGGCGGGCATGCGCCAGTCACTCACCGGGTGCCCCGGGCGAGGTCCGGGCGGACGCAGCGTCCGCAGCAGCAGCCACGGCCCCGTAGCCGTCGCGCCCCTCGTCGATCGGCGCCGTGAGCGCCGCGTACTGGTCGGGCCGCCTCGTCACGAAGAACGGGAACAGCCGCAGCCACTCCTCCCGCTGCTCCATGTCGAGGGCGGCGACGAGCACGGCCGAGGCGTCGCGGGGCGCTTCGACGAGGACGCGGCCGAACGGGTCGGAGATGAACGACGAGCCGTAGAAGGCGATGTCGCCCTCGTCGCCCCAGCGGTTCGGCACGACCATGAACAGGCCGCTCGTGATGCCGTTCGCGGTGATGACGTGTCGCCAGATGTCGCGGGTGTCGAAGTCGGGGAAGGTCGGCTCCGAGCCGATCGCGGTCGGGTAGGCGAGGATCTCGGCGCCGTTGAGGCCGTAGGCCCGCGACAGCTCGGGGAACCACTCGTCCCAGCAGGTCGGGAGCCCGACCCGGGCACCGAGGCCGTCCGGCGCGTAGACGGGGTGCGGCTCGTCGTCGGTGCCGGGTCGGAAGAAGGTGTCCTCGTAGTAGCCCGCGCTCATCGGGATGTGGGTCTTGCGCGTCCGGCCGATCAGGGTGCCCGACGGGTCGACGAGGATCGCCGTGTTGTAGCCGCGCGGGTCGTCCGGGAGGTCGTCGTCGGAGGGGCGCTCGTAGAGCGAGGCGTGGACGAAGACGCCCGACTCCAGGGCGGCAGCGGCGGCGAACGCGAAGGTGGGGCCGGCCAGGAGGTCTTCGGCGTCGTCCTTCGGCGTGCCTGTCGCCGGGCTGTCTCCCGGGTAGCGGCGGAGGGTCAGCTCGGGCAGGAAGACGATCCGGGCTCCCGCGCCGGCGGCCAGCCGGACACCCTCGCGGAGCTCGGCGAGGTGCGCGGCGGCGTCGGGCTGCCAGCGGAACTGCACGAGGCCGACGGTGACGGGCGGGCGCCGGGCAGGATCCGCCCCTCGCAGCGGCGCTGACGGGACGGCGGCGGTGATGAGCTGCACGGGCGGGCCTCCTCGGTTCGTCGTCGCCCGGTGGCGCGACTTCTGTTGATCATACGATCAACGAACTGCCCGCACCAGAGCCGCGGGCTACCATTCGAGGCATGACCACCAGCCCCGCCGAGGGTCGGCGACGCCTCCCCCCGGCCGCCCGGCGCGAGCAGATCACCACCGCCGCGCGCGACCTCGCCCTCGAGGGCGGCCTCACCGCCCTGACGCTCCGCGCGATCGCGAAGCGCGTCGGCGTCGCCTCGGGGCTGGTCGCCCACTACGAGCCCTCCATGGAGCAGCTCACCGCGGCCACGTTCCGCACCATCGTCTCGGGCGAGCTCGACGAGGTCCGCACCCTCGTCGATCCTGCGCCGACCGGCCTCGACCGCCTGGCCCGGCTCGTGACGACCCTCCTCGACCCCGGCCGCGACGCCGTCGGCGCCGTCTGGGCCGACGCCTGGAGCGTGGGGCGCAGGATGCCGGAGCTCGGCCAGGCAGCCCGCGACGAGATGGACGCGTGGCACGCCTTCGCCGGCGAGATCCTGGGGCAGCTCCGCGACGAGGGGTCCGCGGGCGCCTTCGACACGGACTCCACCGCGCTCGAGCTGTTCGCCCTGATCGACAGCACGACCGCCTACGCACTGGTCGGCTACCGCACCCCGACCGAGCGGGACACGCTCGTCCGCCGGGCTCTCGAGCAGGCCCTCGGCCTCGAGATCGGGACTCTCGCGCTCCGAGCGCAGAACGGCTGAATCCCTGATCAGCGGCGCTTTCGCCCTGATACGCGTGGGGCTGTTGTTACTCGTGGGACTCGTTCGGGGGGTGTACATCGTGTCCCCCGCTGGTTAGCCTCGACGAGTCCGGCCCGGTGTACTAGGGGTGCGCCTGAGCCGACTTCAGGGAGACCCATGACTTCGTTCATCCGTTCCGCCGCGACCGCAGGCGCCGCCATCGTGATCGCCGCCGGCGCCGTCACCGGCGTCGCCGGGCCGCTGACTCCAGCCCGGGCCGCGGCGGCCACGCCGGCAGCGACGCCGGCAGCCACGGCCACGGCGACACCGGCGGCAGCAGCGACGCCCGTCGCCTCGCCGACCGCCGCACCGGCGCAGACCGCGGCCCCGACGGCCGCGCCCGCCACCGGCAGCGCGACCGACACCGGAGCAGGCAGCTCGACCGGCAGCACGACCGGCACCGGCCTCGACGTCGGCGCCGACGACCCGTCGCTCGCGGCCCAGAACAAGGCCGGCGACCACTCCATGGGATCGACGATCCCCGCGTCCGATCCTGCGGCGCTCAAGGCACCGACCACGGCGACCCCGAAGCTCCGTATGCAGGCGCAGGCCAAGGCGGTCGCGACGAAGACGTGGCCCGCCGGCGTCAAGGGCCTCGACGTCAGCGCCTACCAGCCGACTGTCGACTGGAAGTCGCTGTACTCCCAGGGCGCCCGCTTCGCCTACATCAAGGCGACCGAGGGCACGACCTACTCCAGCAGCAGGTTCGCCGGCCAGTACAACGGCGCCTACGCGGCCGGCCTGGTCCGTGGCGCGTACCACTTCGCGACGCCGAACACGTCGTCGGGCGCAGCGCAGGCGGCCTACTTCGTCAAGAACGGCGGCGGCTGGTCGGCCGACGGCAAGACGCTCCCCCCGCTCCTCGACGTCGAGTACGGCTACAACGGCACCTGCTGGGGCCTCAGCCCCGCCGCGATGGTGAAGTGGATCGCCGACTTCTCGAACACCGTCCTCGCCAAGACGGGCACCCGCCCCGCGATCTACACCACGGCCAACTGGTGGAACACCTGCACCGGCAGCAGCCGCGCGTTCTCCGCCAACCCGTTCTTCGTCGCCCAGTACCCGAGCAGCACGACCGCCTCCTCGAAGCCCGCCTCGCTCGGAGCGAGCTGGTCGAAGTGGACGCTCTGGCAGTGGTCGTCGACGGGACCGTTCCCCGGCGACTCCGACGTCTTCAACGGCACCATGGCCGCTCTCACGCTGATGGCCAAGGGCGGAGGGACCGCCGTCGCGACCCCGGTGGCCGACTCCGGCGCCACCCTGGCGTCCGGCGCCCGACTCACCTCGGGCAAGTCGATCCAGTCGTCGAACGGCCAGTACACGCTCGGGATGCAGAGCGACGGCAACGCCGTCCTCCGCGGCAACGGCCGGGCGCTCTGGCAGTCGGGCACTCCGAACAACGCGGGCGGGTTCATGAAGATGCAGTCCGACGGCAACCTCGTCGTCTACTCGAAGGCGAACAAGGCGCTCTGGTACACGCGGACGGACGGCGCAGGATCATCCCCCCGCACGGTCATCCAGTCGAACGGCGACCTCCAGGTCGTCACGGCCGGCGGAATCGCCTGGCGGAACGGCGCACCCGGCTCCTCGAGCATCGTGGCGAACACGAAGATGACCGGGGGCCACTTCCTCCACGACTCGACCGGCCTGATCCAGACGATCATGCAGCCCGACGGGAACTTCGTCGTCTACGTCAGCGGCAAGGCCAAGTTCAACACCCGCACCAACGGCCTCAAGGGCTCGGCGATCACGCTGCAGAGCGACGGCAACCTCGTCCTCCGCGACACGGCGGGCAAGGTCCGGTGGCTCACGAAGACGTCGAAGGCGGGCGCAGGATGCACGCTCTCGCTGCAGTCGGACGGCAACCTCGTGCTGCGGAACAAGGCCGGCAAGGCGGTCTGGTCGGCCGGCTCGCACGTCTGATCCGGCCTGCGCCTGATCCCGACGCGCGCCTGATCCCGGCCTGCGCCTGATCCCGACGCGCGCCGGTCAGCCGTCGAGCTCGGACACCCTCGGGAGGCTCGCCTCGTCGGCGCCCAGCGCGATCAGCCGCTGACGGAGCGTCGTGACGGCGAGCTCCCAGAAGCGGTCTCGCTCGTCCATGGCGTCGGTCACGTAGCGGAGGCCGACGAACTGGCCGACGAGCACGAGCGCCTCGCGGTGCGTGTCGACCCCGATCGACAGGAGCCCCTGCGCGCACGCGCGCCGGAGGTCGTCCGAGAACCGGCTGACCCAGCCCACGTAGGCGCGGGGCGCCGCGGGATCGTCGAGCTTGTGCTCGTTGACCAGCCGGAGCGCGGCTCTCGCGAGCGGGTTCGTGCTGAACGCCCGGGCCACGACCGCGGTCGACTCCATGATGTCCGCGAGAGGGCCCCGCGGGGACGGCTCGGTCGCGAGGAACGTCCCGTCGGGGAACGCCTCGGCTACGACCCGGTTGGCGATGTCGGCCTTCGTCGGGAAGTGGTAGCTGACCAGGCTCTTCGCGACTCCGGCGCGGGCGGCGATCGAGCCGAACGAGGCAGCCTCGTAGCCCCTCACCTCGAACTCGAGGCCGGCGGCCTCCAGGATGGCGCGCACGGTGCGGCGTCGCTGATCTTCCCGGATGCCCATGGCGGCATGCTAGCGGTCGTGGCCGGGCGGGACGCGACGACGGGACGGCGGGCCCGACGCTAGGGCGCCCGCGTCTTTCCGGACTCCTTCACGGAGACCTCGATCCGATTCGCCCACGGGTCGTCGAACGACACGATCCTGCCGTCGTCCTGCACGGCGACCCCGTGGTGCGCGAGCCGCTCCCCCAGGGCGCCGAGGTCGTCGGCCCCCGGCACCTCGATGCGCACGAGCCCGAGACCGAGCGCCTGGGCACGGCGACCCGCCCCGGCGCTGTTCCAGGTGTTCATGGCCATGTGGTGGTGGTAGCCGCCCGCGCTGACGAACAGGGCCTGCGAGCCGAACCGCGTGGTCGTCTCGAAGCCGAGCCGGTCGACGTAGAAGCGGTGCGCGCTCTCGACGTCTCCGACGCTGAGGTGGACGTGGCCGACCGTCGCCGGGCGCGATCCTGCGGCGTCGACGGCGCCCTCGGACAGGCTCGAGCGCAGGAACTCGTTCGGGTCGAGGGCGAGGGTGGCCATGTCGATGCTGCCGTGGGTCCAGCTCCACTCGGTGCGCGCTCGGTCCCAGTAGAGCTCGACGCCGTTGCCCTCCGGGTCCTCGAAGTAGAAGGCCTTGCTGACCAGGTGGTCGGCACTGCCCGTGAAGGAGTGCGGGTGGCGGCTCGCCACGCCGTAGACGGCCGTCGCGAGGTCGGCCTCGGTCTCGAACAGGATCGCCGTGTGGAAGAGGCCGGCGTCGCGCGGCCCCGCGTGCCGGAGCTCGGAAGCGTGCTCGAGGATGACGACCGGCACCGCCCCGCGGCCGAGGACGACGACGCCGGCGTCCTGAGCGAGCACGCTGAGGGTGACGGCGTCGCGGTAGTAGGCGGTCATCCCGTCGAGGTCGGCGACCCGGAGCGTGACCGCGCCCATGGAGGTGGCCGGGGCGAGGAGATCCTGGGTCGTGGACATGTCACCGATCGTACGCCGACCGGCAGCCGGTGACAATCGACAGCCGCTCGCACCGGCTGGGAAGGTTCGACGGCGCAGGGCGTTGACTTACGGAGTCGCCCCTGACGGGCGACGACCGAGAAAGGGACCATCCGATGACCACAGAAGCACTCCCCGCACAGGATGCCGGCACCTTCGCCCTCGGCGGCGATCTCACCATCAACCGACTCGGCTTCGGCTCCATGCAGCTGACCGGCCCCGGCGTCTGGGGCGACCCGAAGGACCCCGACGAGGCCGTCCGCGTGCTCCGCCGCGCCGTCGAGCTCGGCGTGAACTTCATCGACACCGCCGACTCCTACGGCCCGGCCGTCGCCGAGCCCCTCATCGCCAAGGCGCTGAAGCCGTACGCCGACGACCTCGTCATCGCCACCAAGGGCGGCCTCACGAGGTCCGGCCCGAACGAGTGGCCGCCGGTCGGCCGCCCGGAGTACCTCCGCCAGCAGACCGAGATGAGCCTCCGCTGGCTCGGCCTCGAGCGGATCGACCTCTACCAGCTGCACCGCGTCGACGCGAAGGTGCCGCTCGAAGACCAGGTCGGCGAGCTGAAGAAGCTGCAGGACGAGGGCAAGATCCGCCACATCGGCCTGAGCGAGGTCTCCATCGACCAGCTGAAGCAGGCGCAGGAGGTCGCGGAGATCGTGTCCGTGCAGAACCTCTTCAACCTGACCGACCGGTCGTCCGAGGCCCTGCTCGACCACTCCACCGAGAACGGCATCGCCTTCATCCCGTGGTTCCCGCTCGCCACCGGCCAGCTCACCGGCGAGGGCAGCCCCCTCACCGAGCTGGCGGAGAAGAAGGGCGCCACCCCCGCGCAGCTCGCGCTGGCCTGGCTGCTCAAGCGCTCGCCCGTCATGCTGCCGATCCCCGGCACCTCGTCGGTCGACCACCTCGAGGACAACCTGCGCGGCGCCCAGATCCAGCTGAGCGACGCCGAGTTCGAGGAGCTGTCGGCTCTCAAGTAAGACCCGCACGGACAGAGGCCGGGCACGGGATCCTGCGATCACTCGCGGATCGCGTGCCCGGTAGTCTTGCGCGGTGACAGACATGAGCCTCCGCCTCCCCACCAAGCGCTTCCAGGCGGTGCTGGACCTCGGGCCGAAGACGGCTGCGAAGACGCCGCCGCCCGCCTCCCTCGGAATCCCCGACCTGTTCGGCGACTGGGACGACGAGACCGGGCAGTCGAGCCTCGCGGTCGAGTTCGCGAGCGGCCAGATCCACCTCGACACCGTCGACGGCGGCATCGACTACCACTTCCACCGCGGAAACGGCGAGGACACCGACCGGAGCCCCTGGCCGCGGAGCGTCGGCGACCAGGTGCTGAACTGGGCGTCACTCCTGCTGGCCGACTTCCACCAGCGGATGCCGGACCTCCTCGAAGACCTCGAGGAGGCGGCGGCCTGGAGCGACGAGGGCTTCGACCTCTACGTCTGCGAGGTGGAGGAGCCGACGCAGCTCGACCTCCTGACCGTCGACATCGAGGGCGAGCTCCTCACCCTCCCCTGGCTCGGCTCCGGCCACGTCGACCACGAGCACATCGACGGCGACCACCACCCGATCGCCCTGCTCTGGACGTCGGGCGACGGCACCCCCGACCTCCCGATCGCCGAGGCGCGGCTCGATCCTGCGACCGAGCTCCCGGTCACGTCGGCGCGCCCCGGCATCGACTGGACCGAGGTGGGAATGCCCGCCGACGAGGTGCTCTCGTGGCTCGAGGGCATCTACCTCAACCACCACGTGCTGCCCGACGCGGTCGGCACCCTCCTCACGGCGGCGCTCGAGCGCATGGGCGGCATCGAGCGGCCCGCCTAGGGCACGACGCCCCGGGCAGACGCCCAGGGCTCGACGCCTAGGGCACGATCACGGCCCGGCCGCGGATCGAGCCGCTCGCCAGATCGGCGTACGCCCTCGGGCCGTCGTCGAGCGAGTAGGGCTGGACCTCGACGTCGACCTTCCCCGCACGGGCGAGGTCGAGCACCTCGATGAGCTCGTTCCGGTAACCCCAGTAGGGGATGCGGACGGCGACGTCGTAGTTGATCGTGCCGAAGCCGAAGGCGACCTCACCCCCTCCGATCCCGACGACGGTGACGTCTCCCTCGACGGCGGCCACCGAGACGGCCAGCGGGATCGTCGCCTTCGCGCCGACGAAGTCGAACACGGCGTCGGCGCCGACGCCGCCGGTGAGCTCCAGGATCCTGCCGACCGCTGTCTCGTCGCTGATCAGGGTCTCGTCGGCCCCGACGTGCCGGGCCAGCTCGAGCTTCTGGTCGTTCACGTCGAGCACGATCACGCGGGCGCCGGAGAGGGCCTTCAGGATCTGGATGCCCACGTGTCCGAGACCGCCCGAACCGATCACGACGGCCGAGGTGCCGGCGCCGAGCTTCGGCAGCGAGCGCTTGATCGCGTGGTACGGCGTCAGGCCCGCGTCGGTGAGCGAGACGTTCTTCACCGGGTCGAGGTCGCCGAGCGGCACGAGGTGGCGCGGGTCGTCGACGATCATGTACTCCGCCATGGAGCCCTGGTTGCCGAGCCCGGGCGGACGGATGCCGAGCGCCGCCGCGTTGGTGCAGTAGTTCTCGCGTCCCATCGAGCAGTTGCGGCAGTAGCCGCATCCCCAGGGCCCGTAGACGGCGACCGCGTCTCCGACCGCGACCGTGTCGACGCCCTCGCCGAGCTCGTGGACGATGCCGGCGCCCTCGTGACCGAGGGTCATCGGGAGCGGGTAGCCCTGCCCGAGGTACTCCTCCTCGGAGAGGCCCATGACGTAGTCGTCGGAGTGGCAGACTCCCCCGGCCGTCACCTTCAGCAGCACCTGACCGGGCCCGGGCCTCGGGATCGGGATGTCGACGACCTCGGGTGCCTGTCCGATGGCGACGTAGCGCAGGGCTCTCATGTCGGTCTCCTCGCTTCTCTGCGGGACCGGCGGGCGGCTGCGGTTTTAGCCGACACATGTCGCGCACTCCCGACGTGCCCATCCTGCACCCGCCCGCCGGGAGCCGCCCGCGAGATCAGGGGACGATCAGGTCGATCACCCAGACGACGCCGAAGCGGTCGCGGAGCTTCCCGTAGAGCGGGGACCAGCCGGACGGACCCAGATCCTGCTCGATCTCGGCTCCCTCGCGGAGACCGGCCCAGAACGTCTGCACCTCCTCGGCCGTCGCGCAGCGGAGCGAGAGGTACAGGCTGTTGACGCCCTGGTCGTAGGCGAGGCCGCGCTGGACGTCGTAGGCCATCACGACCAGGCCGCCCGGCGAGGTCAGCTGGCCGAACAGGATCTCGTCGGTCTGCGCGGGATCCTGCGCCGCCTGGGCGTCGCCGTAGGTCACGAGTGCCAGGTCGCCGCCGAGGACGGAACGGTAGAAGGACAGCACCTCCCGGGCCTGGCCACGGAAGTTGAGGTGGGGAGCGAGTGATGTATGCGTCATGGAGAGCACGCTTCCAGCAGAAGCGGTCAGTTCGTGTCCTGTTCTTCGGCGACACTGGTTCCATGCCCGCTTCGTCACGGATGCTCACCGTCCTGTCGCTCCTGCAGGCGAGGCGCGACTGGCCGGCCCGCGTCCTCGCCGAGCGGCTCGACATCAGCGAGCGCACCGTGCGGCGCGACGTCGACCGGCTCCGCGGGCTCGGCTACCGGATCCGGGCCGTCAAGGGCCCCGACGGCGGGTACCGCCTCGACGCGGGCTCGGAGCTGCCGCCCCTCCTCTTCGACGACGACCAGGCGGTCGCCCTGGCCGTGGCGCTCCAGAACGCAGCGGTCGCAGGATCCGCCTTCGGCGAGCCCGCCCTCCGCGCCCTCGCGGCCGTGCGTCAGATCCTGCCGAACCGCCTCCGGCACCGGATCGACGGGCTGCGCTTCACGGCCGTCCCGACGGGCGTGCCGACCGACGCCGTCGACGCCGACGTGCTGCTCGCCGTCAGCGCGGCGGTCCGCTCGGGAGAGGTGCTGCGGTTCGACTACCGGTCGCCCGAGACCGCGGGAGACGCGTCGCCCGCCTCACGCGATCTCCCGCCCGGCCGACGAGCCGAGCCCCACCACCTCGTGGCGCGGAACGGCCGCTGGTACCTCGTTGCCTACGACCTCGACCGGGGCGACTGGCGGACCTTCCGGGTCGACCGCCTCTCGCCGAAGACCCCGACCGGTCCGCGGTTCGCGCCGCGGGAGGTGCCGGGCGGAGACGTCGCGCGCTTCGTGTCCGCCCGGTTCCGCGGCGGCAGCAGCGACGCGGCGGGCGGATGGCCGTGCACCGGCACCGTGATCCTGCGCGCCGCCGCGGCCGAGCTCCGGCCCCACCTCGCCGACGAGGCCCTCGACGAGCTCGACGACGGCCGGTGCCGCGTGACGCTCGGCTCCTGGTCGTGGGTCGCCCTGGCCGGCAGGATCGCGCAGTTCGATGCCGACTTCGAGGTCGTCGGCCCGCCCGAGCTCGCGCAGGCCTCGGCCGCCCTGGCCGGCCGCTTCTCAGCCGTCGGAGAACGGCGTCCACAGGACGACGCCGTCCACTAGGAACGGACCCTGGAGCGTGCCAGACTTGGACGAGCGCCGTGCGGCTGAGCCGCTCGACACCGCGGGCCAGAGACGCTCCGCACACCTCACACCATCGAGCTCTCCGCTCTCGAAGGGATCCCCCCGGCTTCGTGAACACCTCTGTCTCGCGCGATTCGTCGCGTCTCACCGCCACCCCCGGCCTGCTCTTCGATCTCGACGGCGTCCTGACGCCGACGGCCGAGGTCCACATGAGGGCCTGGTCGCGGCTCTTCAACGACTTCCTCTCGGCGAGGGGCGACCAGCAGCCCTACACCGAGCGCGACTACTTCGAGCACGTCGACGGCAAGCCTCGCTACGACGGCGTCCGCGACATGCTCGCCAGCCGCGGCATCACCCTGCCCGAGGGCACGCCCGACGACTCGCCCGACCTCGAGACCGTCTGCGGCCTCGGCAACCGCAAGAACAGCGTGTTCGCGGCCGAGCTCGACGAGAACGGCGTGGAGCCCTACCCCGGGTCGGTCGCGTTCCTCGACCGGGCCATCGCCCTCGGCTACTCCGTCGCCGTGGTGTCGAGCTCGCGCAACGCGGTCCCGGTGCTCGAGGCCGCGGGCATCCGCGACCGCTTCGACCACATCGTCGACGGCGTGGTCGCCGCCGCCGAGG
Organism: Frondihabitans peucedani; assembly: GCF_039537585.1. Classification (NCBI taxonomy): domain Bacteria; kingdom Bacillati; phylum Actinomycetota; class Actinomycetes; order Micrococcales; family Microbacteriaceae; genus Frondihabitans; species Frondihabitans peucedani. The sequence goes on from NZ_BAABAU010000001.1 coordinate 1,574,493, forward strand.
GGCTGCCCGGCAAGCCGGCGCCCGACACGTACCTCGAGGGCGCCAGGCGGCTCGGACTGTCCGCCGCCGAGTGCGTCGTCGTCGAAGACGCGCAGTCGGGTGTCGAGGCCGGACGCCGGGGCCGGTTCGGCCTCGTCCTCGGAGTGGACCGCGGAGTGGGGGCTGCCGCTCTGCTCTCGAACGGAGCAGACTTCGTCGTCGACGACCTCGCCGAGGTCGTCGACTCCCTGGCCCAGCAGCCCTCCCCGACCACCACCGACTCCACCACAGCACCGGAGCACTCCGAATGAGCGTCATCACCGAAGACCCCCTCGACCGCAACCGGTTCCCCCTCGACGAGTGGTCGTTCATCGAGTCCGAGTTCGGCCCGAACGACCAGGGCGTCGCCGAGACGATCTTCGCCGTCGGCAACGGCTACCTCGGCTTCCGCGGCAACCTCGACGAGGGCCGGGGCGGCCACTCGTACGGCACCTTCATCAACGGGTTCCACGAGACCTGGCCGATCCGTCACGCCGAGGAGGCCTTCGGCTTCGCGCGCGTCGGCCAGACGATCGTCAACGTCCCCGACGCCAAGGTGATCCGGCTGTACGTCGACGACGAGCCCTTCGTGCTCGCCGAGGCCGACGTCCTCGCGTACACGCGCCGCCTCGACTTCCGCGACGGCTACCTCCTCCGCGAGATCGAGTGGCGCACCCCCTCGGGCAAGCGCGTCCTCGTGACCAGCCGTCGTCTCGTGTCGTTCACCGACCGACACCTCGCCGTCATCGACTACGAGGTCACCATGCTCGACGCCGACGCGTCGGTGCTGATCTCGTCGCAGATCCTCAACCGGCAAGACCTCGGCGACGAGTACCACGCCGGCATGCGGGCCGCGGCGACCTTCGACCCCCGCAAGGCCGAGTCGTTCTCGGAGCGCGTGCTCCAGCCGATGATCAAGAAGAACCGCGACAGCCGCTACATCCTCGGCTACCAGACGACGAACTCCGGCATGACGGTCGCCGTCGGCGCCGAGCACGCGCTCGAGACCGAGAACGAGTGGCAGCAGTCGTCGCAGATCGACGACGACATCGCCAAGCACGTCTACCGGATCAAGGCGAAGGCCGGCCAGAAGGTCGGCTTCACCAAGACCATCACCTACCACTCGTCGCGCGGCGTGCCGCCCCGCGAGCTCGCCGACCGCTGCGACCGCACGCTCGACCGCGCCCGCGAGACCCCCGTCGCCGAGATCTTCGACGCCCAGCGCGCCTGGCTCGACGACTTCTGGATGCGGAGCGACGTCGAGCTGCCGGGGCACCCGATCCTGCAGCAGGCGATCCGCTGGAACATCTACCAGCTCGCGCAGGCGACCGCCCGCACCGACGGTCAGGGCGTCGCCGCCAAGGGCGTCTCGGGCTCGGGCTACGGCGGCCACTACTTCTGGGACACCGAGATCTACGTCATGCCGTTCCTGTCGTACACGGCACCGAACGTCGCGCGGAACGCGCTGCGCTTCCGCCACGGCATGCTCGACGCGGCCCGCGACCGGGCGCGCGAGCTCAACCAGCGCGGGGCCCTCTTCCCGTGGCGCACGATCAACGGGCTCGAGTCGAGCGCCTACTACGCGGCAGGAACCGCGCAGTACCACATCGACGCCGACATCGTGCACGCGCTGATGCAGTACGTGGCCGCGACCGGCGACGAGGACTTCCTCGCCCGCGGCGCCGTCGACATCCTGGTCGAGACCGCCCGCCTCTGGGCCGACCTCGGGTTCTGGCGCTCCAACGGCGACCAGAAGTTCCACATCGACGGCGTGACCGGCCCCGACGAGTACACCACCGTCGTCGACGACAACCTCTACACGAACGTGATGGCCAGGGCGAACCTCTGGTCGGCCGTCCGGATCTGCGAGGAGCTGATGGCTAACGATCCCGTCGCCTACGAGCGCATGGTCCAGCGGGTCGGGCTCCAGGAGCACGAGATCCGCGGATGGCGGGCAGCTGCCGACGCGATGGAGATCCCGTTCGATCCGCACCGCGGCATCCACCCGCAAGACGCGCAGTTCCTCGACAAGGAGCTGTGGGACCTCGACTCCACTCCGGCGTCGAAGCGCCCGCTGCTGCTCCACTACCACCCGCTGGTCATCTACCGCTTCCAGGTGCTGAAGCAGGCCGACGTGGTGCTCGCGCTGTTCCTCCAGGGCGACGAGTTCACGCCCGCCGAGAAGCGCCGCGACTTCGAGTACTACGACGCGCTGACCACCGGCGACTCGACCCTCTCGGCGGTCGTGCAGTCGATCATCGCCGCCGAGGTGGGGCACCACAAGCTCGCTCGCGACTACTTCCTGTCGTCGCTGTTCGTCGACCTGGCCGACCTGCACCACAACACCTCCGACGGCGTGCACGTCGCCTCGACCGGAGGCATCTGGAGCGCTCTGACCTTCGGCTTCGGCGGCATGCGCGACCACTCCGGCCGTCTGACGTTCAACCCGCGCCTCCCCGCCGACTGGGAGCGCCTCACCTACCGGATGACCGTCAAGGGCTCCAGGATGCGCGTCGACGTCACGCAGCGCGACATCACCTTCACGATCGAGGAGGGCACCGCCGTCACCGTGCACGTGCACCACGAGAAGGTGGAGGTGGCGGCCGGCGCCTCGGTCACCGTCGAGCTGGCCAACCAGGGCCCGCGCCTCGAGACGGCCCCGCCGACGACGAGCGACCTCCGCGGCATGCTCCGCGCCGACGGCTCGGTCGTGACCGCGTCGATCCCGACGGTGTCGCTCGACCGCAGCGAGGTGGACGCCGACGTCGCGACCTGATCCGGCACACGCGTCGCTCTGACGAGGCGGCGGCTGACGCGGGGCGACCCGCGCGGGCCGCCGCCTCGTCAGCGTCCGGCAACCTCTCGTTCACGCGGCATCAGCAGACTCTCTCCGGCCCACGCCACCGAAGCCCGAGGGGATCCACCATGAAGCGTCCGAAGATCGTCGCCACCACCGTCGTCGCGGGCTCGCTCGCTCTCACCCTCGGCACCGCGGGCGCAGCGTTCGCCCACCCGGCGTCGCCCGCCGGAGCGCGGACTGAAGCGACGGCCGCCTCGGCCCACCGGCCCGCCGTCGCGAAGGACGACTCCTACCTCGTCACAGCCGGCAGGAGACTCTCGTCTCACGGGAGCGTGCTCCGCAACGACTCCGGCAGCGCCACGATCGTCTCGCACACGACGACGGCGCACGGCACGCTGTCTCTGGCGCAGGACGGCTCGTTCACCTACCAGCCCGACGCAGGATTCACCGGGGTCGACTCGTTCGACTACACGACGAACGACGCTGTGAAGCTCTACGACACCGATCTGAAGCCCCTCGCCACGATCGGCGGCGTGAAGATCACCGGCGGCGCCTACGGCTCGTCGTTCACGCCGGTGCCGGGCTCGAAGACGGAGTTCTACGGCCTGACCGACCGCGGCCCGAACGTCACCGCGGCCGACGGGACGACGAAGATCGAGCCGCTGCCGTCCTTCGATCCTGCGATCGGGAAGTTCAAGCTGGCCGGGACGAAGGCCGTCCTCGAGAAGCGGATCCCTCTCCGCGCCGCCGACGGGCACGCCTACAACGGCCTCGTCAGCACGGAGGCCTCGACCGGCGAGACGATCGAGGACCTCGACGGGAACGTCCTGCCGAAGAGCCCCTACGGCTACGACTCCGAGGGCCTCGTCGCTCTCCGCGACGGGACCTTCTGGGTCTCCGACGAGTACGGCCCCTACATCACGCACTTCGACCGCACCGGTCGGCAGATCGAGCGGCTCTCGCCGCTCGACGGCACCCTCCCCGCCGAGCTCGCGCAGCGCGTCGCCAACAAGGGGATGGAGGGCCTGACCGTCACGCCCGACGGGAAGACCCTCGTCGGAATCATGCAGTCGGCGCTCCAGACGCCGGACCTCGCCGCGAAGCCCTCCAAGGTGGCGCCGGTCCGGATCGTGACCTACGACCTCCGCACCCACCGGACGCACGAGTACCTCTACCTGCTCACCGATCCCAAGACGAACTCCGGGGCCGTCAGCGAGATCACCGCGCTCTCCGCCACGCGCTTCGTCGTCGACGAGCGCGACGGCGCCTTCGAGCCGAACGCGTTCAAGCGGCTGTACGAGATCGACCTCGCGGGTGCCACCGACGTCGGGCCGTCGTCGACCGTCGCGGGTGCCCGCTACGACGCGAGCCGGGGCGGTCTCCTCGTCGGCCCGTCGCAGCAGTCGATCGAGGCGTTCGCCGGCACCGCCGACACCGCGACCGCGACGACGCTTCTCGGGGGCGTCGAGATCGCGCCGGTGTCGAAGGAGATCGACGTCGACCTCGGCGCCCTCCTCACCCGGCTCGACCCGACCGGCGGATTCTTCGGCCACGACAAGGTCGAGGGCGTCGCGACGACCGACGGCGGCACGACCCTGGTCGTGTCGAACGACAACGACTTCGGGATCGACGGCGTCACGAACACCGAGGCGCCGTACGCGCTGCACGCCAAAACCCTCCCCGACGGCACGCAGGACGACGGGCAGTACCTGTCGATCGACACCACCCGGGTCGACGACGCGTCGAGCACCGCGACCGTGAGCATCTTCGTCACGCCGAGGGACGTCCACGGCTTCCACTGAGGCTGACGCCGGTCCATCGGGTTCGGACACGGGCCACTGATCGGCTCGCGCGATTGTCTGACAATCTGCTAGCTTGTCTGACAATGGACGTCGTCGAGGTCGCGCGCGTGCCTGCGGCGGTCGCCGAGGCACTCCGCTCCGACGTGCTCGGGGTGCGGATCCTGCCCGGCGACCCCGTGACGGAGGCGGCCGTCGCGGCCCGCTTCGGCGTCTCGCGCCCGACCGCCCGCGTGGCCATCGACCAGCTCGTGGCCGCCGGGCTCTTGCGGCGGGAGCCGAATCGCGGGGCACGGGTGCCGATCCTGAGCCGAAACGACATCGTCGACCTGTACGACAACCGGGCCCTCGTCGAGGGTGCCGCCCTGGCCGCCCTGGCGCGTCGGGGCTCGGTGCCGGATGGCGCGATCCTGCACAACCGGGCCCTCGCCGACGCCCCCGACGACGCGTCGTTCGCGGCCGACGACATCGCGTTCCACCGCGCCCTCGTCGAGGCCCAGTCGAGCCTGCGGCTCGCTCGCATGCACCAGGGCCTGATGGGCGAGATCGAGCTCTGCATCGGGCAGGTGCAGGCGAACGCCCTCTGGCGACCGGCCGACATCGCAGCGCAGCACGCGCGCGTGCTCGACGCGGTCGTCGCCTCCGACCCCGAGCTCGCGGCCCGGCTCGTCCGCGAGCACATCCTCTCGTCGCGCGACCGGCTGCTCGAGCACGTCGACGCCCGACACGATCCGTCCCTTCTTCCATCCCACCCGGAGGCCATGCAATGACGCAGCGACAATTCCCCAAGCCCGCAGAACTCGTCGAGTACATGCGGTTCAAGAAGCCCGACCTCGACTTCAAGCGCAACCGCCTGCAGTCGGCGCTCACGATCGCCGACCTCCGCGCGATCGCGAAGCGCCGCACCCCGAAGGCGGCGTTCGACTACACCGACGGCTCGGCCGAGGGCGAGATCTCGATCGCCCGCGCGCGCCAGGCCTTCGAGGACGTCGAGTTCCACCCGCAGGTCCTGCGCGACGTCGCCGCCGTCGACACGACCGCCACCGTGTTCGGCGCGACCTCGGCGCAGCCGTTCGGCATCGCTCCCACCGGCTTCACCCGCCTCATGCAGACCGAGGGCGAGACCGCCGGCGCGGGGGCAGCGGGAGCGGCCGGGATCCCGTTCACGCTGTCGACACTCGGGACGACCTCCATCGAGGACGTCAAGGCGGCGAACCCGGTCGGCCGCAACTGGTTCCAGCTCTACGTCATGCGGAACCGCGAGATCTCGTACGGCCTCGTCGAGCGGGCCGCGGCCGGAGGATTCGAGACCCTCTTCTTCACGGTCGACACCCCGGTGGCAGGCGCGCGGCTCCGCGACAAGCGGAACGGCTTCTCGATCCCGCCGCAGCTGACGCCCGGAACGGTCCTCAACGCGATCCCGCGGCCGTGGTGGTGGATCGACTTCCTGACGACCCCCAAGCTCGAGTTCGCCTCGCTCGCGTCGACCGGCGGCACCGTCGCCGACCTCCTCGACTCCGCGATGGACCCGACGATCAGCTTCGACGACCTGCGGATCATCCGCGAGATGTGGCCGGGCAAGCTGGCCGTCAAGGGCGTGCAGAGCCTCGACGACGCGAAGAGGTTCGCCGATGCCGGCGTCGACGGCATCGTGCTGTCGAACCACGGCGGCCGGCAGCTCGACCGGGCGCCGATCCCGTTCCACCTGCTGCCCGACGTGGTGCGCGAGGTCGGCGGCGACCTCGACGTCGTCGTCGACACGGGGATCATGAACGGCGCCGACATCGTCGCCTCGATCGCGCTGGGGGCGAGGTTCACGCTCGTCGGGCGGGCCTACCTGTACGGCCTGATGGCCGGCGGACGGGCCGGCGTCGACCGCATGATCGCGATCCTGTCGGAGGAGATCACCAGGACGATGAAGCTCCTCGGCGCGCACTCGCTGGAGGAGCTGACGCCGAGCCACGTGACGCAGCTCGAGCGGCTGGCGCCGCGGGCGCGCTGACCCCGACGGGCTGCCGCCGCGCCGCTGCCGCGCCGCCGCCAGAAGTACGTTCTGACGTCGGAAGTACGATCCAGACCGTACTTCCGACGTCAGAACGTACTCGGAGCGGACTGACGCGCCGACCGGCCGCCGATCAGAGGCGCTCGGGGTCGAGGTTGATGTCGGTGTCCTCGTAGAGGTACTGCCGCGAGTCGAACGCCTCGAGGCCGCGGTTCAGCCAGAGGAGGTCCTTGACCGAGATGCCGAACCGCGCGGCGACCACGGCTGTCGTGTCTCCCCCGGCGACGCGGTAGCTCCGCGGTGCGCCGGTCGCGGTCTTCGCGGTCACGATCCCGGATGCGAACTGCCGCGCCCCGTGGTCCGCGGGGTGGACGTTCGTCTTCCGCACGGGCACGTGCCACGAGACCGGAGTGACGACGAGCACCTTGTCGCTGCCGATCTCGGTCGGGACGGACGCACCCGGATCGGCCGAGGAGTAGGTCACGAGGGTGCCGAGCCCGCCGGGGTTCCCGACGTCGAGCGACGCGGTCGAGCTCGGAGCGGGAGAGGCCCCTCCGAGCGCGTGGTTGCCGACGCCGTGGTAGGTCAGCCCGTCGCCGATCCGGGGCGCGACCTCGAGCAGGGTCACCGACACGGGCACCGGAAGGGTCGAGCGCACCGACGTGTACTGGGCCGAGTAGGTGTCGTCACCGTCGGACACCATCCGGTAGTGGAAGTGGATGCTGCCCTTCGGCGAGGCCACGTCGCCCTCGGCGACGACCGTGCCCTTCGGCACCGGCACCAGCACCGGGTCGGGCAGGGCCGCCTCGGTGGGCGCAGCGGTCGCGAGATGGGACCGCGCAGGATCGGCCGACCCTGCCCCGCCCGACGACCCTGCCCCGCCCGACGACCCGGCCTCGGCTGACGCACCCGGCGCCGGCAGCGGTGACGAGCCCCCGGGGCCGTCCGTCGCGGATGCCGAGGCAGGGTCGGTCGCCGAGTCCGACGCCGGGGCCGAGGAGTGCCGCGTCGAGTGCTTCCGGTCGCGTGCGGAGTCGCCCCCGCCGATCGCGAAGCAGCCGGTCAGCAGCAGTGCCGCCGCCGCGCCCACGGCCGTCGTCGCGATCAGTCGCCGCGTGATCCTGTGCGTCTTCGTCCCCATGCTCGTGCTCCCCCCTCCCGGCAGACTAGCCGAGCGGCGCCTGGCCCGGCATGTACCGCACGGGCGGGTACGCCGCCCGGACGAGAGCCCGCAGCGCCTCGAGCGACGACGACCGCGGCACGAGGCCGGCCGCCCGTGCCTGCACGAGCACGTTGCCGATCGCCGTCGCCTCGACCGGGCCGGCGAGCACGACGCGGCCGGTGCGGTCGGCGGTGAGCCGGCAGAGCAGGTCGTTCTGCGAGCCTCCCCCGACGACGTGCACCGTCGTGATCCTGCGCCCGGAGAGGACCTCGGCCTCGTCGAGGGTCTGCGCGTAGGCGGCGGCGAGCGACTCCAGGATGCTGCGGACCACCTCGGCGCGGGTCGCGGGCGGCCGGACGCCGTGCTCGACGCACCACTCCGTGATCCTGCCCGGCATGTCGCCCGGGGGCGTGAAGCGGGGGTCTGCGGCGTCGAACACGGCCACCGGTCCCTGCACCTCGGCGGCGGCCGCGAGGAGGGCGGCGAGGTCGCTGGAGCGCGAGGCGTCGGAGGCCGCGGCGTCCCACGTCCGCATCGACTCGCTGAGGAGCCACAGCCCCGAGATGTTCTTCAGGAAGCGCACCCGCGAGTCGACGCCGCCCTCGTTGGTGAAGTTCGCGGCTCGGGCCGCGTCGGTGACGATCGGCGCTTCGACCTCGAGTCCGACGAGCGACCAGGTCCCGCTCGAGATGTAGGCGTCGTGCTCCGAGTCGAGGGGCACCCCGACGACGGCCGACGCGGTGTCGTGCGAGCCGACGGCGGTCACGGGGATCTCCCGCCCGCCACCGAGCGTCGCGCGGAGCGACGGCAGCAGTCCGCCGAGGCCCGTGCCCGGGTCGACGAGCGGCGCGAGGAGACCGGGCGACACCCCGACGACCCGCAGGATCTCCTCGTCCCACCCCGCGCCCCCGGCGGCAAGCATCCCGGTGGTCGACGCGTTCGTCCGCTCGGTCACCGAGGCACCGGTCAGCCAGCGGCTCACCAGGTCGGGGATCAGCAGCACCTCGTCCGCGTGATCGAGCGTGCCGGCGACGCGATCGGCGGCGAGCTGGAACACCGTGTTGAAAGGGAGGTGGGCGAGGCCGGTCCGGCGGTAGAGCTCGTCGGCCGGCACCGCCGCGTGCACGGCCCTGACGCCGGCCGCCGTGCGCTCGTCGCGGTAGTGGTAGGGGAGCCCCCCGAGGCGTCCGCCGCGGAGCAGCCCGTAGTCGACCGCCCACGAGTCGACCCCGATGGACGCGATCGCAGGATCGAGGCGCGCAGCCTCCGCGAGCCCGTCGCGGATCGACTGCCAGAGGCCGAGCACGTCCCAGTGCAGTCCCTCGGCGCCGTCGCCCTCGGGCACCGCGACGGGCCGGTTCGCGAACCGGGCGACGTGCTGCAGGCGCAGCCCGCCCGGGGAGACGTGTCCGAGGACGACGCGTCCGCTCGTCGCTCCGAGGTCGACGGCGGCGACGGTCCCCGACCGCCCGCCACCCGTGCTGTCCACGCCTGCTACCGCAGGAACGCGGCTGCGACACCCGCGTCGACCGGGATGTGCAGGCCGGTCGTGTGCGACAGGTCGCCCGCCGTCAGCACGAACACCGCGTTCGCGACGTTCTCCGGCAGCACCTCCCGCTTCAGGAGGGTGCGCTGGGCGTAGTAGGCGCCGAGCTCCTCCTCGGGGACGCCGTAGACCGCCGCGCGCTTGGCACCCCAGCCTCCCGCGAAGATGCCCGAGCCGCGGACGACCCCGTCGGGATTGATGCCGTTGACCTTCACGCCGTACTCGCCGAGCTCGGCGGCGAGCAGCCGCACCTGGTGCGCCTGGTCGGCCTTCGTGGCGGAGTAGGCGATGTTGTTGGGGCCGGCGAAGACGGAGTTCTTCGAGGAGATGTAGACGATGTCGCCGCCGAGCTCCTGATCGATCAGCACGCGCGCCGCGGCCCGTGACACGAGGAACGATCCCTTCGCCATGACGTCGTGCTGGAGGTCCCAGTCGGCGACGGTCGTCTCGAGCAGCGACTTCGACAGCGACAGGCCGGCGTTGTTCACGACGAGGTCGAGCCCGCCGAAGGCGAGCAGGGTGGCGTCGACGGCGGCCTGCACGTCGGCCTCGCTGGTCACGTCCGCCTGGACGCCCACGGCCACGTCGGTCGAGCCGAGATCGGCGGCGGCAGCCTGCGCCTTCGCGAGGTCGAGGTCGGCGATGACGACGCACGCCCCCTCGGCCGCGAGGCGGGTGGCGATCGCCTTGCCGATCCCGGAGGCGGCGCCTGTCACGAGGGCGATCCGGGAGGCGAGGGGCTTCGGCTTCGGGCGGCGCTGCAGCTTGGCCTCCTCCAGCGACCAGTACTCGATCCGGAACTTCTCGGCCTCGTCGATCGGTGCGTACGACGAGATCGCCTCGGCGCCGCGCATGACGTTGATCGCGTTGAGGTAGAACTCCCCGGCGACGCGGGCGGTCTGCTTGTCGGCGCCGTACGAGAACATGCCGACGCCCGGGATCAGCACGATCGCGGGATCCTGCCCACGGACAGCCGGCGAGCTGTCCGTCGCATGCCGGTCGTAGTACGCCTGGTAGTCGGCGCGGTACTCGTCGTGGAGCGCTGTCAGGCGCTCGACCTGCTCTTCGAGCGTGGAGGCCGGCGGCAGATCGAGCAGCATCGGCTTGACCTTGGTGCGCAGGAAGTGGTCGGGGCACGAGGTCCCGAGCGCCGCGAGCCGCGGGTGCTCGGCGTGCGACAGGAACTCCAGCACGCGCGGGTCGTCGCTGAAGTGGCCGACCTGGGCGCGGTCGGTCGACACGAGCCCGCGCAGGATCGGCGCCAGCGCGGCCGCACGCGCTCGTCGCGCCTCGGGGTCGAGCGGCTCGTATCCCGGCAGCGCGGCGCCGAAGGGTTCTGGTCGACCGTGCTCCTCGATGTAGGCCGCGGCCGTCTCGATGATCCAGAGGGAGTTTGCCTCGGCCTCGTCGGACGTGTCGCCCCAGGCCGTGATGCCGTGACCGCCGAGGATCGTGCCGATCGCGTCGGGGTTCGCCGCCTTGATGTCGGCGATGTCCTGTCCGAGCTGCCACCCCGGGCGGCGCCACGGCACCCACACGACGCGGTCGCCGAAGATCGTCGCCGTGAGAGCTTCGCCGTCGGCGGCGGTCGCGATCGCGATGCCCGAGTCGGGGTGCAGGTGGTCGACGTGCGCGGCGTCGACGAGGCCGTGCATGGCCGTGTCGATCGACGGCGCCGCCCCGCCCTTGCCGTGGAGGATGTAGTCGAACGCCGCGACCATCTCGTCCTCGCGGTCGACGCCCGGGTAGACGTCCGCCAGCGCGCGGAGCCGGTCGAGCCGGAGCACGGCGAGGCCGCCCTCCGTGAGCGTGCCGAGATCGCCGCCGGAGCCCTTGACCCAGAGGAGTTCCACGGGTCGGCCCGTGACGGGGTCGATCTCGGTGCCCTTGGCCGACGTGTTGCCGCCGGCATAGTTGGTGTTCCGGGGATCGGAGCCGAGCCGGTTCGACCGGGCGATCAGGTCGGCGGCGGCCGAAGGGACGTCGGCGGCGGCCGAGGGGACGGTCGTGTCGCTCATGCTCAGGCGCTCCAGCTCAGCTGCGTGCCGCCGACGCGCTCGGCGGCGATCCTCTCGGCGTGGCCCGACCGGGCGTAGGCCTCCATGGGGTCGGCGGGAAGGCCCCGCGACTCCCGCCACGAGGCCAGCGCCGGGCGGACGTCGGTGTAGAAGGCGTCCATCAGGATCCCGTTCGCCCCGAGGACGTCGTGCTCCGCCTGCGCAGCGGCGAGAGCGGCCCGGTCGACGAGGAGAGCCCTGGCCGTCATCTCCTGCACGTTCAGCACGCTGCGGATCTGCCCGGGGATCTTGTCCTCGACGTTGTGGCACTGGTCGAGCATGAACTGGACCGGCGACGAGGCCTCCAGCCCGCCGCCGTTCACGACTTCGAACAGGATCCGGAACAGCTGGAACGGATCCGCCGCCCCGACGATCAGGTCGTCGTCCGCGTAGAACCGCGAGTTGAAGTCGAACGAGCCGAGCTTCCCGAGGCGGAGGAGCTGCATCACGATGAACTCGATGTTGGTGCCCGGCGCGTGGTGCCCGGTGTCGAGGCAGGTGTACGCCTTCGGCCCGAGGGCGCTGACCTGGGCGAAGCTGGTCCCCCAGTCGGGCACGTCGGTGTGATAGAACGCCGGCTCGAAGAACTTGTACTCGAGCACCAGGCGCTGGTCGTCGCCGAGGCCCGCGTAGATCTCGGCGAGGGAGTCGGCGAGGTGGTCCTGCCGCTGACGGAGGCTGTCCTGGCCGGGGTAGTTCGTGCCGTCGGCGAGCCAGATCTTGAGGTCGCGCGATCCTGTCTCGGTCATGATCTCGAGGCAGCGCAGGTGGTGGTCGATCGCCTTCCGGCGCACCGCGGCGTCCGAGTGCGCGAGGCTGCCGAACTTGTAGGCGTCGTCCTGGAACGTGTTGCTGTTCACCGTCCCGAGGCGCACCCCGAGCCCCTCGGCGTGCGACTTCAGGGCCGAGAAGTCGTCGACGAGGTCCCACGGGATGTGGAGCGCGACCGCCGGCGCGAGGCCGGTGAGCTCGTTGACCTTCGCGGCGTCGGCGATCTTCTCCTCGGCGCTCCGAGGCGTTCCCGGGGTGCCGAAGACCTTGAAGCGCGTGCCCGAGTTGCCGAAGGCCCAGGAGGGCAGCTCGATGGCCTGCCGTTCCAGGGTCGGGACGATGTCGGCGAAGGTTGTCATGCGCTGTCTCTTCTCTTCACAATCAGGCGGTTCAGAATCGTGCGGTTCAGATCTGGACGAACGGGACGTCGAGGAGCCGGGCGGCCGCTCGGATGTCGTGCGCTCGATGCCCCAGGGCGAGCGACCAGTGGTGGCCGGTCCCGGTGGCGGACCACTCGTCCACCCATTCGCCGGGGTCGCGGCCGAAGTCGACTCGGGAGGTGGTGTTGCCGATGGCGAGCAGCGGGCCCGGAACGACCTCGCCCTCGGAGACGATGAAGCTGAACCGGCCGTCGATGCCCTGCCCGAGCGAGAGCAGAGTCACCGGTCCGGGCGTCACGTCGAACTCCACGCTCACTCCCCTTCCGGCCTTGCCGTGGTAGACGCCGAGGCCTCGGAGCAGCGGGTCGCGAGAGCTGACCGCCAGGTGGGCAGGACCGTCGTGTCCCATCTCGACGACGTCATCGAGGAAGTTCAGCCCTTGGATCTCCGTGAACGAGCCGCCCGCGCCGAGAGTCTGCGTCGCGAGCATCGCGATGCTCGTGCGCAGCTCGTACTCGCCGACGACGGGGACACCGCTCGCCGTGAGCAGGGACGCCCCCAGGATCATTCCGGCGCCGAGCTGCTCGTGCACCTCACCGCCCGCACCCCGGTGGTAGTAGGCGAGGGAGTCGAGGGCGAAGTCGTCCACCAGCCGGTCGAGAGCGACCGAGACGCGAGCGCTCCACGCCAGGCTCTCCGCGTCGACAGAGTCGTCGAGGGTGAACACCTCTCGGGCGAGGGCGACGCGATCGGCTTCCTCCGCCTCGGAGACGCCCTCGGTGCGGACCCGGAGGTCGTCGAACTCGACGACCTCGACATGAGACCCGAACTGCGTCGAGACGAGGGTCAGGTCGGTGGAGACGTCGAGCATCCCGGGATACAGATGGCCCATGAGGCCGTGGCGAGCTCCACGGAGCACCCCGCGGACGGCTGCCGCGGATATCCACTGCTGGATCCTCCGCCACGCGCTCTCCTGGCGGAGCCAGCCGCTCACCGACTGGAAGGGGATGCCGGCACGACGGAAGACGTTCGCGACCTCGGGCACCGCGCACTGCCCGCAGTAGGCGAGCCACTCGCCGGTGCCGAACGTGGCGTGATCCATCGACTCGGTGGGCTGCAGGTCGATGACGAGCACGGGGGTCTTCGTCTTCTGCGCGATGGGCAGCACCATCGACGAGGTGAGGTAGGTGGTGAGGAACATGACGATGACGTCGCAGTCCCTCACTCGGAGCTCTTCGGCAGCACGGGCGGCGTCCTGGGCGTCCGAGATGAAGCCGACGTCGACGACCTCGGCGTCGAGATCCGAGAACCGCTGGGAGACGTAGCGCGCCGACTCCTCCAGCTGAGGCAGGAGGGTGGGGAACTGGGGCCAGTAGGTGCCGAGTCCGCCTGCGATGAGGCCGACTCGGGGCTTGCGGCGAGGCCTCTCACCCGGGAGGCGGGAGATGTCGGGAGGCGGGGTCATGATGCGGGTGTCTCCTTCGATGCCGATGCTGACGCCGACGCCGACGCCGACGCCGACGCCGATTCCAGTTGGGACTCGAGGTGGAAGATGGGCGTGAGCTGCTCGGTCGGGTTCTGAGGGTCGACGAAGAACGGAGCCATCGACGCTTGCCAGCGCGCATCGACGTCGGTCGCCGACATGGCGCGCCGGGCCGCGTCGAAGTCGTCGGTCTGGAGGCAGCCGACGACGAGACCGCGGCCGTCGGAGAAGAGCGAGTAGTCTTTCCAGCCGGTCGCCTTGAGGGCCTCGAGCATCTCGGGCCAGACGGCCGCGTGGATCGTCTCGTACTCGGCCAGTCGCTCGGGCTTCACCCGGAGCAGGAAGCAGATGCGGTGCACTGTGGATCCTCGGGGTCGGTGCCCGGGGCCCGCGTCGGTCGACGCGGACCCGGGGCGGTCGATCAGAAGTCGAACTTGTCGATGTTCGCGGCCGTGAACTCCGTCGGCGGACCGACGATGACCGTGTTGTCGGCGCCGACCTTCAGAGTTCCGAGCGATCCGGCCTTGAAGGTGTCGCCCTCCTTGCCGGTGATGGTGCCGGCGACGAGCGCCTTCGCGGCGTAGACGGTCGCGGTGCCGATCTTCGCCGGATCCCAGAGCGCGAACTCCTTGACGGTGCCGTCCTTGACGTACTGGCGCATCTGATTGGGCAGGCCGAGTCCGGTCAGGATGACCTTGCCCTTGTACGACGAGGTCGACAGGTAGCGGGCCGTCGCCGCGATGCCGACCGTCGTGGGCGAGATGATGCCCTTGAGGTTCGGGTACGACTGGAGCAGGCCCTGGGCGACCTGGAACGACGTGGTGTCGTCGTCATTGCCGTAGACGGTCGTGACGAGCTTCATCTTCGAGTACTTGGGGTTCGAGGCGAGCTCGTCCTTCATGTACTTGATCCAGGAGTTCTGGTTCGTCGCGTTCGCCGTGGCCGACAGGATCGCGAACTCCCCCTGGTAGTCGATCTGCTCGCCGAGCTGCTTCAGCTCGACGAGCCCGACGTCCTTCGCCACGACCTGGTTGATGAACAGGCTGCGGCACGACTTGTCGGTATCGGAGTCGAACGTGATGATCTTCGCGCCGCCGGCCTTGGCCTGGTTGAGCGCCGAGCACACCGCGTTCGGGTCGTTCGCCGCGATCGCGATGACGTCGGTGTGCTTCTGCGTCAGCGTGTTGATGTAGCTCACCTGCGAGGAGGCGCTGGCGGTGTTCGGGCCGACGACCGAGTAGGCGTCGCCGGTGGCCGCCGCCGCCTTCTTGCCGCCGCCGAGCTCGACGTCCGTGTACGGGTTGTTGAGCTGCTTCGGGACGAAGGCGATGCTGATCTTCTTGTTCGCGCCTCCGCCCGAGCCGCCCGCCGATCCTGCCCCGGAGCAGCCGGACAGGGTGAGCAGGACGGCGGTGGCCGCCGCGGCCGTGAGGAGGATCGTGCGTCGCGCCGGGCGCGGGCCTCGATCGGTGATTCGGGACAACTTCATTGTTCTTCCTCTCTGGGGGAACGGCGCCGGGTGCTCGGCGCCGCCTGGATCAGGTGGCTGGGGCGTCCGCGAGCCGGGCGCGTGCCCGGCGGTCGCGGGCGGCCACGAAGCGCGCGGACACGCTCGGGGCGACGACGGAGAGCACGAGGAGTCCGCCGGTGACGATGGTCAGGGCGGTGTCGGGCAGGCCGCCGAGCTGGAGCGAGTAGTTCACGGTGCGGATGATCAGCACGCCGGCGACGACACCGACGATGCTTCCCGAGCCGCCGAAGATCGAGACCCCGCCGAGGAGGACGGCGGCGACCACGCTGAGCTCGAGGCCCTGCACGCTGTCGCTCTGAGCGCTCGAGTACCGCAGCACCCAGAACAGGCCGGCCGCGCTCGAGATCACGCCCGACGCGACGTACAGCCAGAACTTCGAGCGGTTCACCCGGATCCCGACGAAGCTCGCCGCCTCGGTGGAGTAGCCGAGCGCGAACAGCGCCCGGCCGAAGGGAGTGAAGTGCAGGATGACCGCGAAGACGGCCACGACGACGAGGACGAAGACCATGACGGTCGGCACCCCGATGCCCGGGATGCTCGACGTCGCGAACGTCGTGAGCGACACGGGGAAGTCGGCCACGGCGTTGTCGCCGATGACGACCAGCGCGAGACCGCGGAAGAGCGCCAGCGTGCCGATGGTGACGGCGAGCGACGGGAGCCCGACGACGGCGATCAGGAACCCGTTGAAGGCGCCGCACGCGGCCCCCACGATCAGGCAGATCACGAACATCACGGCGATGTTCCCGTGCGAGCCGGACTGGTGCCAGAGCACTCCGAGGAGTGCCGCGGAGAGACCGGCCGTGCTGGCGACCGACAGGTCGATCTCGCCGGTGATGATGATGAGCGCCATCGGCATCGCCATGAGCAGGATCGGGATCGCGTCGATCAGCAGGAAGCTCACGGTCGTGACCGACGCGAAGTAGGGCACGAAGATCGCGGCCAGGATCACGATGAGCACGAGGGCGTAGACGATGGTCGCGTCGCGGGAGCGGAGCAGCCGTCGCCCGGTGCGGCGGGGGGTCGGTGTCGTCGCGGGGGCCGCCGCCGCCTCGGCCCGGGTCTTCGTGTCAGACATTCTTCGCCTCGCTGACTCGCAGCCGCCGCGCGTTGCGGACGGAGATGATCTTGGTGATGAGGATCGCGGCGATGATGAGCACGCCGACGATCGCCTGCTGCCAGAACTTGCTGACGTTCAGCGCCGCCAGCGCACCGGTCATCGTGGTGAGGAGCACGGCGCCGATGGCCGCGCCCGCCACGGTTCCCGAGCCCCCGAAGATCGCGACGCCGCCGACGACGACCGCCGCGACGATCTGCAGCTCGTAGCCGGTGCCGGTGTCGGCGCCGACGGAGTTGAACCGCGACGCGTAGAGCACGCCGGCGAGCCCCGAGAGGGCGCCGCTGGCCACGAAGGCCGTGATGACGCGGGTCCGCACCCGGATGCCGAACAGCTCGGCGGCCACCGGATCGGAGCCGATCGCGTAGAGGTCGCGGCCCGAGCGGGCGCCGAACATGTACAGCGCGAAGACGACCGTGACGACGAGGGCGATGAGGGCGAGCAGCGGGACGCCCGCGACGACCTGCACCGAGAGGTTCCCGAACTCGGGCGGGTCGTTGCCGACGAAGTACTGCGTCGACCCCGCCCACGCGTTGTTGATGCCGCGGAAGATGTAGAGGGTGCCGAGGGTGATGACGAGCGCCGGCACCTTGGCCGTGGTGACGATGAGGCCGTTGACGGCTCCCAGGATCGCGCCGAGCACGATCCCGACGAGGAAGATGCCGATCAGCGGCATGCTGGGCACGGCGCTGTAGACCGCGCCGGTCGAGAACGCCGTGAGGCCGAGGATCGACCCGACCGACAGGTCGACGTTGCGCGTGATGATCACGAGCGCCTCGCCGACGGCCATGACGACGAAGATCGCCGCGTTCAGGAGGAGGTCCTTCGTGCCCTGCGGCGTCAAGAATCGCGGGTTCGCCACGGTCGTCACGACGAGCAGGATCGCGAGAGCGGCGAAGACCGAGAACTCGCGGGAGGCGAAGGTGCGACCGATCCCGCGGGCGACGGGGCTCGAGGCCCGGCGAGAGGCGGGCGGGGCGTCGATGGTGGTGGCGCGGGTCATGCTGCCGCCTCCGTTCCGGGCTGGTCGGCGTCGTGGGTGGCGGCATGGAGGATGAGCTCGGCGGTGGCGTCGGCGCGAGCGATCTCGGCCGTGATCCTGCCCTCGTGCATCACCAGGATGCGGTCGGCCATGCCGAGGACCTCGGGCAGCTCCGACGAGATCATCAGGACGGCGATCCCGCGGCCGGCGAGTTCGGAGATCAGGCGGTGGACCTCGCTCTTCGTGCCGACGTCGATGCCGCGGGTGGGCTCGTCGACGATGAGGAACGACGGGTCGGTGGCGAGCCACTTGGCCAGCACCACCTTCTGCTGGTTGCCGCCCGACAGGGTCGAGACGGGGAGATCCTGCGACCCGGTCTTCACCTGGAGGCGCCTGGACCACTCCTCGGCGGACGACAGCTCGGCCTGGCGCGAGAGGAGGCCGAAACGGGCGAGCTGGTGCCGGAGGGTGAGCGTCGTGTTGCGGGTGACCGAGAGGTCCATGACGAGGCCCTGCTTGCGGCGGTCCTCGGGAACGAACGCCATGCCCGCGTCGATCGCCGCCTGGGGCGAGCGCGGCTTGAGCGGCTTCCCGGACATCGTCACCGTGCCGGAGTCGTAGCGGTCGACGCCGAAGACCGCGCGCGCGACCTCGGTGCGCCCGGCACCGACGAGCCCGGCCAGGCCGACGATCTCGCCGGCTCGGACGTCGAACGAGATGCCCGAGAAGACACCGGCCCGCTCGAGGTCGCGGACCGACAGCACGACGTCGCCGATCTCCGCGTCGACTTTCGGGAACAGTGACGAGATGTCGCGGCCGACCATCTCGCGGACCAGGGCGTCGACGGTGATGTCCTTCGCGTCGTGCGTGGCGATGTAGGCGCCGTCCCGCATGACCGTGATCGTGTCGCAGAGCGAGAAGACCTCGTCGAAGCGGTGGGAGATGAACAGGATCGCCGCCCCCTGGTCGCGGAGGCTCCTCGCGACGGCGAACAGGCGGTCGACCTCGACCCCGCTGAGGGCCGCGGTCGGCTCGTCCATGACGAGCACGCGCGCGTCGAGCGAGATGGCCTTCGCGATCTCGATGATCTGCTGGTCGGCGATCGAGAGGCCCTCGGCGGAGCGGTCGGGGTCGATCGGCACGCCGAGCCGCTCGAAGAGGACAGCCGCCTGGCGGCGCATGGCCGGCCGGTCGACGAATCCGAGGCGACCGCGCGGCTGGCGGCCGATGAAGATGTTCTCGGCGACGGTGAGGTCGGGGAAGAGCGTCGGCTCCTGGTAGATGACCGAGACCCCCGCCGCCTTGCTGTCGGCTGCGTCGCGAAACGCGACGGTCTCGCCGCGCATCTCGATGACACCCGAGTCGGGCTGGTAGATGCCGGCGATGGTCTTGACCATGGTCGACTTGCCGGCGCCGTTCTCGCCCACGAGGGCGTGGATGCGACCGGCCTCGAGGGCGATCGTCCCATCCGCCAGAGCCACGACCGGGCCGAAGGACTTCGTCACGTGTCGAAGCGCGAAGGTGACCGGGGCATCGGTCACGGGGGTGCTCGTCATTGAGTGGTACCTAACGTCATCGTCGGGATTGAATCGTTTTAGTGGAGCGATCGCTCGAACTCTAGGACCACCTCGCGGCGGGAGTCAAGCATTGAGCGCAGCTGCGTTCCGGGCTGCAGGGCGAGAAGGCGTGATCCTGCGGGCCTCGCCGTGACCGCGTTATTGAAACGTCACAATCACGGAGGGCCTCTCGCGTGCTAAGAAAGAGCGTCGGGTGACACGAGCACGCTCGACGGAGGGGGTCGCGGTGGCCACCGTCAGCGTGCGTGACGTCGCCGCCCTCGCCGGGGTCTCCGTCGGCACGGTGTCGAACGTGCTGAACCGGCCCGAGAAGGTGTCGCCCGCCGCGGTGAAGCGCGTGCACGACGCCATCGACAAGCTGGGCTTCGTCCGCAACGACGCCGCCCGCCAGCTCCGGGCCGGCCGGAGCCACAGCTTCGGCCTCATCGTCCTCGACGCGGGCAACCCCTTCTTCAGCGATCTCGCGCGCGGCGCCGAAGACCGTGCGGCAACGGACGGCCTCTCGATCCTGCTCGGAAACTCCGGCAACGACGCACGCCGCGAGGCCGCCTACCTCGACCTCTTCGAGACGCAGCGGGTGAGCGGCGTGCTGATCTCTCCCTTCGGCGAGCAGGTCGCCCGCCTCGAACGCCTCCGCGAGCGGGGCATCCCGACCGTCCTGGTCGACCGGGCCGCCCGCGGCACGTCCTTCTCCTCGGTGTCGGTCGACGACGTCGTCGGGGGCAGGATCGCCGCCTCGCACCTCCTCGACATCGGCCGTCGGCGGCTCGCCTTCGTCGGCGGGCCCTCTTCGATCCGGCAGGTCGCCGACCGGCTCACGGGTGCGGAGATCGCCGTGGCGCGCGTGCCCGGAGCAGCGATCGAGGTCATCGCGACGACCGATCTGACCGTCCTCGACGGGCGACAGGCGGGCGCCGCCATCGCCTCGAGGCCCGCCTCGGCCCGCCCGGACGCCGTCTTCTGCGCCAACGACCTCGTGGCCGTCGGTGTGCTGCAGGGCCTCGGCATCCTCGGCGGGGTTCGCGTCCCCGAGGAGATCGCGCTGATCGGCTACGACGACATCGCGTTCGCGCAGGCGACCGTCGTGCCGCTGTCGTCGATCCGGCAGCCCTCCGGGCTCATCGGCCGCACCGGTCTGGAGCTCCTGCTCGCCGAGGCGGCCGACGGTCCCCCCGCGGAGCCTCAGCACGTGGTGTATCAGCCGGAGCTCGTCGTGCGGGCGTCGACCTCGGCGTCCTGACCGCGCGCCGCGCAACGTCTCGCGGACTGATCACCCTGCCGCGGCGGGGTGCGGTGTCCGCGAGACGTGGGGCGGTGGCGCCTACTCCTCGCCGAAGGGCCACTCGGCGCGGACCTCGACGCGGCCGTACCGCGCCATGGGGTGCCGCGACGCCACCTCGAGGGCCTCATCGAGCGACGCGCACTCGAGCAGGTCGTAGCCGGCGATCCACTCGCGGGTCTCGGCGAAGGGGCCGTCGGTGACGATGACCTCGCCGTTCCGCTTCCGCACCGTCTTGGCGGTATCGACGGGCCGCAGGCGGTTGCCGCCCCGCGACATGTCGCGCTGGACGACGTCGGCGACCCAGTCCTCGATGTCGTCGTCGGCGGGGTCGTAAACAGGGGCCTCGGGGTCCGTGCAGATGAAGAGCAGATAGCGCATGAGGGGTCCTCCCGGTGGTGGTGGTGGTCGTTGGTCGTGGTGGTGGTGTCGGGGGTGTGCGTCGGACTCGGGCGCCGCTCAACCGTCGGAGGCGAGCGCCCGCACCTCGACGGGCGCGAAGCGGGCCTCCTCGAGCCGGCCGGCGATCTCCACCGCTCGGTCGAGTCCGCCGACGTCGATGAGGTAGAACCCGCCGACGATCTCACGCGACTCGGTGAACGGGCCGTCCGTGATCGCGGTGGGGCCGCTCTCGGTCCTGCGCACGAGGGTCCGGTCGTACTCGAGGGCCGAGATCTGGAGGAGCTCCCCCGACGCTGCCAGCTCGGCGACGACCCCCGCGTGGGTCGAGTCGCGGTCGTCCGGTCGGCCGAGCGCGGCCTCGAGGACCTCGTCGCCGTCGGCGGTGTTGTGGATCAGCAGGAGGAACTTCATGGTGCGTCCTTTCGCGGGGTGGTGTCGTCTGCGCGGTCGGCGAGGACCGCGCGCTCGCGCTCGTTGGTGCTGAGGCCGGCGGCGGTCACGAACGCCGCGCGCGCCTCCGCCGAGCGGTCCAGCCGGGAGAGCAGGTCGCCGCGCACCGCGTGGAACGGCGCATACCGCTCGAGGTCGCCGGCCGCCTCGAGCGCGTCCACCAGCGGCAGCGCGGTGGCGGGTCCCGTGGCCATCGACACGGCGACGGCCCGATTCAACTCGACGACGGGCGACCCGGTGAGCGCGACCAGGGCGTCGTACAGCACCACGATCGCGTCCCAGTCGGTGTAGTCGGGAGTGCGCGCGGCGGCGTGCACCTCGGCGATCGCGGCCTGCAGGGCGTAGGGGCCGCGCCCGCGGGCGAGGGCGTCGGCCGTCGTCAGGGCGTCGCGGCCGCGGGCGATGGCCTGCGCGTCCCAGAGCGTCCGGTCCTGGTCGGAGAGCAGGATCGAGTCGCCCGCGGCATCGACCCGGGCCGCGAAGCGCGAGGCTTGGAGCTCCATCAGAGCGACCAGCGCGTGCGCCTCGGGTTCGCGGGGCAGTCGGTGCTGCAGGATCCTGCCCAGGCGGCGCGCCTCGTCGGCCACGTCGACTCTCAGCAGCGCGTCTCCGGAGGTCGCGACGTAGCCCTCGTTGAAGAGCAGGTAGACGACGCCGAGGACGGCCGCGAGACGCGCCGGATACTCGTCGCGCGTCGGCACCTCGAAGGGCACGCGGGCCGCCCGGAGGGTCTTCTTGGCGCGGACGATCCGCTGCTGCGCGGTGGCGACCGGCACGAGGAGCGCCCGGCCGATCTCGACCGTGGTCAGCCCGGCCACCACTCGGAGGGTGAGGGCGATCTGCGACTCCCGGCTGAGTACCGGGTGGCACGCGACGAAGATCAGGCGCAGGACGTCGTCGTCGATCCGGTCGGGATCGTAGGAGTCGGCCGCGCCCTCGGCGCCGCTCCGGGCCTCGGCCTCTCGGAGGTCGCGCGCCAGCTCGGCGTCGTGCGCCTCCCGGCGGCTCCGGCGCCGCCACTCGTCGATGGCCCGGCGGCTTGCGACCGTCGTCAGCCAGGCTCCGGGACTCCGCGGGGAACCCGTGTGCGGCCAGGTCTCGAGCGCCTGCGCCAGAGCCTCCTGCGCGAGATCCTCGGCGAGGTCGACGTCGCCGGTGCGGCGGGCAAGAGCGCCGACGATCCTCGGGGCCTCAGCGCGCCAGACCTCATCGAGGAGGCGCTGCGCGTCGACTTCGAGCACGGGGACCCCTTCGTCCGAGCGGTGCGGCGTCTTCTGACGCCTTCACACACGCGTCGAACGGCATCGTGTCAGATCGACACGGCGCGTGGAAGGTCTTGCGACCCGACCTGCACCCCGGTCCGCCGCCCGAACCCCGGCGGAACGGGGTGCCGCCGACGATCGGGGGTGCGAGCCGGAAGCCCGGCTCAGCCGAGCGACGCCGCCCAGCGCGACACCTGTGCTGTGATGACCCGGTCGGTGTGCGCGTGCGACACCGTCGCCGGGTTGTCGCCCGGCTGCTCGCCGTAGTGCCCGAACTGCGCGTGGTCGGCTCCGCGGATGACGACGCTCGAGGCGGAGTCCGGCAGGAGGTGCCGCGCCGCGCCGACCTTGGCCGGCGTCGACAGCCCGTCGCGCGAGCCGGAGAGGCTCAGCACGTCGAGCGACGACGACGAGAGGTCGTTCGCGCAGTAGCTCCCGAGGAGCAGCAGCCCCGCGGTGCCGGGCGTGGTGGCGAGCTGGCAGGCCCGGACTCCGCCGAGCGAGTGGCCGCCGACGGCCCAGGTCGTCACGTCGGGCGCGTGCTCCTCGAAGGTGGCGAGCGAGCGCGTGTCGAAGAAGGCGAGGTTGAGCGTCGGCTTGGTGATGACGACGGTGGTGCCCGAGGCCGCAACCCCGTCGAAGGTGGCGAGGTAGGCGTAGGGGTCGACCTTCGCGCCGGGGAGGAAGACGACGCCGACGCCGTTCGAGGGTCCGGTGGGGCGCAGGATCACGCTGTCTCCCGCATCCTGCACGCTCACGCGGTCGTCGCGCCAGACCTTCAGCGCGGCCGTCCGGTCGCCCGGCATCACGACGTGGGCCCAGACCAGGAAGCCGACGGCCAGGAGGGCCAGGACGACGACGACGGCGACGAGGACGGTCAGGGCGCGGCGGCCACGGCGTCGGGCGGGGCGCGAGGAGGAGGTCACGCGGCGAGTCTAGGTCCGCTCCGACGCGGCAGCCGGGCCTCAGCCGGCGGCGAGCTCGCGCTGGATCGCCAGTGCCAGGTCGCGCAGGATCACGAGGTCGATCGAGTCGGCCGGCCGCGGCGACTCGTCGAACACGCAGAGGGCGCCGATCCGGGTGCCGTCGGGCGCCTCGACCGGGTAGCCGGCGTAGAACCGCATCGGCGTGTCCTTCGGAGCGCGGTCGTCGCTCCGGGCGTCCTCGACCACGAAGGGCAGGCTGTGCTCGATGGTCGTGCGGCAGAAGGAGTCGTCGAGCGGCCACTCCCGCGCCTCGACCCCGACCACGGCCTTGTTCCACTGCCGCTTGTCGTCCAGGACGCTGAACGCGGCGCCGCGCGTGCCGAACATCTGCTGCGCCTTCCGGACGATGTCGTCGTAGCGCTTCTCGCGGGGGCTGTCCATGAGCCCCAGGTCCCAGATCGTCTCGAGTCGGCGCTCCGTGCGCTGGGGGCGGTTGCGGGCGCGACGGGCGGGACGGTCGATGCCGCTCTCGGCGTCGAGCTGCGGGGCGAGGAACGCCGCCTGGGTGAGCGCCCACTCGGTGAAGCGGCGGGGCGACCGGTAGCGCGGGTCCTCGGCGCCGGTGCCGGGGCTGCGGCCGGCCTTCGGGTCGACCGCGGGAGGCGCCAGGTACTTCACCCGCGGCCGGTCCGCGAGGACTCGCCTGCTGACGCGGTTGAGCCTCTCGGCCCACCGGTCGGTCGGGTCGCCGGGCCGACGGCGGAAGAGCGGCACCGACGAGACCGGCTGGATCCCCATCAGCGTGATGGTCGTCGTCGCCGACGTCTCGCGCTCGAAGACGTCGAGGAGGCCCGTCAGAGCGTCTGCCCAGCGCTTCGAGGGGAGGAACCGGTAGGCGTCGCTCACACCGATCACGACGACCACGGCGTCGTAGCCCGCGAGGTCACGGCCGGCGAGGGCTCCTGCCGCCGACTCGATGTCCCAGCCCGAGTCGGAGAGGACCTCGACGTCGGCGCCGCGACCGGTCTCGGCGCTGAGGGCACGCGCCAGCTGACCGGGCAGCGCGAGCTCCTGGCTGGCGACGCCCCACCCGACGGCGATGCCGTTGCCGAAGAGCAGGACCCGGTCGGGGTTGAGTCCCGTCGCGTGGGCGAAGGAGCCGTCGTGCGGGCGCGGAAGGCCGCGCGGCTCCTGGCCGATGAGCCGGTACCGCTGGCGGTGATAGGGACGCAGGAGGACAGGCGCGAGCCAGGTCATGTCGGGGTGCTCCGAGTGGTGGGTTCGGATCGCCGCAGGTCGTTGAGCCGCCCTGATCCGTGGGGAGACCGGCCCGACGGCTGGTGTCCCGCCAGACTACGGGCGAACGACGCGCGGCCGACAGACTCCCGAACGGGGCACTCGGAGCAGCACCGCCGGCACTCGACCGGCAGCCCCGACGGTCAGCGCCGCCGCGCCGTCTCCGCCCCGCCCATCCGCAGGGGCGACGTGCTCGTGTCGACCAGGTCGCGGTTCGTCGTCTCCGGCGCCCGGAACTGGCTCATCAGCGCTCCGACCACGCAGACCGCGGCGGCGATGAGCATGCACGGCCCGATGCCGAGGGCGGCGATGCCGATCGGCAGCAGGAAGGTCCCGGCCGCGGCGCCGACCCGGCTGGCGGCGGCCGCGAAGCCCACGCCACTCGAGCGGATCGCGGTGGGCAGGGTCTCGATCGGGTAGACGGCCGTGAGGTTCCCCGAGAGCGCGTTGAAGAACGAGAAGATCGCGAAGCAGGCGACGATGATCCAGCCCGGGGCGCCCGCCCAGAAGCCGACGACCGCGAGGACGGCCGCCATGATCCAGAAGGGCGGCACGGCCTGGGCCCGCCGGCCGATCCGCTCGATCGTGATCATGCCGACGACGGCGCCGACGGCCGCCATCGCGTTGAGCACGATGGTCCCCGCCGTCTCGTTGCTCAGGTCGAGCGACTTCAGCACCGTCGGCGCGAAGGTGAAGATCGCGAAGTAGGGCGCAACGTTGCAGGCCCAGAAGACGCAGAGGAACAGCACCCTCCCCCGGTTCTCCGGCGTGAAGAGCTGCGCGTAGCCGCTCTTGCCGCTGCTCTCGCCGCCGAACTGCTCCTGGTCGTACGAGGCCGAGCCGCCGAGATACCGGTCGACGATCGCCCGCCCCTCGGGCTCGCGGCCGTGCCCGATGAGCCAGCGCGGAGACTCGGGGAACCCGATCCTGACCAGGGCGGTCACCACCGCCGGCACCACGCTGACCGCGAGCACCCACCGCCACGAGAGGTGGCCCGCCTCGGTCATGATGAACGCCACGACGACGGCGACGAGGTAGCCGGTGTACCAGCACACCAGCAGAGCCGACAGCCGCCGCCCCCGACCCCGCGAGGGGGTGAACTCGGCGAGCATCGCCGCGCCGATCGAGTACTCCGCGCCGATCGCCACGCCGAGCAGGATCCGGACGACCAGCAGCTGCCACGGATCGGCCACCAGCGCCTGCAGCAGGCCCAGGATCACGAACGCGATCAGGTCGATGCTGAAGATCAGTCGGCGGCCGAACCGGTCGGTCAGGTAGCCCGCCAGCGGTGCCCCGACGAAGATGCCGATGAGCGAGGAGGCGCCGATCAGCCCGGCCTCGACCGGGGTCATGTGGAGCGCCGTCGTGATGAGGGGCAGGACCACGCTCAGGAGCCCCAGGTCGAACCCGTCGAGCCCCTCGCCCCAGGCGCACGCGAACGTGAGCCGCCGGAGGAATCCCCGGTCGACGTCGGGTGCGGGTGTGGAGGCGGGTCCGGCGATCGTCGTCATCTGTCCTCGTCGTCGAGATCGTGGTGGGGGGGCGCGAGTGCCGTTGCCCTGCACTCGCGCCCGGTCCGGGAGCCGCCGGACACGACCGATCCTGTCCTCCCCCCGAAGCCAGCGCCCCCTTTCCCGGGCGGGGTTGACCAGCGGGCCCCTCGTCTGTGACGCGTTGTCAACCCCGCAGATGCTCGCCGAGAAGGGCATCCGCGCGAACAGCGTCGCTCCCGGGCCGATCTGGACCCCGCTGATCCCGGCGACCATGCCGGAGGAGCAGGTCGAGTCGTTCGGCAGCGACGTGCCGCTCGCCAGGCCGGGCCAGCCGGCCGAGGTGGCGCCGGCGTACGTGATGCTCGCGTCCGACGAGGCGAGCTACATCTCGGGTGCCAGGATCGCGGTCACGGGCGGCAAGCCGATCCTCTGAGACGACAGACGGGCCCCGGGTGCGACCGCACCCGGGGCCCGCTCGCGCCGGCGTGTCAGAGAGGCGGAGGACTCACCGACGGACCCGGCGCACGATCCGCCAGCCGACGACCGCCGCGGCGATCCACGGCGCCGAGACCACGAACGGGTCCATCCAGGTGTGATGCGTGTCGGACCGCGTGCTGCGCAGTCGCGACGCCACCGGGTGCACGCCCTTCTCGGCGCCGATGCCGGTCTCGGCGATCAGGCGGTCGGGCCGGCCGCGCAGGATCGCCTCGACCCGGCTCTCCGCGACGTCGACGCGGTCTCCGAGCACGAGCAGCAGCCAGTGGGCTGCGCGGCCCTCGCTGAAGCGGCTGTAGGCGAACCGCCGGACGACGCCCGAGAGGCCCCGGAGCGGCGCGACCGTCCCGAACACCGGCGTGACGAACGCGTGCTCGATCGAGCGCTCGCGTCCCTCGCCGCCCGGCTGCCGGGCCGGGAAGGTCCAGTGGGCGCCCGTGTCGGGCAGGTCGCGGTCGAGCCGGGGAACCGACGGGCGGTCGGCAGGATCGAGGTCGGCGCCCCACCCCGGGATCCTGCGTCGGAGCTCGTCCGGCGACTCCGCCCCGGGCCGGGGCTTGTCGGCGACGTAGGCCAGGGGCACGTCTTCTTCGCTCACGGTGTCCTCCTCAGTTCGCGCTCGGGACGACGACGGCCTTGATGCAGCCGTCGAGCTTGGCCGAGAACAGGTGGTAGCCCTCGGCGATGTCGTCGAGGGGGATGCGGTGGGTGACGATGTCGCTCGGCTTGAGGTAGCCGGCCCGGATGTGCTCGAAGAGCCGCGGCCACTGGCGCTTCACCGGTGCCTGGTTCATGCGCAGGGTGAGGCCCTTGTTCATCGCGTCGCCGAACTTCACGGCGCTGAAGATCGGGCCGTACGCGCCGAGCACCGACACCGTCCCGCCCTTCCTCACGCCATCGATGGCCCAGTTCAGCGCGACGGGCGACCCGCCCTGCATCTTGAGCTTCGTCGCCGTGACCTGCTGGATCAGGTTGCCGTCCGCCTCCGCGCCGACGGCGTCGATGACGACGTCGGCGCCGAGGTAGTCGGTCTGCTTCTTCAGCTCGACCACGATGTCGTCGTACTCGGCGAAATTGAGGGTCTCGGCGTGCGCGAACTCGCGCGCCTTCGCCAGGCGGTACTCCAGCTGGTCGATCACGATCACGCGCCCGGCACCCATCAGCCAGGCCGACTTCGCTGCGAACAGGCCGACCGGCCCGGCGCCGAGCACCACGACCGTGTCGCCCGCCACGATGTCGCCGAGCTGGGCTCCGAAGTACCCGGTCGAGAGGGCGTCGGTCATGAGGAGAGCGTCGGTCTCGTCGATGTCGTCCGGGATGACCTGCGGCCCTACATCCGCCAGCGGTACCCGCACGAACTCGGCCTGACCACCGTCGTAGCCGCCGCAGGTGTGCGAGTAGCCGTAGATGCCGCCGACCGCCGTCGCGTTGGGATTGACGTTGTGGCAGTTCGAGTAGAGGCCGCGCGCACAGAACCAGCACGTGCCGCAGTAGATGTTGAACGGCACCATCACCCGGTCGCCGACCTTCAGATTCCGGACGTCCGGCCCGACCTCCTGCACGACGCCGATGAACTCGTGGCCGAAGGTCATGCCGACCCGCGTGTCCGGCATCAGCCCGTGGTAGAGGTGCAGGTCGGAGCCGCAGATGGCGGCGAGGGTGACCCGCACGATCGCGTCGCCCGGATGCTCGATCCTGGGGATGTCCTTCTCCTCGACGCGGATCCGGTACGGACCCCGATAGGTCATCGCCTTCATGTCGCCTCCTGATCGTCGGTGCGCTCCGGCCGACGGCCGCAGTGCGGGTCAGAGTAGGCGCCCCCGGACGGCCTCTCCCCACCTCGCGTCGCCCCCTTGACAGACCGTCGCAGCAGCGTTCCGCAGGATCGAGAGAGCCCGGCCCGAGACTGGACGGAGCCTCCCGCGGGGAGTACAGGGGGCGCACCCCGAGTCCCAGAGGAGACCGACCATGACCTTCATCCGCGACGTCGCCGAGGGCGTCCACGTGATCACGCGCGCCCACACGAACATGTTCCTGGTCGAGGACGCCGGGAGGCTGCTCGTCGTCGACGCCGGTCTCCCGGCGTTCTGGCCGGAGATCGGCGCTGCCCTCGACGAGCTCGGCGCCTCCCCGTCCGACGTCGAGGGGGTGCTCCTGACGCACGCGCACTTCGACCACGTCGGCTGCGCCCGCCGGATGCGCACGGAGTGGCGGGTCCCGGTCTGGGTGCACGCGGCCGACCGGTTCCTGGCTCTGCACCCCTACTCGTACCGGCACGAGCGCTCCCGCTTCGGCTACCCGCTGACGCACCCCGGCGGGCTGCCGTTCCTGCTGCGGATGGCCGCCGACGGCGCGCTCACGGTGCACGGGGTGGACTCGGCCCCGCTCCCGCTGCCGGACGGGATCCTCCGGGAGGCCGCCCTCGTCGAGACGCCGGGCCACACCGACGGCCACGTCGCGATCCACCTCCCCTCGCGCGACGTCGTCTTCTCGGGCGACGCGCTCGTCACCCTCGACCCGTACAACGGGCGGACCGGCCCGCAGATCGTCGCGGGCGCCGCGACGGCCGACAGCGGTCAGGCGCTCGCGTCGCTCAGCGCGCTCCGGGAGACGGGCGCGACCAGCGTGCTGCCGGGCCACGGCGGTCCGTGGCGCCGAGGCGTCGACTCGGCCGTCAGCGAGGCCGTGCGGCGCGGGGTCGACTGAGCGGGGCCGGCCCGCTCTCGACCGGCCTTAAGGATCAGGCGAAGAGGTCGGCCAGGATCCTGAGGGTCGCCTCGTCGTCGTACGCGCCGCCGCCCTCGTGCCCGTTGTACGGCCAGACGGTGATCTCCTTCGGGCCGGCGTACTCGTTGTAAGCCCCGAAGACCGTCGACGGCGGGCACACCGGGTCCATCAGGGCCGTAGTGAACCACGCCCGCGCCGAGGCGCGCTTCGCGAAGTTGACACCGTCGAAGTAGGCCAGGACGCCGTGCGCGGCCTCGGCCTTGTGCCGGTGCGTCGCCAGGAACCGACCGATCTCCTTGTAGGGGTCGCTGTCGGTGATCGTCGTCGAGCGCGGGAAGTCGCAGAGGAACGGCACCCGCGGGAAGACGCCCGCGAGCCCGTCGACGAGACCGGCCACGGCGAGCGAGATCCCGCCGCCCTGGCTGCCGCCGAGCACGACGATCCTGTCGGAGTCGACCACCTCGAGCGAGCGAGCCGCCTCGATCGCGCGCACGGCGTCGGTGAAGACGCGGCGGTAGTAGTAGGTCTCGCGGCTGTCGATGCCGCGCGTCATGAACCCCGGGCCCTGCGGCCCTGAGCCCTCGGGGTCAGGGGTGTCGCCGCCGCCCCAGGTCGAGCCCTGGCCTCGCGTGTCGACGAGGAGGTGCGCGTAGCCGGCCGACGCCCAGAGGAGGTCCTCCGTCGCGCGGGCTCGGCCGCCGCCGTAGCCCTGGAACTGCACGATCGTCGCGAGCGGACCGGTCGCGGCGTGCGGCACGCGCAGCCAGGCGCGGACGGGCTGCCCCTCATAGCCGGCGAAGGTCATGTCGAAGACGTCGACGGTCTGGAGACCCGTGTCGACGGGCTCGACGGCGACTCCGAGGGCGTGGCGGCGGCTGGAGGCGAGGGTGTCGCGCCAGAACGCGTCGAAGTCGGCGGGGTCCGCCTGGCTGCTGCGGTACTGGCGGAGCTCGGATTCGGGCAGGTCGACGAACATGCTCGCAGCCTAGCGACGCCGTCAGCGCTGTGTTCTGCGCCGCGCTTCCGCCCAGCCGGTGCCGGGGCCCATGTGCTCGACGCCCGAGAGGTGGTCGAACACGATGTTCGTCTGCGTCGACGCGACGGAGGTGTCCATGCTGAGCTGCTGGGCGACGAAGTCGCGGAGCTGCGCGGTCGACGAGCAGGCGACGTGGATGAAGAAGTCGTCCGCGCCGCCCAGGAAGAACACGTTGATCACGTTCGGCAGGGCGATGACCCGCTGCGCGTAGGTCTGGATCTGGCCTCGGGCCTGCGCTCGGAGCCGCACGGCCACGATCGCCTCCACCGAGAGCCCGAGCGAGGCCCAGTCGGGGTGGGCGTGAAACGACCGGATGACCCCGGCGTCCTGCAGCGCGCGCACCCGGACGAGGCAGGTCGACGCGGCGATCCCCACCCGCTCCGCGAGGTCCTTGTTGCTGAGACGGGCGTTGCGGGTCAGTTCCCACACGATGCGCTCGTCGGTCTCGTCGAGTGTGATCTCCACCCGTGCTCCTCTCGAATCCGGTTCGCTCTCTCGGCCATTCTCCCGGCTCCGACCGCAGGATCACGCAGGTGATGCGATCCTGCCGAATTTCGTGCGGACTTCACGCCCTCGAAACAAATCGGCAGCATCATGGTGCGCATGATCATCGGCGTACCGAGAGAGACCAAGAACCACGAGAACCGCGTCGGGCTCACGCCGTCGGGCGTCTTCGAGCTGACCGGGCGCGGCCACGCCGTCGTGGTGGAGCGCGGAGCCGGTCTCGGCGCGGCCATCACCGACGACGAGTACGTCGCGGCTGGCGCCACGCTCGGCGACGTCGAGGCGGCCTGGGCTGCCGAGATGGTGGTCAAGGTCAAGGAGCCCGTCGAGGCCGAGTACCACCACCTCCGCGACGACCTCCTGCTCTTCACCTACCTGCACATCGCCGCCGACCGGCCGCTGACCGAGGCCCTCGTGGCGTCCGGGACCACCTCGATCGCCTACGAGACCGTGCAGCTCGCCGACGGCTCCCTGCCTCTCCTGGCTCCGATGAGCGAGGTCGCCGGCCGCATGTCGGTCATGGTCGGCAGCTACCACCTGATGGGCGCGCACGGCGGGCGCGGCGTCCTGCTCGGCGGAGTCCCCGGCGTCCGTCCGGCGAAGGTCACCATCATCGGTGCCGGGCAGGCGGGCACCAACGCCCTCGGCCAGGCGTACGCCTCGGGAGCCGACGTCACGATCCTCGACCTGTCGATCCCGCGCCTGCGCCACATCGACGAGATCTACGGCGGCAAGGTCAAGACCGTCGTCTCGAACGCGTTCGAGATCGAGCAGAGCGTCCTCGAGGCCGACCTGGTCATCGGGGCGGTGCTCCTGCCGGGCAGGAAGGCGCCGAAGCTCGTGTCGCACGATCTCGTGCGCAGGATGAAGCCGGGCTCGGTCCTGGTCGACATCGCGATCGATCAGGGCGGCTGCTTCGAGGACAGCCGCCCGACCACGCACGACGACCCGACCTACCCAGTCGAGGGCTCGACGTTCTACTGCGTCGCGAACATGCCCGGCGGCTTCGCCTCCACGTCCACGCTCGCCCTGACGAACGCGACGCTGCCGTACGTCGTCGCGGTCGCTGAGAACGGCTGGGAGGAGGCGGTGCGGCGGGATCCTGCGCTGCTCCCCGCCGTGTCGAGCGTCTCGGGCCGCCTCACCCACGCGGGCACCGCCGAGGCCTTCCCCGACGTCCCGTTCGCGGAGGTCTCGAGCTTCCTCGGCTGAGGGCGCCGCTCGCCCCTCGGTACTGCACCGGCGCCAGGTGCTGCACCCGGCTCCGGTGCTACACTGGGCGGATGACCACCACCCTGCACCGCTACAGCGTGACCGAGACGCCGACGGTTGCCCGCGCCATCGATCTGGCGGCGGTCACGTGGCCCGAGCTCCGCGACAACCGGGCCGCGCTCCTGCGCCGCATCGTCGAGTGGGGCGCGGTCGCTCTCGAGGAGCAGCGGGCACGCGTGCTCGACGAGCGCCGGGAGGCCCTGCGGAAGCACGCGGGGTCCCTGGAGGGGGTGTTCCCGGCCGACGCCGCGCGCAGAGCCCGAGACGAGTGGCCCGAGTGATCGTCCTCGACGCGAACATCCTGATCGCGCTGCTCGACCCCGCCGACCCGCACCACGAGGGAGCAGTGGAACTGCTCGACGCGAACATCGGCGAAGAACTGTCGGTCAGCGTCCTGACCCTGGCCGAGGCGCTCGTGCATCCGGCCCGCGCCGGCCGCGACGACGAGGCATCGGCCGTCTTCGACGCCATCGGCGTGCAGGTCGTCCCCCTGACCGTCGACGCGGGCGCTCTCGCCCGCCAGCGCGCCACGGCGCGAGTGAGGATGCCGGACGCCGTCGTCCTGCGTCTCGCGATCGACACGAGCGCAGCCGTGGCCACCTTCGACGCCGCCCTCGCGGCTGCCGCGGTCGACGCGGGCGTGGAGGTCGTCGGCGCCGAGCCGGCGCGGCGGTGAGGAGGCGCCCCCGAGTGAAGCGAGCGCCCGGGCGGCAGTAGCGCGCGATGCGATGCCCGAGCGACAGATGTATCGTAAAAGGATCGCCGACAGTGGAGTCGGCGGTCAGGGTAGGCGGCGCAGAGAGGCGACGAAGACCGATGGATCACGACACGCGAAAGTTCGTCCGCGAGGCACGGCGAGAGACCAGGCTGCTCATCGAGCAGTGCTCGTACCTCCCCGACGAGGCCGAGGCCTGCGACAGCCCCGAGGCACAGCGGGAGTTCGACCTCGAGACCGAGGTCATCATGCGCTCCACCATGGGCGGGAGTGCCAACCTCGCCTTCTTCCTCCCCTACCTCTGGAAGCACCGGCACTGATCCGGAGACGACCGCACCCCCGTCCGGCCGGGGAACCCCGCCTGAGCGGGGTGTCTCGGCCGCACGGGGGTGCGGGTGTTCTCGCCGCTACGCGGGGAGCTGCAGCGTCTGGCCCGGGAAGATCAGGTCGGGGTCGGTGATCGTCGACGTGTTGGCGTCGGCGAGCCGCTCCCAGCCGCCCGCGACGCCGAGCTTCGCGGCGATCGTGGCGAGCGTGTCGCCCGACGCGACCGTGTAGGTCTTGCCACTGGTGGCGACGGGCGCGGCCCGCCGAGCAGGTGCAGCGGGCGCCGCCGGAGCCGGAGCAGCCTGTGCGCGCGGTGCCACAGGTGCCGCGGGCGCTGCCGGTGCCGCAGGTGCCGCAGGTGCGGCTGCCGCCGACGACGTGCCCGACAGCCCGAGCTTCGCCGAGCAGGCGGGCCAGGCTCCCCAGCCCTGCGAGGCCAGGACGCGCTCGGCGACCTGGATCTGCGTGGCCTTGCTGGCGGCGGCCGGCGATCCGGTACCGCCGTTGGCGACCCAGGTGCTCTGGCTGAACTGCAGTCCGCCCGAGTAGCCGTTGCCGGTGTCGATGGCCCAGTTGCCGCTCGACTCGCAGTTCGCGAGAGCGTCCCAGGTGGAGACCGATGCGGCGTTCGCCGGTGCGGCCGAGAGGCCGAGGCCGCCCGCGGTGAGGGCGACGAGGGCCGCCCCGCCGAGGAGGGCTCGGCCGCGGGTGGTCCGAGGCGTGTTGAAGGCAGTGCTCATGGTGAATGCTCCACGGGGTCGCCGATGAGACCCGGTGCCGGGTCGAGGAATCGCTGCCCACCCCTGCCGATAGAGGTCAGGTGCGGCGCTGCAGGCTGGGCAGCCGGGGGCGAAGTGCAGCGCCGTGCATGGTGTTCTCCGAGAGGACGAACGAGCGTCCACCGTAGGCGGGGCCGCGACCGATCTCAAATCCTGCGCCTGAGAATCCGCTCCGGGCGAACACTCAGCGGATTCGGCGGATGGATCGGAAATTCCCCGCGCCGTGAGGCGTTGCACCCCTCATGACAACACTTGGAATCATCGGAGCAGGAAACATCGGCAGCCAGCTCGCTCGGGCGGCGATCGGGGTCGGATACGACGTCGTGATCAGCAATTCTCGTGGCCCGGAGACCCTGCAGGATCTCATCGCCGAGCTCGGTCCGAAGGCCCGCGCGGCCACCGCCACAGAGGCCGGCGAGGCGGGCGACGTCGTCGTCGTCACCGTCCCCCTCAAGAACACGACCGACGTGCCCGTCGAGCCGCTCGCCGGCAAGATCGTCGTCGACACCGACAACTACTACTTCGAGCGCGATGGCCATATCGAGGCGCTCGACAAGGGCGAGGACACGACGTCCGAGATGCTGCAGCGTCACCTCCCGACGAGCCGCGTCGCGAAGGGCTTCAACCACATCTTCGCCGCCGACATCACCACCGACGGCAAGCCCGCCGGCAGCCCCGACCGTCGCGCCCTCGCCACCGCGAGCGACTTCGACGACGCCGCCGAGTTCGTGACGAAGCTCTACGACGAGCTCGGCTTCGACACCGTCAACATCGGACCGCTGGCCGACAGCTGGCGCGTCGAGCGCGACCAGCCGGCCTACGTCGTGAGCCAGACCAAGCAGGAGCTCATCGACAACCTCGCCAAGGCCACGCGCCCGTAGCGAGCCCCGCTCCACGCACACAGCGGCGCCGATCCGGTTCTCCGGGTCGGCGCCGCTTCGTCGTGCGCGGCATGGAGACTAAAACCGCTTTAAGTCCCGTGAGGCTTGATTTCGGGACGGTGGGCGTGCTTTCCTGTCATCCATCCTCGCGACGACTCATAGCGGTGACAGAACCCGTGAGTCGACAGGGACGTGCCCTCGACGACGTCGGCACGGGGGCGACACCGCAGTCGCCCATCACGACAGGAATGGAGCACTTCATGGCCGAACACCGTTTCTCTCCCAGCCGCCGAGCCGTCCTCGGCGTAGCGCTCGGCGTCCCGGGAGCCGTCCTCCTCGGGCAGGCGGCGCAGACCGCCGCCGCACCCGTCGCGTCCGCAGTGACTCCCGCCGACGGAGTCTCCGGATCGCCGCATCCCCGTCCCACCGCGTCGCCGTCGTCGGTCGGGCCGCGAGTCCGTGGAGCGGACCTCTCGTTCACGCTGCAGCTGGAGGCAGCCGGTCGTTCCTGGAGCGTCGACGGGCGACGGGCACCCATCGAGAAGATCGTGCGGGAGGCGGGCGGCAACTGGGAGCGGATCCGGGTCTGGGTGGATCCGCCAGCCGGCTACAGCACTCTGTCCGACGCCGTCACCCTGGCGAGGAGGGCGAAGCGGGCCGGCCTCAAGGTCCTGCTCGACCTTCACTTCTCCGACTTCTGGGCCGATCCCGGTCACCAGAGCACACCGGCGGCGTGGGCCGACCAGACCCTCTCCGAGCTCGAGGCGACGGTGCGGGCCTACACGAAGAATGCGCTCGAGACGCTGTCGCGAGCGGGTGCTCCGGCCGACATGGTCCAGATCGGCAACGAGATCACCGGCGGGATGCTCTGGCCGCTCGGCAGGCTCTACGACGGCTCCTC
Organism: Frondihabitans peucedani; assembly: GCF_039537585.1. NCBI lineage: Bacteria > Bacillati > Actinomycetota > Actinomycetes > Micrococcales > Microbacteriaceae > Frondihabitans > Frondihabitans peucedani. The sequence goes on from NZ_BAABAU010000001.1 coordinate 1,610,460, forward strand.
CGACCAGAACTTCCCCGCCTTCCTCGCGCTCCTCGGCGCCGGGATCGCAGGAGCCCGAGAAGCCCGCGTGCACGGTGGCCGACCGCAGATCATGGTCCACATCGACCGCGGCGGCGACAACGGCGGCAGCCGGTACTTCTACGACCGCGTCGTCGGGGCGGGCCTCGACTTCGACGTCATCGGACTGTCGTACTACCCGTTCTGGCACGGTCCGCTGCAGCAGCTCGAAGACAACCTGAGCGACCTCGCGACCCGGTACGGCAAGGAGCTGATCGTGGTCGAGACCGCCTACCCGTGGACACTCGAGAACGGCGACGAGCTGCAGAACATCCTGTACTCGCTCGATCAACTCCCGGACGCAGCCGTCTGGCCGCCGACACCGGCCGGACAACTCGCCTACTTCGAGGCCCTCCGGGGCGTCTTCCCCCACGTCCCGGGCGGTCTCGGTCTCGGCTTCATGAGCTGGGAGCCCGAGTGGACGCCCGGCGTCGGCTGGACGCCCGGCGAAGGCAACCCGAACGACAACCTGACGCTGTTCGACTTCCAGGGGCGGGCACTGCCCGCACTGGCGGCCTTCACGCCCGGGCGGATCACGACGAAGCCGAAGCCCTAGCGCCCCCGGCGGTCTGCTGCGGGGTCAGTCGTTCCGGTACTGGGGCGCTCTGACCTCGCGGCTCCGACCGCGGAGGGCGAGGACCACCATGGTCACGAACAGCACGATCAGCGCCAGAGCCATGAGCCCGGCGACGACTGCGAGGAAGACCGCGAAGACCGACATGCCCCAAGCCTAGCCGGGCGCGGGAAGGGGCCAGGAGACTGGCAGGGGCTTCCGAGCAGGATCAGGCGGCGAGGTACGCCTTCGCCCGACCCATGAGCCGGCTGACCCACTCGATCCGGCTGCGGGTCTCGCGGCGAGCTGCCGAGCGGACGTCGATGCGCTTGAGCCCGCGGGCGAGATCGTGGAGGTTGTTGCGCCGCGTGCCGTCCCAGTTCGCGTAGAGGTACGGGCCGCCGAGAGCCGGGATGGAGCGCACCCGAGCACGGACGTAGGAGTCGGGGCCGGCGTAGTAGAGGGCCTCTCCCCGCGCGATCTGCTCGGAGGCGAATCCGGCGTCGATGACGCCGTGGGAGGTGACCACGGCGGCGACGGCTCCGGTGCGATCCCGCACGACGAATTCGATCGTGAGTTCGCTCATGGGCCGTCCCTTCCGACGCTTCTGCGGACGGCTCTCGAGGGAGTCGGCAGAGGGTGTTCGTAGCGGTCGCCGTCCGGGATTTCGGACGGAGACGGGAAACGAAGGCGAGGGGTCGGGGACGGGCAGTCGAGGGCTGGCCCTGCAGGAACCCTCGATGCTTCCGCCTTCGATTCTAAGAGCGGATGCCAATGCTTTTCACTGGGAGTCCGCAGGGAAGTGCGACACGCCTCAGGCGGCCCCGCCGGTGGCCCGGACCCACCACTCCGGCGCGCCCGCCTTGATGATCCTGCGGACGTCCTCGACGGCTCGCGGCTCGTCGCAGGAGAGCCAGACCTCGATCGCTCCGACCGTCCCGGAGGCGGCGTAGGCCGCGAGGACGGCGACGGACTCGTCGTCGAGCTCGTGCTCGGGGATCGGGGCGATGTCGGGATAGACGCGGAGCGCGACCTCCAGGTTCCTCTGCAGGAAGCCCGTGAGCGTCCGCCGGACGGGGGCTGCGCTCTGACCGGCGAGAGCCGTGCGGTAGACGGGCGCGAGCTCCTCGATGTGCCGGAGCAGACGGAGTTCGCCCGCGCTGAGGACGCCCCCGAGCTCGGCGCGGGTCGGGAGCTGCTCGTTGGTCTCTGCCACGAGCTCGGCCAGCTTGTCGGCCAGGGCGATAGACAGGAGCTCCGTGACCGACGACGCATGGCGGTAGAAGGTGTCTCTCGTCACCTCGGCGGCTCGGGCGAGCTCGGAGACGCTCACGTCGTCGAGGCGGCCTGCGCAGGCGAACCGGATCACCGCGGTGGTGAGCCGATCTCGGCTCCGCTGGGATCGGGGATCCATGTCCTCAACCGTAGGGCTCGCGCCGGTGAATGATCTCCACGACGCTCGCCCGGACGCTGAGAGAGAAGACCATGCTGCGCTGCGGCGGATATCGCTGTGAGCGCGGTGGGGCGGCCTTCCCAAGCGGCCGACCCCACCGCGACGACGAATCCGTCGTCAGCCCACGACCCTGATCCTCGCCGTGGGCACCCAGCAAAAGTATCAAACAATTGTCAGTAAGACCACGCTTGTCAAGAGGATTGCGGGACTCGGATAGAGCGCTACAGTGTCGCCTCCAGCCGCACGACGGCGGGCCCGAGACGCAGGATCCCGTCGGTCAGCGGCTCGCAGCGCATCCCCCCTCGGCCGCGCATCGCCTTGAAGACGCCGGGCGCGAGCTCCCGGTCCATCCACGCGCAGGGGTTCGCCGGGCGGTTGGCGACGAACCCGACCGGCCCGTGGCCCGAGTCGACCGAGAAGCGGACTCCCCGGAGGGAGTCGACATCGAGCCCGCGCACCACGATGTTGCGCCTCGTCGCGGCGACGGGGAGGTGCTCCAGCCCGAGTTCGTGAGCGACCGACTCCAGTGCCTCCGCGGCGAAGAACGTCACCGAGGCCTGCCGGTGCGCCGGCTTGCCGAAGTACCGGTCGCCCACGATTCCGAGACCGGCTCGGAGCTCGATCTGCTCGCGGAGCTCGTCCTCTCCGGGAGCGAGCGGCAGGGCTCCGTCGGCGGGGCGGCCCTCGTAGCGGTGGTGCGGAGCAGCGAGGAGGAGCTCGATGCGGATCGCCTGATCCTGGGCGCCCCGGGCATTCGTGTCCACCGGGCCAGCGTACGGCCGGCGGCCGTCCCGTCGCGCCCCGAGACTGAGCCGTGAAGTCGATCTGAGACCACTGGGAATGGAAGCGCCGACTGGACGCTTGGCTCACTTCATGACACAGACCTCAGATCGTCGCGGCTGGCTCGGAGTGCTCTCGGTGGCGCTCGGCTCGTTCGTCCTGGTGCTCTCCGAGTTCCTGCCCATCGGGCTCCTCCCGTCGATCGCCGACGACCTGCACGTCTCCATCGCGACCGCAGGATCGATGGTCGTCGCGACCGGTCTCGCTGGCGCGGTCGCGGCCCCGGTCGTGACGGTCCTCACGTCCAGGCTCGACCGGCGCATCGTGCTCTGGTCACTCACGGTCCTGCTCATCGTCGCCGACGTGGCGGGCGCTCTCGCGCCGAACTTCGCCGTCCTTGTCGCTGCGCGGGTCCTGCTCGGCGTCGGCATCGGCGGCTTCTGGGCGATCGGCGCCGGCATCGCCGGCCGCCTGGTGGCCGAGCCGTCCGTCATCCGCGCGACCTCGTTCATCACGGCCGGCGTCTCGGTCGCGACCGTGGTCAGCCTGCCGCTCGGAGCGTTCGTCGCCTCGGTGTCGACCTGGCGCGTGGCGTTCCTCATCGGCGCCGTCCTCGGGGCGATCGCCCTCGTCGGGCAGCTCGCCATGCTTCCCCGCATCCCCTCCCTGTCGCGCGTCCGCTTCGCCACCCTCGGCGGCCTCCTGACCATCTCGCGCGCGCGGGTCGGGCTCATCGGCACCGCGTTCGTCTTCGTCGCGCAGTTCGCGGCCTACACCTTCGTCGCCCCGTACCTAGAGGACGTCGTGAAGGTCGACGGCCAGACCGTCACCCTCGCCCTCCTCGTCTTCGGCGTCGCCGGCATCATCGGCAACTTCGTCGCCGGATCGACGCTGAGCCGCAACCTCCTCGGCACCCTCGGCGTGGCCAAGTTCGTGCTCGCGGGCGCGGTCATCGCCCTGCCGTTCCTCGCCTTCTCGATCACGGGCGTCTTCCTCCTGCTGGCCGTCTGGGGCTTCGTCTGGGGAGCGCTGCCGCTCGGCATGCAGACCTGGATGGCGAAGGCGGCGCCGTCGGCGTCCGAGAGCAGCCTCGCGCTGTTCGTCACGACGATCCAGCTGTCGATCGCGGCCGGCTCGATCGTCGGCAGCGTGGCCGTCTCCGGCCTCGGGCTCGGCTTCGACTTCGGCATGGCCGGGGTCATCGCGGCGGCCGGCGCGGTCCTGCTGATCACCCTCGGCGTGCGGCGCCCGAAGCCCGTCTCCGGCGGGCGGGGCGGCGTGCCCGTCGTCACCGGGGCGGTCGAGGTGCCCTGCTGAGCTGAGCCACGCTGAGCCGAGCCACGCTGAGCCGAGCCGCGCTGAGCTGAGCGCGAGCGGATCGGGTCGCCCGGGACCGGGCCGCGGCGGGACGCCGGCGGGCGCTCGCGCTCAGGCCCCGGCGGCCGCCCAGCCCAGCTCGCTCGACACGGCCGAGCCGGCCGCCCGCACCCGCGGCAGCAGCGCCAGGACCCCGTCGTGGTCGAGCGAGAGCGTCGGCACCGACACCGACAGCGCGGCCACGACCCGGCCGGAGCCGTCACGCACCGGAACGCCCACGCAGTTGATGAAGGCCTCGTGCTCCTCGTGATCCTGCGCCCAGTCGTCGGCCGTCACCCGGTCGAGCTCGTCGGCGAGCGCCGCCGGGGTCGTGATCGTGTTCGGGGTGAACCGGAGGTAGTCGAGCCCGGCGAGCAGCTCGTCGCGCTGCCGGGTCGGCAGGTCGGCGGCCAGCACCTTGCCGACCGCGGTGCAGTGGATCGGGGCTCGCAGGCCGATGCGGGAGTACATCCGGACCCCCTGCGGCGCGTCGATCTTGTCGACGTAGACCACCTCCGAGCCCTCCCTCGTGGCGAGGTGGACGGTCTGCCCCGTGTCGGCGTTCAACCGCTCGAGGTGCGGGCGGGCCGCCTGCCGAACGTCGCGCTGCGCGAGGGCCGCGTTCGCGAGCTCGAAGACGCGACTGCCGAGCCGGTACCGGTGCTGCTCGTCGTGGACGACGAAGCGGTCGGCCTCGAGCGTCCGCAGCAGCCGCAGCACGGTCGTCTTGTGCACCTCGGCGATGCCGGCCAGGTCGTCGAGCGAGCGCGGCCCGGCCTCGAGGGCGCCGAGGAGTTGGAGCGCTCGGGCGAGACTCTGGCTCATGACCTCGAGACTAGGGCGCCCGGGGCGCGCCGTCCGCAGGCCCCACGTGGTCGCCATGCGACGCGAGCGCGATGACGGCCAGGCCGTGCGCCTCTTGAACGGCCTCGCGGACACCGCGCCCGGAGACGAGCGCCCCGAGGAACCCGGCCGCGAACGCGTCGCCGGCACCGATGGCCTCCACGACGTCCACGCGCAGCGCCGGGACGTCGTACCGGACTTCTCCGTCGAAGGCCGTGGCCGCGTTCTCGTCGTCCTTCAGCACGATCACCCGGGGCTCGGGCAGGATCGCGCGCAGCTCGTCGGGATCGTCGCTGCTGAAGACGGTCCGCGCCTCCTCAGCGCCGAGCAGCACGACGTCGGCCGCCCTGGCCAGGTCGCCCAGCAGCCGCACCCCCTCGGCCTCCCGCCCGGCCCACAGCCGCGGTCGCCAGTTCAGGTCGAAGCTCAGGAGCCGCTCCCCGCGCGGCTCGGCGACCAGCGCGAGGCAGAGGTCGCGCGCCGAGTCGGACAGGGCTGCCGTGATGCCGGTGAGGTGCACGAGCACGGCGCCGTCGACGACCGCCCGCACCTCCGGTCGCTCGAGGTACGAGGGCGAGAGCGCGCTCCCCGCGGAGCCCTGCCGGTAGTAGTGCATGCGGCTGGTGGCCCGGCCCAGGTCGAACGGGTGCTCGCTCGCGCCGCCGACCTCCTTCACGTACAGGCCGGTGGACCGCGCAGGATCCACCTCCACGGCCGAGACGTCGACGCCGTGCCGGGTCAGCTCGTCGACCACGTGCCTGCCGAAGCCGTCGTCGCCGACCCGGGTCAGGAGCGCCGCCGGCACGCCCCTCGTCGACAGCCCGACGGCCACGTTGAGCTCGGCCCCGCCGATGCTCCGGACGAACGTCTCGCACGACTCCAGGGCACCCGGCACCTCCGGGACGAGGACGGTCAGGGCCTCGCCGACACTGGCGACCTTTGCGGTGTTCACGCCGAGGAGAGTAGCCTGCCTGCACACGCAGCGCAATGACTGTTGCGTATGGCGCAACACCGAGTTGAGGAGCGACGATGACGCCCACTCCCCCTTTCGCCGCCGATCCTGCGGACTCCGACGCCGGCCTCGTGCTCCCCGTCACGATGCGCCAGCCCGGACCGATCGACGCGATCGGTCGCGACCGGGCCGTCGTCGTCGTCCGCGCCGACGACATCCCGGACACCGCCGCTCTCGTGAACGCGCTCGTCGAGGGCGGCATCCACGGCATCGAGTTCACCTTCACCACGCCCGACGTCGAGCGCCACGTCCGCGCGGCCGTCGCCGCCGTGCCCGACGCCGAGATCGGGGTCGGCACCGTCCTGACCCGCGACCAGGCGCGCTCGGCCATCGACGCGGGAGCGGGCTTCCTCGTCACGCCCGGCGTCGTCGCGGGCGTCGGGGCCGTCGCTGCCGAGGCGGGCATCCCGCTGGCCATGGGAGCCTTCACGCCCTCGGAGGTCATCGCCGCCCTCGAGCACGGCGCGACGGCCGTCAAGATCTTCCCCGCCGAGACGTGCGGGCCGCGCTTCTTCGCGCACCTCCGCGGGCCGCTTCCCGGCGTCCGCCTGATCGCGTCGGGCGGCATCGACGAGAGCAACGCGCGCGCCTTCCTCGAGGCAGGCGCCTACGCCGTGACCGCAGGATCGAGCGTGGTCACCCCGTCCCTGATCGCCGCTCGCGACTGGGCCGGCATCACGCGCCGGGCCCGCGCGTTCATGGCCGCGCTCGCGTAGCCCGTCGGGCCCTCGCCGCGCAACGTCGCGCGGACACGGCACCGCGCCGCGGCAGGGTGGGTCGTCCGGAAGACGTTGCGCGGCAACCCGAGCAACCGGAGGCCGGCGTCAGCCGAGCGCGGCCGCGAGCTCGTCGGGCGTCGGCGGGTTGGCGCCGGCGCGCGAGACGGTCACCCGCGCGCTCGCCAGAGCCGTCGCCGCCACGGCCTCGAGGTCGCCGCGTCCGAGCACGCCAGAGCGGACGCCGTCGGCGAGACCCCGCGACAGGATCGCGAACAGCAGCCCCGACATGAAGGAGTCGCCCGCTCCGATGGTGTCGACCACGTCGACCGGCTGCGAGGGCAGCGAGAGGCGGTCGGTGGCCGTGGCGACGAGGACGCCCTCGGCGCCGCGCGTGACGGCCACGAGGGTCGCACCGGCCTCGAGATACCGGTCGACGACCTCGTCGAGCAGGAGTCCCGGGTGCAGCCAGGCGGCGTCCTCGTCGCTCAGCTTCAGCACGTGCACGACGGATGCGAGGGCGTCGACGGTGGCCAGGACGGCCTCGCGGTCGGGGGTGACGCCGGGCCGGACGTTGGGGTCGAAGCTCAGCAGGGCGCGCGGCCTGGACTCGGCGAAGAGCGCTGCCACGTCGTCGCTGCCGGGCCGGAGCGCCGACGCGATCGAGCCGGTGTGCACGAGGCCGACGCCGTCGGGCAGCGCCAGTTCGCCAGGCGCCCACTCGATGTCGAACTCGTACTCCGCGTGGCGGTCGGGCTGGATCGTCGCGACGGCCGTCGAGGTGTGCTCGGCCGAGCGGGACGCCGGGTCGAGGACGACGCCGACGGGCGCCAGATGCTCCTCGAGGGCGCGGCCCCGCTGATCCTGCGCGATCTGCGTACGGAGGGTCGTCGTCACTCCGAGCCGCGCGAGACCGTAGGCGACGTTCATCGGGCTGCCCCCCGGGTGCTCGACGGTGGAGTCGCCGTCGACGACGATGTCGACGAGCGCCTCGCCGACGACGAAGGCGGACGGGAAGGCGGAGGGTGCGTGCATGTCTCCGAGGGTACCGAGCGGGTGCCGCCCGCCGCCGCCCACACGCACGAGGCAGGCCCCCTCCCGCGTGCGGGAGGGGGCCTGCCGTCTCGGCGGGGCTGCCAGACCTAGGCGGCGAGGACCGGCGCCTCGACGCGAGCCGCCAGGGCTCCGTCGACCACGTCGAGCGTGACGTGGTCGCCCCAGACGAGGCCGCCCTCGACCAGCAGCGTCGCGATCCTGTCGTCGACCTCGCGCTGGATCAGCCTGCGGAGCGGACGAGCGCCGTACTCGGGCTCGTAGCCGTTCTCTGCCAGCCACTCGATCGCCTCGGACGTCGCCCGGAAGCCCATGCCCTGCACGTCGAGCCGCACCGCCGTCTCGTGCAGCATCAGCGACACGATCGAGGCCAGCTGGTGCCGGTCGAGCTTCCGGAACAGGACGATCTCGTCGATGCGGTTGAGGAACTCGGGCCGCATCGCCTCGCGGAGCCTGCCCATGACCCGGTCGCGCAGCGCCTTCTCCGACCCGAAGCCGTTGCCGAGGTCGGCGTCCGATCCTGCGCCGGCCACGAAGCCCATCGCACCGCCGCGCGAGGCGAGGAACTCCGAGCCGAGGTTCGACGTCATGATGACCACCGTGTTCCGGAAGTCGACCGTCCGGCCCTGGCCGTCGGTGAGTCGGCCGTCGTCGAGCACCTGCAGCAGCAGGTTGAACACGTCGGGGTGCGCCTTCTCGATCTCGTCGAGCAGGATCACCGAGTACGGGTTGCGACGGACGCGCTCCGTGAGCTGGCCGGCCTCGTCGTAGCCGACGTATCCGGGAGGGGCGCCGACGAGGCGGGAGACGGTGTGACGCTCGCCGAACTCGGACATGTCGAAGCGGACCATCGCGCTCTCGTCGCCGAACAGCGACGACGCGAGCGCCTTCGCCAGCTCGGTCTTGCCCACGCCGGTCGGGCCGAGGAAGAGGAAGCTGCCGGTGGGGCGGCGCTGGTCGCCGAGGCCGGTGCGCGAGCGGCGGACGGCCTTCGCGATGGCGGTGACGGCAGCGTCCTGCCCGACGACGCGCTCGTGGAGCTCGCCCTCGAGCGCGGCCAGCCGGGAGCGGTCGCCCTCGGTGAGGCGGGCGGCGGGGATGCCGGTGGCGCGGGAGATCATCTCGGCGATGTCGTCCTCGCCGATGACCGCGTCGTCGTCGGTGGCGACAGGCGCAGGATGCGACGTGGCCGCCTCCAGGCGCTGCTCCACCTCGGTCATGCGGTCGCGGAGCTCCGAGGCCTCCTCGTACCGCTCGGCGGCGACGGCCTGGTTCTTCTGCGACTCGAGCTCGGCGAGCTCGGCCTGCAGCGCAGCCAGGTCGACCGTCGAGCCGAGGCGCAGGCGACGGCGGGCGCCGGCCTGGTCGATCAGGTCGATGGCCTTGTCGGGCAGGAAGCGGTCGGTGAGGTAGCGGTGCGACAGCTCGACCGCGGCGTGGAGCGCCTCGGGCGAGTAGGTGACCGCGTGGTGCTCCTCGTAGCGGGGAGCGAGGCCGGTCAGGATCGCCTCGGCGTCGGCCACCGAGGGCTCGGGCACCTGGACGGGCTGGAACCGGCGCTCGAGCGCGGCGTCCTTCTCCACCCGGCGGTACTCCGAGAGAGTCGTCGCACCGATGAGGTGCAGGTCGCCGCGGGCCAGCCGGGGCTTCAGGATGTTGCCGGCGTCCATGCCGCCGTCGCCGCCCGATCCTGCGCCGACGACGGTGTGCAGCTCGTCGACGAAGACGATGAGCTCGTCTCTGTGCGCGGTGATCTCGTCCATCGCCTTGGTGAGGCGCTCCTCGAAGTCGCCGCGGTAGCGGGTGCCCGCCACCATGCCGGCGAGGTCGAGGGCGACGACGCGCTTGCCGCGGAGGGGCTCGGGCACGTCACCGGTCGCGATGCGCTGGGCGAGGCCCTCGACGATGGCGGTCTTGCCGACACCGGGCTCGCCGATCAGCACCGGGTTGTTCTTGGTGCGGCGGAGCAGGATCTCGACGGTCTGCTCGATCTCGTCGGCACGCCCGATGACCGGGTCGATGCCGCCGTCGCGGGCGACCTGCGTGAGGTCGGTGCCGTAGGTGTCGAGTGTCGGCGTCTCGGACTGCTGACCCTGGCCGGCGGTCTGAGCACCTGCGCCGGCAGCGCCGGACGCAGCGGGGCCGCCCTGCGCGAAGGCCTGCATGACCGCGGGCGTGATGCCGTGCGCGGCGAGGAGCTGACCCGGGAGGGCGTCCTGGTTCACGACCAGCGCGAACATGACGTGCTCCGGGTCGACGTAGGTGGAGCCGAAGGCCCGGGCAGCCTGAGCCGCCTCGAGGAGGAGGCGCTGCGCCGCAGGGGTGAGCGCGGGGCGCGCGGGAGCGTCCGCGCTGGCGCCGGGCAGACGCCCCTCGATCGCGGCCACGAGAGCGCCGGTGTCGGCACCTGCGAACGCGACCAGGTCGCTGGCCGGCGAGCGGTCGATGACGACCCGCAGCAGGTGCAGAGCGTCGACCTCGGCGTGGCCGTGAGAGACGGCGAACTGCGCCGCCGCAGCCACGAGCTCGTGAGTGCGGCGGCTGAGCAGCCGGCCGATGTCGACGGGGCGGCCGAACGCCGAGCCGCCCTGGTTGTTCAGCAGTCGGGCGAGGATCGCGTCGAACGAGTTGTCGCCGGAGTCTGCCGGGGTGAAGCTTTCAGGCAAGGGGACCTCCATGAGAACTTGAGTGCCTTTGACTCAAGTTAACGCGCGGCGCGAGGTTCCATTCCCGGTTGTGAAAAAAGTTGAGCGTGCTCGACTCAACTAGTTCTTGTAGACGCCCTGCGACAGGACCTGGGCGGCGCGCGCCGCCACTTCAGCCCGGACGAGCACCTCGTAGCGGCCCGCCTCCATAGTCTTGACCGACGAGAAGTCGCGCTGCCCGCGGGTGGCCGCGTGGCCGAGGAATCCGAACAGGGCTCCCCAGAGGGCGCCGAAGCCGACTGCCGTGAGGAGGACGCCGAAGGGGTTGACTCCGCCGACGAAGATGCTGAACAGGATGCCGATGGCGAGACCGAACCAGAGGCCGCTCACGAGACCGCGGACGGCAGCGCGGCCGTTCGTCAGCCGACCGGAGACGTTCTCGACCGTGCGGATGTCGTGGCCGACGATCGACACGTTCTCGACCGGGAAGCCCTCGTCGCTCAGGGTGTCGACGGCCTTCTGGGCATCCTCGTACTTCGTGAAGGTCGCGACGACCTGCGGATAGCTGCCGCCGACGAACGCACCGACGCCGCCGATCGACTCGGCCGCGGAGCCCGTGGTCTCGGCGGTCGGGGCGGAGGCGGCCTGCGGCGGCTGCGATCCTGCCGGGGCGTACTCTCCGTAGGCGGGACGCTCGGGACGCTCGGCGCGCTCGGGGGTCTCGGGGCTCTCGGCGGCGGGCCGGTCGTCGTCACCGGGGAGGTCGTGAGCGGGGCGGCCGGTCGGGATGTCGTTCGACATGGTTTCCTCTTCTCGAAGGGTCGTCTGGCGGCCCAGTATGGACGTCCTAGCAGGGAGGACTCGCAGGCAACAGGGATTACTTCGAGGCTGCCTCCCGTGTGACAATCCAGCTGATGAGCACGCCGGACCTCCAGGATCACCAGGACACTCAGCCGCGGACGACAGCGGCGGGGCCGCCGATCAATTCGGAGGTGCACGGGCGCGACATCGACGGCGCGATCCACCTGTACAGCGACGGCTACAACGGCACCGGGATGCACGCGACCAAGAGCGACGACCCCTTCGCCTTCCGCTACACGATCCGCGGCGACGAGCAGCTCACCCTCCGGACCTCCCGCTTCGCCGCCTCGATCCTCGGCACCGTCGACCCCGAAGGCGAGTACGTGGTCTCGTGGATCTCCGCGGGCGAGGGCGTCATGGACGTCGGCGGCGAGGAGAAGCGCCTCACGATCGGTCAGCCGGCGATGTTCCCCACCGGCAAGCGCTTCGCGTTCCGCTTCCGCGACTACGCGCAGAACCTCATCCACTTCGACTCCGCCTTCCTCGAGCGCGTCGCCGCCGAGCGAGCGGGGGCCGCGCCGACCAAGCTGCACTTCCTGCACACGGAGGTCCCGGGGCGCGAGGCGCTGATCCGGTGGCAGGAGGCCGTCGCCAGTGTCGCCGGGACGATCCTGGGCTCGGAGGCCACCCCGCTGATGCGGTCGGAGGCGAACCTGCTCGCCGCCAACGCCCTCCTCGACACCTTCGCCTATGAAGGTCCGGAGGCGACGTCACTGACGATCCCGCCGAGCAGTGGCCGGCTGGCCGCGGCCCTGGAGTTCGTGCACTCCCACGCCGAGATGCCGCTCACGACGACCGACATCGCTCAGGCGGCGGGCCTCAGTCTGCGCGGACTGCAGCACGCGTTCAGCCGCCAGTTCGAGATGACGCCGACCGAGTACCTCCGAGGCGTGCGGCTCGACCGGGTCCGGGTCGACCTCCTCGCGGCGACGCCCTCGCGCGAGACCGTGGCCTCGATCGCGCACCGTTGGGGGTTCTCACACTCGGGGCGCTTCTCGTCGGCGTACGCCAAGCGCTTCGGCGAGTACCCGACCGAGACGCTCCGGCGCTGAGGGTCGCCGGACGGGCTGGCGAGAGCCTTAGCGGTCAGGCCCAGGATGCCACCGGGTGCGTGAGACAGTCCAATCCGCTCCGGCGACGCTCACAAGGTGCCAATCCTCCTAGAGTGGATCCATGTCGACCCCGTCGCCCGGTTCCGCACCCTTCACGGTCCGGACCACCGCCCTCACCACCCTCCTCGGCGAGTGGCGGCACGGCGGCCGGGCGCACGCCGAACTCGCCGACAAGCTCGGCCTGCTTCTGATCGACGGCCGGCTCCGCTCCGGCACGCGTCTCCCGGCCGAGCGCGAGCTGGCCGCGGCACTCGGCGTCAGCCGGACCACCATCGTCTCCGCCTACCGGGGCCTGCGGGAGCGCGGCATCCTGCGGAGCGTCCAGGGCTCGGGCAGCGTCCTCGAGCTGCCGGCGACGGGGGCGCAGGATCACTCGGCCCGCGCTCTCGAGATCGACTTCAGCAAGGCTGCTCCCGCGGCCTGGTCCGAGCTCCCCGCGATCGCCGCGTCCGCGCTCGAGCGGCTCCCCGAGCAGATGGCGGTCGGAGGCGTCGACCTGTTCGGGCTGCCCGACCTCCGCGAGCGGATCGCCGAGCGCTTCACCGAGCGCGGTGCGCCGACGAGCCCGGACAACATCCTGGTCACCCTCGGCGCCCAGCACGCGATCGCCCTGGTCGCCCGGACTCTGCTCGGGCGTTCCGACCGGGTCGTCGTCGAGACGCCCGGCTATCCGCACGCACTCGACGCGTTCCTCGCCGCCGGCGCCCGCCTCGTCGCCAGCCCGCTGACCCCGAGCGGCACCGACGCGTCGCACCTCGCCGAGACGATGCGCGACGCGCGGCCGTCGCTCATCTACCTGATGCCCGACTTCCACAACCCCACCGGCACGTCGATGCCCGACGCCGATCGGGAGCGCCTCCTGTCGGTCGCCGCGGCCACCGGCACCCCGCTGCTCGTCGACGAGACGACGGCCGAGCTCGACATCGACCGGGGCCGGACCACCACGCCCTTCGCCGCCCTGCCGTCGCGCGGCGCCGGCGTGATCACGGTCGGGTCGGTCAGCAAGACGATGTGGAGCGGGCTCCGCGTCGGGTGGATCCGGGCTGAGAGGCACCTCATCGACCGCTTCGCTCTCGCCCGCCCCGCAGCCGACATGGGCAACTCCACGCTCGACCAGCTCGTCGCGGCGGAGGCTCTCCCCCACCTCCCGCGCCTCCTCGCGCAGCGGGCGGTGCAGCTGGGTGCAGGCCGCGATCACGCGGTGTCGCTCCTCCGGGAGCTCCTGCCCGGGTGGGACGTGCCCGACGTGCACGGAGGCCTGGCCCTCTGGGTGGGCCTCGGGGCACCGCTGAGCTCGGCGCTGGCCGTGTCGGCGCGGGCACGCGGCGTCACCATCACGGCGGGATCGCGCTTCGGGATCGACGGCGCGTTCGAGCGCGACATCCGGATCCCGTTCACGGCGCCGCTCCCGGTGCTGACGGAGGGCATCGGCCGGCTGGCCGAGGCGTGGGAGAGCGTCGGCACCGGTCGCCGCGGCCCCGTCCTGGAGCCGGCGCTCGTCGTGTGAGGCAGGCCGACCGGCCGACCGGCCGGCACCTCGGCCCGCACCTCCGTCCGGCGCCCGAACCCCGCTGCGCGGGGGTGTCGCCGACGCTCGGGCGTGCGAGGCGACTGACAGGATGACGGCATGAGCAGCGGCCCCGACGACAGCACCCACCCGGAGCGAGACGAGTGGCCGGCGACCGGGCCGGCGTACCGCCGCTCGGAGGTGTCGGCGGTCGTCGGGCACGGCGAGGCGGACTGGGCGCGCCAGTGCTCCGCGATCCTGCGCTGGGAGGTCAAGACGCGCAGCGGGTTCGCCGTGTCGGACGCCTCGCCCGTCGTCGCCGGTGCGCGACTCCGGATCACGGCCCGTGTCGCGGGCATCACGGTGGTGGAGCCGGTGGAGGTGGTCGCCGTCGTGCGCCGGGCCGACCGGGTCGGGTTCTCGTACCGGACGCTCCCCGGCCACCCGGTCGACGGCGAGGAGGCGTTCGTGCTGCACCGCAGCGGCGACGTCGTGTCACTGAGCATCCGCTCGCTCACGCGGCCCGCCGCCCAGCAGCCGTGGCGCGCGCTCCACCCGGTGCTCCGTCTGGCGCAGCTCGTCGCACGGCGGAGGTACCTCCGCGCGCTCGTCGCCTAGTTCTTGGGCGCGGTGCCGTTCTTGCCGCCGCCGCCGTTGCCCTTGCCGTTGCCGCCCGAGGTGCCGCCGGTGATGCCGGGGTTGCCGACCGAGGTCGTGCCGGGCGTCGTGCCCGCTCCGGAGCGACCGGACTTGCCGTCGCTGTTCTTACTCGGCGTCGCGGCCTTGGGAGGCGCGACGTAGCCGATCTCGGACTGCGGCGGCGCCGGGAAGGCGTCGCCGCCCTTGTAGGCCTGGTTGAGCGCCGCGATGATGATCTTGTCCATCGAGAACTTGAGGCTGTAGCCGTACTGGCCGTTGATGTACGCCTTGTAGAAGCCGACCGAGCCCGAGATGTTGCCGACCCAGGTCGCCTGCGCGATGCGGCTCGTCGAGGTGACGAGCCAGTTCTGCACAGCCGCGTCGGTGGTGCCCGTCTTGGCGATGATCGGAACGCCGTCGCCCGGGTTGGCCGAGGCACCGGTGCCACCCGGCTTCAGGACGTTCTGCAGCGCGTAGTCGACGCCGGCGGCGACGTCTTGAGGCATGCCCTGCGTGCACTTCGTCTTGCTGACGGGGAGCGACTTGCCGGTGGCGTCGGTGATGCTGTCGATCGCGATCGGGGTGCAGACGACGCCGTGGTTCGCCATGCCGGCGTAGGCCGTCGCCATGGTGAGAGGCGCGATGTAGTTCGTGCCGAGGATCATCGGCGGTACCGAGATGAAGGGGTTCGACTTGGCGTCGGCAGCGTGGATGCCCATGCCGAAGGCAGTGTTCTGAATCGCGCAGAGGTCGAGCTTCTTGCCCATCTGCGCGAACGCGGTGTTGACCGAGTCGGCGGTGGCCGCGAGGACCGTCATCGATGCAGGAGCCGGATCGGCGTTCGACACGGGCCACGGGTCGTTGCCGATGCCGTAGCAGGAGTTGGTGAACTCGGAGTCGACGTAGTTGTGCTCGGTCGTCGACACCGACTCGTTCAGCGTGTGGCCCGCCTCGAGCCAGGCGGCGAGAGTGAACGCCTTGAACGACGAACCGGTCTGGAAGCCCTGCGAGCCGCCCCGGTCGTAGTCGGTGTTGTAGTTGACGCTCGTGGACCCGGGATCTGAACTGCGGACCTCGTTGAAGGTCGTGTTCTGCACCATCGTGACGATCCTGCCGGTGCCGGGCTCGACCGCGGTGCTCGCGGCGCCGACGTTCATGCCGGGCACGTACTTCGGCATGTATGCGCTGACGGCGTTCTGCGACGTCTTCTGCAGGTCGAGGTTCAGCGTCGTGTGGATCGCCAGACCGCCCTCGGTCAGCGTCTCGAGGCGGTCGGACTGGGTCTTGCCGAACGCCGGGTCGGCCGCGATCGACAGCTCGACGTACTTGCAGAAGTAGCCGGCGTCGTAGCGGGCCGCGGTGCCGCAGCCGTTGGTCTGGGGGCTGATGCGCGGCTGGATCGGCGTCTTCGTCGCCAGCGCCAGCTGGGCGTCGGTGATGTCGCCCACCTTGTGCATGCTCCGGAGGACGTAGTCGCGTCGCGCCTTGGTGAGGGCGTAGCCGTTGGCCTTGCCGTTCTCCTTGCTGCTCGGCTGGTCGATCCGGAGGTTGGCCGGGTTGTTGATGATCGCCGTGAGGGTGGCCGCCTGGACGAGGCTGAGGTTCTTCGCGGGGACGCCGAAGTAGTACTCGGACGCGGCCTGGATGCCGTACACGGTGCCGCCGAAGCCGACGATGTTGAGGTAGCTGCGGAGGATGTCGTCTTTGCTGTAGCGCTTCTCGACGCCGATGGCGTAGCGCATCTCGCGGAGCTTGCGCGCGGGGGTCGTCGCGGTGACCTGCTTGTAGCACGCGGTCGCCGACGCCTGACCCTCCTTGGTGTTGGGGTCGTACTGCTGCGCGCACCGCTGGACGAGCACGTTCTTCACGTACTGCTGGGTGATCGACGAGCCGCCCTGCACGTCGTGGCCGAGCGTGGTCGACAGGACACCGCGGACGGTGCCCTGGACGTCGATGGCGCCCTCCTTGTAGAAGCGCGGGTCTTCGGTGTCGACGGCCGACCTCGTCGCCGACAGCGAGATGTCTTTCAGCGCGACGTCGGTGCGGTTCTGCACGTAGAACGAGGCGATCTTGACGTCGTGCCCGCCCTGCTTGGCGTAGATCGACGACGCCTGAGCCGGCTGCGTGATCTTGAGGTAGCTCGGCAACGCGTTGAACGTGTCGGCTGCGGTCACGACGCCTTCGCTCGCGACGGACAGCGTCGGGACGACGAGCATGGCGGCGAGCAGACCGGCGACGACGGAGAGGCCGACGAACCCGATCAGCGCACCGATCACTTTGGGGGCTGATCGACTGGTCACGGTGCAACGGTAGACGCGGTCGTCCCGATCCGGAAACGGCTCGCTCCCCTTTCGAGAGAAATCGTCCTGAAGGACGACCCTGTGGAGGAGCAGCTCAGCCCCCCGTGCCGCCGAGCTCCCTGACCTGCCGCTCGAAGAGCGTCGCGCCGCCCTGCGCCGGGTGCCGCACGGCCACCGCCTCGATCCCGGACGCGGCCAGCGCACCCTGGGCCTTCCTCCCGACGGCCACGACGCGGGCCTCGGGGAACACCTCCAGCAGCTCGAGCACGAGCGGCGTCCCGTCGCGCACCTCCTGAGGCCTGGGCGTCCGGTTGGTGTGCCGATCGCCCGCGACGAACGGGTGGTGCGGGTACACCGGCCACGAGACCGGGAGCGGCCCCGTCCATCCTGCGAACGTCTTCCAGACGACTCTCGATGACGCCTCCCAGGGAGCCGCAGGATCGGCGGGCACCTCGAACCCGTCGCCGTCCGGCGCGCCCGTGAGCACCCCGGGGCGCGCGGTCAGCTCGCGCACGCTCACGAAGGGGACGCCCGTGATGGTCGCACCGCGCCAGCCGGGCGCCTCGCCGACGAGGAGGAGGCGGGATCCTGCGGCCCGGAGGGTCTCGAGGTACCGGCGGAGGTTGCGCCGCCGCAGGGCGCCGTCGGGCGTGCCCTCGTCGTAGAGGAACTCGGCGTCGGGTGGGGCCGGCACCTCGTCGAGGAGGGCGAAGAAGCGGTCGAGAGAGCGCACGGCCGGGCCTCAGCCGGTGTACGACATCACGTGCTTGATGCGCGTGTAGTCCTCGAAGCCGTACGACGAGAGGTCTTTGCCGTAGCCGGAGTGCTTGAAC
Organism: Frondihabitans peucedani; assembly: GCF_039537585.1. Lineage (NCBI taxonomy): Bacteria > Bacillati > Actinomycetota > Actinomycetes > Micrococcales > Microbacteriaceae > Frondihabitans > Frondihabitans peucedani. The sequence goes on from NZ_BAABAU010000001.1 coordinate 1,628,180, forward strand.
CCGCCGTGCGGCATCTCGGCCACGATCGGGATGTGCGTGTTGATCCACACGCAGCCGAAGTCGAGTCGCTTCGACATCCGCATGGCCCTCGAGTGGTCGGTGGTCCAGACGCTCGAGGCGAGGCCGTACTGCACGCCGTTCGCCCAGCGCAGGGCCTCCGCCTCGTCAGTGAAGCGCTGCACCGTGATGACCGGGCCGAAGATCTCGTTCTGCACCGCGTCGTCGTCCTGCGCGAGGCCCGAGACGATCGTCGCCTCGTGGAAGTAGCCGACGTCGCCCTGCCGGTGCCCGCCGAGCTCGATCGACGCGCGGTCGGGCAGGCGCTCGAGGAAGCCCTGCACCTGGGCGAGCTGGGCGGCGTTGTTGACCGGGCCGAAGAAGGCGGCAGGATCGCGCGGCGCACCGGTGCGGGCGTGCTCGCGCGCGTAGGCGGCGAGCTCGCGCACGAAGTCGTCGTGGATGCCGTCCTGCACGAGGAGGCGCGTGGCCGCCGTGCAGTCCTGGCCGGCGTTGAAGAAGCCCGCCTCGACGATGCCCTTGACCGCCAGTGCGACGTCGGCGTCGTCGAAGACGACGACCGGAGCCTTGCCGCCGAGCTCGAGGTGCACGCGCTTGAGGTCGTCGGCCGCCGCCCTCGCGACGGCCATGCCCGCCCGCACCGAGCCCGTGATCGACACCAGCTGCGGGGTCGGGTGGGCGATCATCGCGGCACCGGTCGTCCGGTCGCCGGTGATGACGTTCAGCACCCCCGGCGGCAGGAACTCGGCCGCGACCTCCGCCAGCAGCAGCGTCGCCGACGGCGTCGTGTCGGACGGCTTCAGCACCGTGGTGTTGCCCGCCGCGAGCGCCGGGGCGAACTTCCACACGGCCATGTTGAGCGGGTAGTTCCACGGCGTCACCTGGCCGACGACGCCGATCGGCTCGCGCCGGAGGAACGAGGTGTGGTCTCGCAGGTACTCGCCCGCGCTCATGCCCTGCAGGTGCCGGGCCTCGCCGGCGAAGAACCGGATCTGGTCGACGCTGAGCAGGATCTCGTCGGCCACCAGCGACGCCCGCGGCTTGCCGGTGTCGAGCGACTCGAGGTCGGCGAACTCGTCGGCCCGCGCCTCCATGGCGTCGGCGATGCGGAACAGGGCCAGCTGCCGCTCGGCCGGGGTCGTCTCGCCCCAGGTCTCGAAGGCGCGGGCCGCGGCGGTGAACGCGCGGTCGACGGTCTCGGCGTCCGACACCGGGGAGACGCCGTAGACCTCCTCCGTCGCAGGATCGATCAGGTCGAAGGTCGACGCGCCGGTCGCCTCGGTGAAGCGGCCGTCGATGAAGTTGCCGAGGGGTGCGTGCGCCATCAGGCGGCCGCGCAGAGCGAGCCGGACGCGAGGCCCAGCGATATCTCGAGGGTGCTCGACACCAGGCGGAGTCGGGCGGCGTCGTCGAGGTAGCCGACGAGGGCGTAGGCGGTGGTGCTGTCGATCATGGCGAAGAAGCGCTCGGAGGCGAGGGCCGGGTCGTCGACGACGAAGGAGCCGCGGGCCGCTCCGGCCCGGAGCCGGGTCTCGAGGAACGCCTGCCAGAGGTCCATCGAGGTGCGGGCGGCCTCCGCGACGAACTGGTTGTGCCGGCCCACGCTCCAGGCGTCGGCCCAGATCGTCTTGGAGAGGCTGTGCTCGCTCGTCATCATGGCGGTGATGAGCCGCCCCAAAAAGGTAAGGTCGTCGGTCTCGGGGTCGAGCTCGGCGGAGATCCTGTCGATCTCGGCTCGGGCGAGGTCGGCGAAGGTCCGGCCGGCGAGGGCGCCCATGGAGGGCTCGAGGTGCGCGATGTCGCCCGGCGCAAGCCCGGAGACGGAGGCGACGCGGCGGAGCGTGATGGCCGTCAGCCCGGCTGAGGTGGCGATGCTGCGGGCCGCGTCGTCGATCCTGCGGCGGGGATCGGCCAGCACGGGGACAGGAGCCGTCTCGACAGTCATCCGCCCAGAGTAGGCGACGTCCCCGGGTCGCCACAGTGCCCCGACCGGGTGGTTTCGGCGCGCTCGGGTGCCTCGCGTGTGCACGAGGCACGCGGGGTGATCCGGGGCGCGGTCACCACCGGATCCGGTCGAACTGCCGGCGCAGGCGAGCACCGCGGGCCGGATGCAGCTGCGCGATCCACGCGATTCGGCCGAGCAGGTGGAGCCGGAACTCGGGATGCCCGTCGCGGTTCTGCGACGAGGGTCCGGCCACGACGCAGTTGTGCAGGATCGCCTTCAGCACGTCGTGCTCGGCGCGCCCCGGCGAGGTGGTCGCGTTCACGACGATCCCGGTGACCGACTGCCGGACGCCCTGACGGCGGACCCTCGTCTTCGCCGGGTTGAGGGTGTGGCCCTCGTCCGTCACGATCCTGTCGACGCCGCGGACGAACGCCCCGACGCGCGCGGCGAGCGCGTCGTCGCCGCTGAAGGCGAGGTCGTCGGCGTAGCGCGTGTAGGAGGCGCCGACCGAGGCCGCCCAGCCCGAGAGGCGGCCGTCGAGGCGGACCAGGGCGAGGTTCGCCACCGCGGGCGAGGTCGGCGCGCCCTGCGGCAGGTGCGGGACGGCCAGGCGCTGGCGGAGGCGGAACCGCTCGTCGGAGGTGCCGCCGTCCGGCATCCGCGACAGCACCGCCACCGGGACGGCGTGCGTGCAGAGCCCGGTCAGGAGGTGGGCCACCGCCTCGGGGAGGCCCGCGCGACGGAAGACGCCGGCGACGTCCCGGCCGGGCACGGAGGCGAAGAACGAGACGAGGTCGGCGGAGACGACGACCTGTCGGCCGGTGTGGAGCGCGGCACCCGTGACGGCGCTGCGGCCGGCGACGAAGCCGTGCGCGGCGTCGTGGAGCGGCAGGGGCGACAGCACCTCGTCGAGGACGATCCGCTGGATGTCCCGCAGCCGCGGCAGCGGGACCTCGAGCAGGCGGGGCACGCGGCCCGGCCGCTGCCGCCACTCGTACCGGTAGTGGTGGAGGGGCTCGTCTCTGGCGCGGCGGTTCCAGCCCCCGGTGTCGGCGAACCAGGCGAGTCGCCCGACGGTGACGCCGACGAGGTCGGCGAGGTCGCGCACGGTGTCGATCCGCACCTCGCGCCCGGTCGACTCCGTGGGGACGGGCGCACGGCTCAGGATGCGGACGGGCTCCCGGGCGGCGCTCCGCTCGACCGCGTCGACGAAGCCGTCGAGTCCGAGGACGAGCCGGGCGAGCATCCCGGGTGCGTCCAGCGGGGGTCGCGGCAGGGCGGACAGGACGCCGGCGACGGCGAGCGGGACGAACCGGCGGCGGGGCCCGACGGTGCGGTGGCCGGCTGCCGTCAGCTCGACGACGCTCCAGGCGGGCGCGGCCAGGAACGCGTCGGCGAGCGCCGCGGCGACGGCAGAGGCGTGCGAGCGGCTTCCGGACGACCCATCGGTCGGTGCAGGAGGTCGGGCGCGCGCAGCGCGCTGTGCCTTCTGCGGTGTCTGGCTCTGGTCGATCTTCGTCCCCCGGGGTGCCCCCGGAGAGGGCGGCACAGCTCGTGTGCCGTCCGCCTCGTCCGGAAGCCGCCGCACCCGGCTCACGCTAGGGCCTGGGGCGCCCGGTGGCAACGCCCGCGGCCCGGGAGGTGGTGCCGCGAGACGACTCGCGGACTGGGCACCCTGCCGCGGCGGGGTGCGCAGTCCGCGAGACGTCGGGCGGCGAGGGCGCTACGCCGCCGACACCACGAAGCGCAGCGTCCGGGCCTCGGGCCGCAGGGCGAACTCGGGCCACACGTCGACCCCGCAGGCCCTTGACCCGAGGCCGTTCTGGGCGGCATCGAAGTAGAGGTGGGTCGCGGTGCTCGCCGGGAGCTCGTGCGGGTGCTGCGCGGCGTCGAGCTCCTCGGCGGTGTGGCGCGAGAGCGTGAAGCCCGGCAGGCGGCCGGCGGTGTCGGGCAGCGCGTCGAGCCGCACCCAGGGCGCTCCGCCGTCGGCGAGGTCGAGGGTGCGGAGGTCGCTGCGATGACCGGTCTCCTGCGGCCGGGCATAGTCGACCGACAGCTCGTCGACGCCCGCGTCGAAGCGGCCCACCCGGGCGGCCCGCCGGCTGTCCGGGTACGACTCCCCCGGGCCGGTGCCGAACCACGAGGCCCGGTCGACCGTCGCGGGAAGGTCGAAGCGCACTCCGATCCGCGGCAGGATCAGGTCCCAGCCGCTCGACGGGATCAGCGTGACGGTGAGCAGGACGTCGTCGCCGAGCCGCTGCCAGGTCGTCTCGGAGGTGACCCGGTCGCGCGATCCGGCAGCAGCGTGGCGGGCGAGGGTCACGACGGCGTCGTCGCTCGCGGCGACGGAGAGGACCCGCGTCGTCAGACGGTCGAGGCCGGCGGCGCGCCAGACCTCCGAGAGCGGCGGCGCCTCGACGCCCTCGCCGCGATTCACCGTCGTCCCGGCGATGTCGTATGAGCCGCGGGAGGTCAGGGAGTCGTTGTCGGTCGGGGCGCGGAACAGCGAGAGCGCCGGGCCGTCGACGGGTCGGCCGGCGAGCGCGGTGAGGCGCCCGTGGTCGAAGTGGGCGGGGCCGAGGTCGAGCGACTCCGGGACGACGGCGGTCGCGGCGGAGGTCGCGACGGCGGTCGCGGCGGAGGCCGCTCCGGCGGTCACCACGGCGCGGCGAGGCACCGGCGCGGGCCGAGCGGCCGCCAGCCGGGCCTGACCGGCGGCGAGCACGTGCCCGGCCGGCGCCCACGCGGCCGCCTCGCGGAGGCGGGCCTCGAGGGTGAGCCAGGTCTCGGATCCTGCGCTCGCGTCCGTCGAGACGGCCGTCTCGGGGAGCGGCACGGCGACGGACGCTCCCGCAGCGAGGTCGGCCACGGCGAGGGAGCCGCACGCGGTCTCGACGCCGTCCCGCTCGACGCGCCAGACGAACTCGACGTCGTCGGCCGCCTGCGAGTGACGGCGGCTGGTGGCCGTGACGCTCGAGCCGTCGACGGAGAACCGGAACGGCGCTGCGACGGCGGCGTACTCGATTAGGCCGGGCGTCGGGGTGTCGTCGCTCAGGATCATGCCGTCCATCACGAAGTTGCCGTCGTGCACCACCTCGCCGAAGTCGCCGCCGTAGGCGAAGAACGCCTCGCCGGATGCCGTGCGCGAGCGGATGCCGTGGTCGCGCCACTCCCAGACGAAGCCGCCGTGGAGCCTGGGGTAGCGGTCGACGAGGTCCTCGTACTGGTCGAGGGCGCCGGGGCCGTTGCCCATGGCGTGCGCGTACTCGCAGAGGAGGAACGGCTTCGTGCGGAGGCGGGCCGACTCGGCGGCGGTCGCGGCCATCAGGAGCTCTTCGGAGTCCTGCCCGATCGACTCGGTCTCGGGGACGCTCGAGTACATGCGCGAGTACACGTCGGTATAGCGGCCGGTGTAGTCGCCCTCGTAGTGCACCGGGCGCGAGGCGTCGCGGTCGTGCACCCAGGCGGCCATCGCGGCGAGGTTGTCACCGGTGCCGGCCTCGTTGCCGAGCGACCAGAGCACGATCGAGGCGTGGTTCTTGTCGCGCTCGACGGTGCGCTCGATGCGGTCGAGGTACACGTCGCGGAAGCGGGGGTCGTCGCTCGGGTTGCCCACCCAGCCGCCGGCCTCGAAGCCGTGCGTCTCGAGGTCGCACTCGAGCACGACCCAGAGGCCGAGCTCGTCGGCGAGGTCGAGGAGGCGCGGGTGCGGCGGGTAGTGGCTGGTGCGGATCGCGTTGACGTTGTGCCGCTTCATGAGGGCGAGATCGGCGCGGGCGTGCTCCTCGTCGAAGACGCGGCCGCGGTCGGGGTGGGCCTCGTGGCGGTTCATCCCGTGGAAGACGAGGCGGCGGTCGTTCGCGAGCAGGAGGTCGCCCTCGATGCGGACGGTGCGGAAGCCCACTCGCTGCGTGACGGTCTCGCCGGTCGACGACACGACGGCCTCGTACAGGCGCGGCGACTCGGCCGACCAGGGCTCGGCGTCCTCGACATCGAGCGGCACGACATCGGACGGCGAGGCCCACGTGACGTCGACGCCGAGCTCGGCGATGCGCAGCCGCACCGGGAACGCGGCGTCGTCGGCCGTGATCTCGGGGTCGAGGGTCGCCCGGCCGGCAGTCCAGCCGGTGCGGAGCCACACGTCGTCGAGCGCCCCGACGGGCCGCGACAGCACGGTGACCTCGCGGAAGATCCCCGGCAGCCACCACTGGTCCTGGTCCTCCAGGTAGCTGGCGACCGACCACTGGTGCACGCGGACCGCGACGGTGTTGACCCCCGGGCGCAGGATCCCGGTCACGTCGAACTCCTGAGCGAGCCGGCTGCCCGCGCCGACGCCCACTTCGACGCCGTTCAGCCAGACCCGGTACGTCGACTCGACCCCGTCGAACCGCAGCAGCTGGCGGCCTGCCGCGACGAACGCCGCGTCGACCTCGAAGTCGCGGCGGTGGTCGCCGGTCGGGTTCTCGTCGGGCACGAACGGCGGGTCGACCGGGAACGGGTACTGCACGTTCGTGTAGATCGGCGACCCGTAGCGGCCGTCATGGCCCAGCACCCAGTGCGACGGCACCTCGATGCTCTCCCAGCCCTCGACCGAGACCACAGGATCGGCGAACCCCTCCTCGCCCGAGGCGTGAGGCAGCAGCCGGAACGCCCACTCTCCCGAGAGGTCGATCCGTGGCGCGTCGGAGTGGAGCCACGATCGCGCCTTCGACCGGCGCCCGCTTCCCGGGACGATGTCGGTCACGTAGGCGGGGGTGAGGCTCATCGGGAGGATCTCCTTCGATCGGGGGGATTCTCGCCGACGCTATCACGAAAGGAGTGTGGTTACACTGCTTTCATGTCCCCCCGATCGACGGGCGCCCGCGGGCCCTATGCCAAGACCGCCGAGAGGCGCGCGGCGATCATCGCCGCCGCCCGCGAGGTCTTCGCCTCGCACGGCTACCGGTCCGGCAGCGTGCAGGAGGTCGCCGACCGCTGCGGCGTCAGCCAGTCGGCCGTGCTGCACCACTTCCCCGCCAAGGAGGACCTCCTCCTGGCGGTCCTCGCCGACCGCGACGAGCGCGGGGACGACGTCGCCGAGGGGCTTGCGCTGGAGGCGGGAGTGACCGCCCAGGCGAGCCGCAACACCGGGACCCCGGGGATCATCGAGCTCTACACGACGCTCTGCGCGGAGTCGACGTCACCCGAGCATCCTGCGCACGCGTACTTCGCCGAGCGGTTCGCGCGCGCCAGGTCGTCGTTCGGCGAGCAGTTCCGCGAGCTGCGGGAGGAGGGGCGCCTCCGGCCCGGCGTCGACCCCGATCTCGCCGGCGCCGGGCTCGTCGCCCTCTGGGACGGCGCGCAGCTCCAGTGGCTGATGGACCCGGACGCGGTCAACGTCGCCCAGGCCCTCCGCCATTACCTCGGACTGGTGCTGCTGCCCGATCGGGGGCCGGCGGGCGGCGGCCACGACACCTCGGCCGGCACGGGCGCCTGAGGCTGAGCGGTGCCCCTCCGGTGCCGGAGCACCACGAGCAGAGCGACGATGCCGAGCACCGCCGTCACGATCACGCCGACGATGTAGAGCACGGTCGCGAGCGACGATACGGCCGCCTGCGTGCGCGGTGACAAGAACCCGTACTGCAGCTGCTGCAGCGCGTTGCCGGTGAAGATCAGCGCGATGGTCGACGTGATCCCGCCGAGGGAGTCCCAGAGCGCGTGCAGGAGGGCGACGCCCACGAACGCCACGATGACGCGGCCGGTGAGACGGAGGCGCTCGTTGCGGGCGGCGCCGAAGATCACCGCGCCCAGGATCGCCGTCCAGAGCACGTGACCGACCGGCGCCAGGATCGCGCGCAGCACCTCCGTGTGCAGGAGCGAGATGAGATCGATGCCCTGGGTGGTGATGGCCGCGTTGAACGCGTAGCCCGCCGACTCGAACGCCGCGAACCCGGCACCGACGGTCGCGCCGAGCAAGGCGCCCTGGCCCGGCGTCTTCGGCACGACGCGGCGGGCGACGAAGACGAGCACGACGGCCTTCACGAACTCCTCGATGAAGCCGACCGCGACGTACATCCCGACGCTCTGCTTCAGATTGGACTCCAGCAGGGAGGCGCCGAGCACGCCGAAGATGCCGCCGACGAAGAACGCGAGGATCACCTGCAGCGCCGAGACGCTGCCGACCACCCGCTCGGCGACGAACAGCACCACGCAGAACGGCACGAGGAAGGAGCCGAGCAGGATCAGCGTCGGCACCAGATTCGCATTGCCGGTCGCCGCGGTCACGACGATCGTCAGCACCCACAGGGCGAAGCCGCCCAGGAGCGTCTTCCACCACCAGCCGTGGCGGTGGTGCGGGTGCTCGATCGGGGCGGTCGAGAAGCGGTAGTCGGTCATGGCTCGTCCTTTGCTGCCGGTTCGTCACATCGAACCACTCCGGCGCGCCACTTCGGCCCTTTCGACGATCCCGTCGACACGGGAGCATGACCCCATGACGACGACTGCGAACGTGACGACCGCGCCCGCCCGCGAGTGGACGCCCCTCACCGAGGCGGGGCGCGACCACCTCTGGATGCACTTCTCGCGGATGGCTCCCCTGCAGGAGAAGCCGATGCGCGTCATCGACCACGCGGAGGGCGTCCACCTCTTCGACGACCGCGGGCAGCGCATCCTGGACGGGCTCTCCGGGCTCTTCGTCGTGCAGGCCGGCCACGGCCGCGAGGAGCTCGCGGAGGCCGCCGCCGCGCAGGCGAAGAAGCTCGCCTACTTCCCGGCCTGGGGCATCGCCACGCAGCCGGTCATCGAGCTCGCCGAACGACTCGCGCACGAGGCTCCCGGATCGCTGAACCGCGTCTTCTTCACCTCGGGCGGCGGCGAGGCGGTCGAGAGCGCCTGGAAGGTCGCCAAGCAGTACTTCAAGCTCACCGGCAAGCCGATGAAGCACAAGGTCATCTCGCGGACCGCCGCGTACCACGGCACCACGCAGGGGGCGCTGGCGATCACGGGCCTCCCGCTGATGAAGCAGGCCTTCGAGCCGCTCACCCCCGGCGGGTTCCGGGCCGCGAACACCGACTTCTACCGCGCTCCCGAGCACGGCGACGACCTGCTGGCGTTCGGCCTGTGGGCGGCGAACCGCATCGAGGAGGCGATCCTGCAGGAGGGGCCGGACACGGTCGCGGCGGTCGTCCTCGAGCCGGTCCAGAACTCCGGCGGCTGCTTCACTCCCCCGCCCGGCTACTTCGCGCGGGTCCGCGAGATCTGCGACCGGTACGACGTCCTGCTCGTCTCGGACGAGGTCATCTGCGCTTTCGGCCGCCACGGGACGACGTTCGCCTGCGAGAAGTTCGGCTACGAGCCCGACATCATCACCTGCGCCAAGGGCATGTCGTCGGGTTACGGGCCGATCGGGGCGATGATCGCGAACGAGCGAGTGATGGAGCCGTTCCTCGAGGGCAAGAACTTCTTCCCGCACGGCTACACGTTCGGCGGCCACCCGGTGTCGGCCGCGGTGTCGCTGGTGAACCTCGACATCTTCGAGCGCGAGGGCCTCAACCAGCGCGTCCTCGACAACGAGGCCGCGTTCGGCGCGACCCTCGGCAAGCTGCTCGACCTGCCGATCGTCGGCGACGTCCGCGGCGACGGCTACTTCTGGGGCATCGAGCTCGTCAAAGACAAGGCGTCGAAGCAGACGTTCGACGCGGCCGAGCGGGAGTTCCTGATCAAGCAGCACCTGCCCGACGCCCTGATGGACAACGGCCTCTACTGCCGGCCCGACGACCGCGTGAACCCGGTCATCCAGCTGGCGCCGCCGCTGATCTCGGGGCAGGCCGAGTTCGACGAGATCGAGCAGATCATCCGGCACACGCTGCAGGACGTCGCCGCGCTGCTCTGAGGCCGGCGGCGGGCCGGAGACGGCCGCTCAGCCGGCGGCGTCAGGCGTCGCCCCCGCCCGCCCACCGTCGCGCCTCGGCCCTCCGGCTCGTCTTCCCGGCGTCGTTCCGCACCGGCTCGTCGACGAGGTGGAGCACCGAGGGCCGCCGGGCGCTGTCCAGCCTCGCGCGAGCCCAGCGCAGGAGCTCGGTCACTCCCACCGCAGCGCCCGCCGTGTCGACCACGGCCTCGATGCGCTGGCCCAGGTCGTCGTCGGCGACACCGAAGGCGACCGCGGAGCGCACTCCCGGATGCTCTTCGAGCACGCGCTCCACCTCGGTCGGATGGACGTTGACGCCGCCGCGGACGATCACATCGTCGGCGCGGTCCACGACGAAGAGGTAGCCGTCGCCGTCGAGCCGGCCGAGATCGCCGAGGGTGTCCCAGCCGTCGTCGGTCCGCCTCGATCGACCGCCCCGATAGCGGTAGGCGGGCCGGCCCTCGCGGCGCAGCCAGATCTCGCCGACCTCGCCCGTCGGCACCTCGTCTCCCGACGGCGAGCGCACGGAGACCGCCGTCCCTCCGGCAGACCGTCCGACGCTGCCGGGGTGCTCGAGCCACTCGTCGCCGCGGATCGTCAGGATCCCGTTCGACTCGCTCCCGGCGTAGACCTCGACCACCCGCTCCGGCCCCACGAGATCGAGGAAGCGGCGTTTCAGCTCCGGCGGGCAGGGAGCCCCCAGGTGGAGGACCGTCCGGAGGCTCGACAGGTCGGCTGCGGCGAGCTCGTCGACGGGGAGGCGCAGGATCCGGTGCATCATGGTCGGCACGAGGAGGGCCCAGGTGATCCCGTGCTCGGAGATCGCACGGAGAACGAGCCGCTCGTCGAAGCGCGGCAGGATGACGAGGCGGTGCCCGGTCATCAGCCCGCGGAACGCGTAGGTGAAGGTCGCGGAGTGGGTCAGCGGCCCGGCCACGAGCTGGACCTGATCGAGGGGCAGGAAGGACGCCACCGGCGCAGCCGTGTCGAGGGTCGCCGGTCCGGTCGCCATCACGATCTTCGGCCGACCGGTGGAGCCGGAGGAGGTGGGCGCCTTCCAGCTCGCCGCCCAGAAGTCGTCGAGGAGGCCGTCGGACAGGTCGGACGAGGGGCTCCAGCCGGCGGGCAGCCACGGGATTGCGCGATCCTGCGACTGCGACCCGACGACGAGCGCCGGCCGGGCCAGCGCCTCGAGCTCTCGGCGCTCGGTCGCGTCGAGGCCCGTCGAGACGGGCTGAGGCGTGGCGCCGCACTTCCAGACGGCCGCGCAGACGACGACCATCTCGACGCTGTTGGGCAGGGAGACGGTCACCAGCGAGTCGTGCGCGACGCCGAGCCGGGTGTAGGCGCGGGCGAGACGATTGGAGGCGAGGTCGAGCTCTCGAGCGGAGAGGGCGCGGTGGTCGTCGACGGCGACGACGCGGTCGGGGTCCTGCTCAGCGAGGCCGGTCAGGATCCTGGAGATCGATCGCCGCCCCATGGTCGCCCTCCCGCCCGACCCGCTCGTAGAAGACCTCGTGCAGGCGGGCCACGTCGTCCCAGTCGTGGGAGGCGGCGAGCGACCGGCCCTCGGCGGGATCGACTCCCCCGCCCGCGAGGGCGCGGCCGAGCGCGGCGGCGATCTCGGTGTGGCTCGACGCGTAGTCCACGGCACCCCCGAACACCTCGCGGAGGACGGGCAGATCGCGGGCGACGACGGGGACACCCGCCGCGAGCGCCTCCATGGCAGCCAGCCCGAACCCCTCCTTCGTGGAGACGAACGCGAGAGCGGACGCCGCGGCGACGAGCGGCGCGAGGTCGTCCTCGTCGATCACACCGAGGATGACGGGATCGAGACCGAGCGACTCGACCCGGGCGTCGAACCCGGCCCGGTACGACCGGTAGTCGAAGAGCGTCTCGCCGCCGCCGAACACCAGCCGGACGTCGGGCCGCTCGCTCTGCAGAAGGGCGAAGGCCTCCACGAGGTCGATGCTGCCCTTGCGGGGCTCGATGCCGCCGAGGGCGAGGACGTACTCGCCCAGCTCGTCGGTCCACCGCCTTCGCGAGGCCTGACCGTCCGGGCCGGCGGCGCGGGCGAACCGGCCGGCGTCGACCCCGTTGGGGATCACCGTCGGCTCGATGCCCCAGCCGGCCTTCACATCGGCCGCGACCGCCGCCGAGACGCACAGCCGCGCGACCGGCTCGCGGATCGCGCGGTCGTGGCACGCGACGAGCTGCGGTGTCGTGAACTCGTCGAGGTGGTGGATCGTGCGGATGGCGGGCCCCACCGCGTTGGCGGAGATGCAGTCCTGGGCGTGGACGACGTCGAAGCCGGCGCCGTCGAAGGCGCCCCGCATGGTCTCGATCGACCTCTCGATCCTGCGACCGACCTCTTCGCCGTCGCGCGGCTCGAACGGGACGACCCGGACGTCGACGGCCGGGTCGACCGGGCGGAAGAACGCGTCGTCGCCGCCGCGCCCGAGGGTCCAGACGGTGACGTCGTGGCCGCGCCGCGCGAGAGCCTCGGCGAGGTTCAGGGTGTGGACCACGCCGCCGCGCGGCTTCGTCGAGTAGGTGACCTGAGCGATTCGCACGGGGGCTCCCGGGTCAGTCGCCGAGCGCGGCGGGACGGGTCGAGGCGTAGGCCGCGGGGACCCGGTCGCGGAGGTGGTCCATGGTGCGGCGCGCTCTCGCGACGTCGGCGCCGATGTCGGCCGTGGCGACCGCGAGACCGCCCTTGGCCCAGGTCTTCGCGACGATCTCGCCCGCAGGATCGACGACCTTCGCCTGACCGAGGAACCGCAGGCCCCCGAGCACGCCGGTCTGATTCGACGACACGAGGTAGACCTGGTTCTCCGCGGCGCGGGCACAGTCGTACAGGTCGAACAGGTGGGCCTGGCGGTCGTTGCGGAGACGGTCGGAGCGGTCGGTGACGCTCGCCGGCCAGGCGCTCAGGCAGGCCAGGATCTCGGCGCCGTCGAGGGCGAGCGTCCGGGACGACTCCGGGAACGTCTTGTCGAAGTCGATCATCATGCCGAGGCGGCCGACGGGGGTGTCGAACGACGAGAAGCCCGATCCTGCGCGGTACGCCTCCGACTCGCCGAGCGGCAGGTGGACCTTCCGGTGGTGGCCGAGGATCCGCCCGCCCTGCACGCAGACGGCGCTGTTGTACCGGACGTCCTCGCCGCCTTCGAGCGCCCTCTCGGCGATGCCGAAGCACAGCGTCAGATCGCCCGCCATGTCGGCGACCGCCTGCACCTCGGAGCCGTCGAGCTCGACCGCCGGGGGCAGGGCCTCCGGACCGGGATGCACCATGTCGAGGAGGTAGCCGCCGACGGTCGCATCGGGCAGGACGAGGAGGTCGATGCCGCGCTCGCGGGCCTGGTCGATCATGCCGGGCAGCTTGGCGAGGGTCCGCTCGATGTTGCGTCCGAAGTGCGCCGCGACCGCTCCCATCGTGATCTCGGCCATGTCGACAGGCTATCCGGAGACACCGGCCGTCTCTCTCCGCTGCGAGGCCCGGCCCGAAGCGATCGCGCCGGCGAGGTGCTCGGCGTCGCGGGCCACCGCCTCGAACCGGCCCGAGCCCCAGGTGTGCAGCCAGGGCAGGCCGAGGAAGTGGAGTCCCGGCGTCGCCGACGATCCGCGGTGGTGCGTCGGGTGACCGGCACCGTCGAAGACGCCGACCTGGATCCACGAGTAGTCGGAGCGGAACCCGGCCGACCACACGATGCTCGTGATCCCGGCGTCGGCGAGGTCGAGGCTCGTGACCTCCGCCTCGGGGCGCCACACCGGGACGTAGCGCGCCTCGGTCGGGGCCTGGATGCCGGTGCGCTCGATGTAGCGGTCGATGTCGTTCTTGATCGACTCCATCACCGAGTCGGCGTGGTCGAGCGACGCCTCGGCGGTGGGCGTGAAGGCGGCCGCCGTCCCGTCGACGTCGAGGAGGCGGCCGTAGAGGTGCATGCCGTCGCGCGCGAAGGCACGGAGGTCGATGTCCCGGCCGCCGTCTCGACCGGTCATGTAGTGGTTGGTCGACTCGCGCTTGGTGAGACCCCCCACCTGCGCCTGCACGGGGATGTCGTAGACGCCCATGTCGCTCAGCCAGGCGATGCAGTCGCGGCCGCGGTAGAAGCGGGCGCAGCGCGGCGCCGACCCGAGCGCGAGATGGACCTCCCGCCCGGCGAGGAAGAGGTCCTCGGCGATCTGCGCACCCGACTGACCCGACCCGACGACGAGGACGCCGCCCTGCGGCAGCGCCCCGGCCGACCGGTAGTCCGCCGAGTGGACCTGCACGATGTCCCGCTGCACGCGGCGGGACGCCGCGGGGAGGACCGGCCGGTGGTACCCCCCGGTGGCGACGACGACCTGATCGGCCGTCAGCGTCCCCTGGTCGGTGACGACCTCGAATCCTGCGCCCGGCGCCTCGCGGAGCCGGGTGACCAGCACGTTCTCGACGACCGGCGGGTCGAACGAGGCGGCGTAGCGCCGGATCCAGGCGAGGACCTCGTCGCGCCTCATGAATCCGTGGGGATCGTCGCCGTCGTAGGGGAAGCCGGGCAGGACGCACTGCCAGTTCGGGGTCACGAGGGTGAACTCGTCCCAGCGTCGGTCGGCCCAGTCGTGGGCGATGGTGTCGCGCTCCAGGACGACGTGGTCGATGCCCCGCCGACCGAGGTGCCAGCTGATCGACAGCCCGGCCTGGCCGCCGCCGACGACGACGACCTCGACGTGCGAGCCGTCGACGACCCGCCGCGCGGACCGGACGCCCGACGGCGTCACGACGAGACCGCCCGAGAGCCGGCGGCCTCCGGAAGAGGCAGCGGCGGCTCCATCGAGAGGACGCTCACGGTCCCGCCGTCGAAGGCGGCGGCTGCGTCGAGGATCTCGCGCTCCTGCTGCATCGCGGAGGTGCACTCGAACCCGTAGCGGGCGAGCACCCGCTGGCCGGCGGCCTGGAGGGCGGCCGTCGAGCGCGCCACGAAGTCGGCGAGGGGGTAGTCGGTGCCGGGGGCGAGGTAGTCGTGCATGACGAGGCTCGGCGAGTAGCACGACGCCTCGGTCCCGTCGGGCCAGCGCACCAGGAAGGTCATCTCAGGCATGGACGAGGTCCTCCTGCGCAGGATCGGCCACGGCGTCGACGGATGCCGCGCCCTCGCCGGTGCGGTACACGTCGGGTCGGCGGTCGCGCAGGTGGAACATGCCGCCCCGCATGGCCCGGAACGTGCCCTCGACGTCGATCTCGGCCACGGCGAGCCCGGAGTCCAGCAGCGTCGTCGCGAGGACGTTCCCGCCGGGATCGACGACCTTCGCGTTCCCGACGTAGCGGAGGCTGCCGAAGCTGCCGGACTGGTTCGACGCCAGCCAGAAGACCTGGTTGTCGAGCGCGCGCGCCATGTCGAAGAGGTTGAACCGGTACGTCCACCGGTCCTCCTGGAGGTTCTCCGCGGTGGCCGTGCGAGCCACGGGCCACGCCGACATGCTCACGATGATCTCGGCGCCGTCCATGGCCAGGGAGCGGGCCGCCTCCGGGAACGCCTTGTCGTAGCAGATCTGGAGACCGACGCGGCCGACGGGGGTGTCGAACGCCTCGTAGACGTCGCCGGCCGAATACGACATGTTCTCGCCGAGCGGCTGGTGCACCTTGCGGTACGAGCCGTAGATCGTCGTGCCGTCCAGGCAGACGGCCGCGTTGTACCGGGTCTCGCCGTCGTCGTCGAGCTCGCAGAATCCGATGCAGACGATCATGTCCTGGGCGATCTCCTGGACGCGCCGGATCTCCGGGCCGTCGAGTCGGACCGCCGGCGGGAGCGACCTCGTCGTGTTCTTGAGGGTGTCGCCGTGGTTGCCGAGCGACGAGAGGTATCCCCCGATGGCGGCCTCGGGCAGCGCGAGGAGCCGCACGCCCTCTGTGCGGGCCTCGGAGACCAGCCTCGCTATCAGCTCGTAGTTCTGCTCGAGGTCCCGGGTGAAGTTGGCCGAGACGGCTGCAACGGTCGTCGTCATGCGTCCAGTACACGTCGGGACGTGTTTCCGATTGGTTACGGCGGGAATAAGAGATGGTTTCGGCCGCTACCTGCAACGCGCCCGAAATGTGTCGGCAACAACCGCGGCAAAGACTCGATCACGAAGCGAGATCTCGCGGCACTCCGCCCCATCAGAAGGAGCCACACCATGAGCGACATCGACTACGACCAGCAGATCCTCGACAACATCGAGACCTCTCGTAACGAGATCCCCCACCCCTCGATCCCCAAGGGCTCCAACATCTACGGGTCGACGAAGATCTTCCCCGACTACACCGCCGACAAGGACCAGTACTACTTCCAGCTCGTCCACGGCATCGCCCACGAGTCGTCGGTGTCGTTCGTGGCCACCCTCCAGGCGATCCGCGCGCTCCGCAAGGGATTCACCAGCGTCCTGTACTTCTACGGACCGGGCTCGATGAACTGCATCGCGAACCGCGGCTTCCCCACCACGGGCGCCGACGGGTTCCCGGGCGAGAACAACATCAACAACGCCCTCGAGACGTTCATCAAGGAGGGCGGCACGGTCTTCTGCTGCCGCTTCGGCCTGGCCCTCCACGGCAACCGCGAGGAGGACCTCATCGAGGGCGTCATCCCGTGCCACCCGCTGGACGTGCAGGACGCCGTCATCCACTACGCCCGCAAGGGCGCCATCATCAACAGCACCTACATGGTCTGAGCCGACGACCCATGACGATCACGAACAACGGCGGCGCCCTGTCGACACGCGTCGACATCGCGATCCGAGGGATCCGGGTGGCCGCCCCCGTGCACCGCGAGGGCGGCGCCGGCCCGAGCGACGACGGGCACGTCCTGTTCCAGGGCATGCAGTCGGCCATCCCCGTCAATCAGGACAGCCCCTACCTCGTCGACGACGGGAAGCTCCTGCTCGACGGCGAGGACACCGGCCTCGAGGTCAGTCCCGTCAGTCGCCCCGCGTTCTACGACCTCGCCACCGCCGACGGCACGCCGTACGAGCAGATCGCCCGTCTCCACGGGGCGAAGGTCCTCGCGACGACCGTCGTGCAGACCTGCATCCGCTACGCGGAGATCGAGCGCTGCCGCTTCTGCTCCATCGAGGAGTCGCTCGCATCGGGAGCGACCATCGCGGTCAAGACGCCCGCGATGATCGCCGAGGTGGCCGAGGCCGCGTGGCGCCTCGACGGCATCGAGCAGATGGTCATGACCACGGGCACCTCCAACGGCCGCGACCGCGGCGCCACCCACCTCGCCCGGTGCGTCCGCGCCATCAAGGCGGCCGTGCCCGACCTGATGATCCAGGTGCAGTGCGAGCCTCCGGCCGACCTGCAGACGATCACCGACCTCTACGAGGCGGGCGCCCGGTCGATCGGCATCCACGTCGAGTCGATGGACGACGACGTGAGGAGGCACTGGATGCCCGGCAAGTCGCGCGTCCCGCTCGACGAGTACCGCGCCGCCTGGCGGGAGGCGGTGCGCGTCTTCGGTCGCAACCAGGTGTCGACGTATCTCCTCGTCGGCATGGGCGAGGACCCCGACCAGCTGGTCGCGGGCGCCCAGGAGCTGATCGACATGGGCGTCTACCCGTTCGTCGTGCCCTTCCGGCCGATCCGGGGCACGCTCGCCACCGACGTCGACCGGGTGCCGGCCCCGCCCCGGTCCGTGCTGCACGACGTCACCCTCCGGGTCTCGCAGGCGCTCATCGCCGCCGGGATGCGCGGCTCCGACCAGAAGGCGGGCTGCGCTGCGTGCGGGGCCTGCTCCGCTCTCCAGACAGCCGGAGGCTGACCGTGCCGCTCCTCGACGTCCCCGCCCTCATGGGCCCCGCTGTGGTCGCCCGCCCCGCCGAGTTCCTGGTGGTCGTCGCCGAGGGCTCCGACATCGACGAGTACCGCCGCCTCCGCCGCGCGGCCTTCGTCGACGAGCAGGGGATCTTCGAGGGGACCGACCGCGACGACCTCGACGACGACCCGCGGACGGTCGTCCTGGTCGCTCGAGCAGGATCGACGGTGGTCGGCGGGGTCAGGATCTCGCCCGTCGGCGTCCGCGACATCGGCTGGTGGACCGGCTCGCGTCTCGTCGTCGCCCCGTCGGCCCGCAGCGTCGCCGGGATCGGGTCGGCGCTCGTGGCAGCCGCGTGCGCCCTCGCCGAGCAGCTCGGCGTCGTCCGCTTCGACGCGACCGTGCAGTCGCGCAGCTCGATCCTGTTCCGGCGCCTCGGCTGGCAGACGACCGGCACGCTCGTGATCGGCGGCGTCGACCATCTCGCCATGCGCTGGCCCGTCGATCGCCACCAGCGGCTCGTCGACGCGACCAAGGCGCACCTCGAGGCCGTCCTCGAACCGCACTCCGCCTGGACGGACTCGCCGATCGCGTCGCTCGGCGGGCCCGGGTGGGTGGGCGACGACGGGGCGCCGGTGAGCGGGACCGACGTGATCGCCGCCTGCGACGCGATCCTGCCCTCGATGGTCGAGCGCGATCCCGAGTGGGCCGGCTGGTGCGGGGTCCTCGTCAACGTCAACGACCTCAGCGCGATGGGCGCTTCGCCGGTCGGACTCCTCGACGCCGTCGGGGGCCGCGACACCGCCTTCGTCCGACGCGTGATGTCAGGACTCCGCCGCGGGGCCGAGGCCTGGGGCGTGCCGCTGATCGGCGGCCACACCCAGATCGGCGTGCCCGCCTCCCTCTCCGTCACGGCGCTCGGCCGGACGACAGCGCCGGTGCCGGGCGGCGGCGGACGCTACGGCGACGCCCTCAGCCTCACGATCGACACGAGCGGCTCGTGGCGCGACGGCCACCACGGATCCCAGTGGAACTCCACCGAGGGGCGCCGGTCCGCCGAGCTGCAGGACCTCGCGGGCACGGTCGCACGCGCTCGCCCCGCGGCCGCGAAGGACGTCAGCATGGCCGGGATCGTCGGGACGGCCGGCATGCTCGCCGAGGCCAGCGGCTACGGCGCGGTCCTCGACGTCGACCGGATACCCGTCCCGGGAGCCGCTTCCAGCGACGGGACGGGCCGGGTCTCGATGGGCGACTGGCTCGGCTGCTTCCCCGGGTTCGGCATGCTGACCGCCGACCGCCCCGGCGACTCCCGCATGGACTCGCCCTACGCCGAGACCGCCGAGGTCGGCTCGCTCACCCTCGAGCGCGGCGTCGCCCTCCGCTGGCCGGACGGCGAGGTCACGACGGCCGTGCGCGGCGGCGTGACGGGGCTCGGGCCGGCCTGAGCGGCCGCTGGGCCGGAGGCGGGGCAGCCTGAGGCGGCCGGGCCGGCAGCGTCTGGGCCGGCAGCGTCTGGGCCGGAGGCCGCTAGGCCGGCTGGTCGAGGTGGATCGCGCTGCCCAGTCGGCGCAGGAGCTCGATGAGCTGGGCGCGCTCCTGCTGCGAGAGCGGGGCGAGCTGCTCCTCCTCGTGCGCGACGAGGGCGAGCATGGCGCGGTCGACGAGCTCGCGGCCGACCTCGGTCATGCAGACGAGCACGCCGCGGCCGTCGACGGGGTTCTTGCGGCGCTCGACGAGAGCGCGCTCCTCGAGCAGGTCGAGGCGGTTCGTGAGCGTGCCGCTGGTCACCATCGTGACCCGCACCAGCTGCGCCGGACTCATGCGGAACGGCTCGCCCGAGCGGCGCAGGGCGGCGAGCACGTCGAACTCCCAGATCGCCAGGTCGGCGCTCCGGAAGGCGGTGGCCCGGATCGAGTTCAGCTGCAGCGAGATCCTGCGCAGCCGGGACATGACGTCGAGGGGCGAGAAGTCGATCTCGGGCAGTTGACCCGCCCAGGCATCGATGAGGAGATCGACCTCGTCGCTGCGCGGATCCTGCATGAGCCAGAGGATACTGCGCGACCACCCGGGCTTGCTGTACGCCTCGCAGGCGGGGGCGGGATCCGGTGCCCGCCCGGCTCACGCAGACGTGAAACGCCGCCGTAACAGGGGTCGGCGATACTCGGTCCATGTCTTCACAAGAGACGAGGAACACTCCCCGAGCGCCACGAGCGTCCGGCACCCTCCCCGTCACCGTCGCCATCACCCGCATCGTCCGCGACGAGCGGATCCCCGAGGTCACCCGCTGGGTCCAGGCCGGGGTGAACCTCGCGAACCGCCACCCGGGATTCCTCGGCTCCGGCTGGGTCCGGGCGCACGGCGAGAGCGACGAGTGGCACATGCTCTACCGGTTCGCCGACCGGCAGACGCTCGACGACTGGGAGCAGTCGGCCGACCGCCAGGGCTGGCTCGCCGAGGGCCGCGACCTCGTCGTCGAGTCGCGGGTGGAGCGGCGCACCGGCATCGAGGGCTGGTTCGACTCCGCGGAGGACGGAGCCGCCTTCGACTCCGATCATCAGGGCGCAGGATCGCCGCCGCCCCCGCCCCGCTGGAAGCAGGCGACGAGCATCTGGGTCGGCTTCTTCCCGGTGAACCTCGTGTTCACCTATCTGACGACGCTGCTCGTCCCGGGCTGGTCGGGCCTCGCGATCCTGCCCCGCGTGCTCATCACGACGCTGACCCTGACGCCGATCATGGCCTACTGGGTGCTCCCGCTCGCCACCCGGCTGCTCCGGCCCTGGCTCCACGCGCCGCGCCGGAGCCGCGCCGGGAGCCCCTCTGCGCGGCCGGGCGTAACCGAATAGGTCGGGGCCCGCTTGTCGTGGTAGCTATTGAGAGTGAACTCCCGCCTCCTCCGGAAGAAGCCGTGATGACAACATTCGAAGGATCCCGGCGAGCCGACGGATCGACCAGGAGCGCCGTCCGCGAGGCGGTCGACGCCGACCTCCGCGAAGACGTCAGCTACCTCGGCAACCTCCTCGGCCGCGTGCTCACCGAGTCGGGCGGAGAAGACCTCTTCCGCGACGTGGAGCGCGTGCGCCTGGCCGTCATCAGCGCCTACGAGGGCGAGGGCGACTCCTCGATCGAGCAGGCGCAGGCCGCCGTCGACGCCCTCGACCAGGAGCGGGCCGAAGAGGTCGCGCGGGCCTTCACCTGCTACTTCCACCTCTCGAACCTGGCGGAGGAGCACCACCGCGTCCGCGTGCTCAAGCGCCGCAGCTCCACGCAGGAGCGCGCCTCCGACTCGCTGCCCGCGACCCTCCAGGTGCTGACCGACGAGCTGGGTGCCGACGCCGCCGCCGAGAGGCTCCAGAACCTCCGCTTCCACCCGGTGCTGACCGCGCACCCCACCGAGGCCCGCCGCCGTGCCGTCGCCTCCGGCATCCGCAGGATCTCGGACCTCCTCGACGAGCGCGACGCGGCGACCAACGACGTCACCCGCGACGACACCGAGCGGCGCCTCCTGGAGGAGATCGACACGCTCTGGCGCACCTCGCCGATCCGCACCACCCGTCCCACCCCGCTCGACGAGGTCCGGACGGCGATGAACGTCTTCGACCAGACGCTGTTCGAGGTCGTGCCGCGCGTCTACCGGCTCCTCGACGACCGGCTCCAGGGCGCGCAGGCGGGCATCAGCCCCGCGGTCGCCCCCGCGTTCCTGCGGCTCTCGAGCTGGATCGGCGGAGACCGCGACGGCAACCCCCACGTCACCGCCGAGGTCACGAAGGCCGCCGCCGAGATCGCTGCGGAGCACATCCTGCTCGGCCTCTACCGGGCCGCGAGCCGCATCGGCGGCACGCTCACGCTCGACGAGGCCGACACCCCGGCGAGCCCGGCGCTGCAGGCCCTCTCCGAGAGCCAGCGCTCCCTCGACGACGGCCTGGCCTCGCGCATCGGCATCCGCTCGCCGCAGGAGTCGCACCGCCGCGTGCTGCTGTTCGTCGCCTCGCGCATCGACGCGACCCGTCGCGGAGAGGCCCCCCTCGCCTACTCCTCGCCCGACGAGCTGCTCTTCGACCTGAAGACCGTCCAGGACTCCCTGCGGTCGGCCGGCGCCCACCGAGCAGCGAACGGCGAGCTCCAGAACCTCGTCTGGCAGGTCGAGACGTTCGGCTTCCACCTCGCCGAGCTCGAGGTGCGCCAGCACTCGCAGGTGCACCGCACCGCCCTCGCCGAGGCGCGGGCGGGCGGCGAGCTGAGCGACACCACGCGCGAGGTGCTCGAGGTCTTCCGGACCATCAAGGCTCTGCAAGACCGCTACGGCCGTCGCGCCGCGTCGCGCTACATCGTGTCGTTCACGCAGTCGTCCGCCGACATCGAGAACGTCTTCGCGCTGGCCGAGATCGCCCTCGGCTCGGCCGAGGCGGCGCCGGTGCTCGACGTGATCCCGCTGTTCGAGACGTTCGCCGACCTCGACGCGAGCACCCGGATCCTCGGCGAGGCCCTCCAGAGCCCGCACGTCCAGGCGCGCCTCGACGCCACCGGCCGCAAGCTCGAGGTCATGCTCGGCTACTCCGACTCGTCGAAAGACGTCGGCCCGGTGTCGGCGACCTTCGCCCTCTACGACGCCCAGGCCAGGATCGCGGTCTTCGCGGAGGAGAACGAGCTCGAGCTCACGCTGTTCCACGGCCGCGGCGGCGCGATGGGCCGCGGCGGCGGGCCCGCCAACGAGGCCGTCATGGCGCAGCCGCCCGGGTCCGTCGACGGGCGATTCAAGATCACCGAGCAGGGCGAGGTCATCTTCGCCCAGTACGGCAACAAGACCATCGCCGCGCGGCACATCGAGCAGATGGCCGCCGCGACCCTGATGGCGTCGAGCCCGTCGAACGAGGCCCTGAACGCCTCGGCCGCGACGAGGTTCGCCCCGCTCTCCGAGACGATGGACCGCGTCTCGCGCGAGCGCTTCTTCAGCCTGGTCAAGGCCGACGGCTTCGCGCAGTGGTTCGCGCAGGTGACGCCCATGGAGGAGATCGGTCTGCTCGCCCTGGGCTCCCGGCCGGCGCGTCGCGGGCTGTCGCTCGAGTCGCTCGAGGACCTCCGGGCGATCCCGTGGGTGTTCGCCTGGTCGCAGGCCCGCATCAACCTGGCCGGCTGGTACGGACTCGGGTCGGCGCTGGCAGCCGTCGGCGACGTCGACGTCCTGCGCGAGGCCTACGCGTCCTGGCCGCTCTTCGCCGCGATGATCAAGAACGTCGAGATGTCGCTCGCGAAGACCGACGAGACCATCGCGCGCCAGTACCTCGCCCTCGCCGACCGGCCCGACCTCAGCGCGCTCGTCCTCGACGAGATGGCGCTCACCCGCGAGTGGGTCGTCGCGACGAGCGGCTCGGCCGAGGTGCTCGCCGGGCGTCCGGTCCTGAGCCGGGCCGTGCGGCTGCGGAGCCCCTACGTCGACGCGCTGTCGCTGCTGCAGCTGCGTGCTCTGCGCGGGATCCGGCGGGCCGAGCTCCGCGACCCCGCCGACGCCGACCACCGTCTGCTGCTGCTGAGCGTGAACGGGATCGCTGCGGGGCTGCAGAACACGGGCTGATCCTGCGGGCCCTGGGCCTTCACCCTCACCCGGAAAAGCGACAAGAAACCACGGAGAACCGTGGTTTCTTGTCGCTTTTCTGGGTGGTGCGGACTGACGGTGAGGTCAGCGGCGGCCGAGACGACGCTCGCCGCCGGTGCCCGTCTGGTACGGCAGGCTGTAGTGCGCGAACACGGCGGCCTCGTCGGCGGCCTCGAGCTCTCCGTCGGTGGCGATGAACGGAGCGTCTTTGATCTGCTTCTTGCCGTAGGTCACCTTGAGGTGCTTCGGTGCGACCAGGGCGCCGTTCAACGGGACGAACACGAGCTTCTGACGCCCGAGCATGCCCGTCTGCACCGTGGCGAACGCCGGCTGGTCGGTGGAGGTGTCGAAGTAGACGCTCTCGAGGGTGCCGACCTTGTCTTCGTCTGCGTCGACGACCGGGAGTCCGATCCAGTCGCGCAGGTTCTCCGCTTCGAACACGTCGTGCCTCCTTCTCGGCCGGGTCGATCCCGGCCGCTTTCAAAGGGAGACGGTAGTGGGTCGGGGTGGATTCGGGCCGGATCGGCAGGGATGTCGGAGGGTGCACGTAGGGTGCTCGCGTGATCGAGAACGCTGGGCAGATGCGGTGGGCGGGGCAGCGGATCGACGCTCAGGCGCCGGGAGCCCTCCCCGGGCTCGAGCGCGTGGCGAACCTGGTCCGGAGCGTGCGCACCCCCGAGTTCCAGGGCATGACGTTCCACGAGGTGGTCGCGAAGTCGGCCCTCAACCACGTGCCCGAGACCGCGAGGATGCTGCCCGGCGAGTGGACCATCAACCCCTACCGAGGCTGCTCGCACGCCTGCGTGTACTGCTACGCCCGCCCTACGCACGAACACCTCGGCATGGGGCTCGGCGACGACTTCGAGTCGCAGATCGTCGTCAAGACGAACATCGCCGAGGTGCTGCGCTCCGAGCTGGCCCGCAAGCGCGTGCTGCCCGAGCGGGTCGCGCTCGGCACCAACACCGACCCGTACCAGCGGGCCGAGGGCCGCTACCGGCTGATGCCGGGCATCATCGACGCCCTCGCCGACGCCGGGGTGTCGTTCTCGATCCTGACGAAGGGCACGCTGATCCGGCGCGATCTCGACCACCTCGCGCGCGCCGCCGAGCGGGTCGACGTCTCGCTGGGCATGTCGATCGCGGTAGTCGACGACGACCTCCAGCACGCGATCGAGCCGGGCACGCCCTCGGCGTCCGCTCGACTCGAGACCGTGCGCGCGATCCGGGCGGCCGGCCTCGACTGCACCGTCTTCGCCGCACCGCTCCTGCCCGGGCTCAGCGACTCCGCCGAGCAGATCGACGCGCTCTTCGCCGCTCACGCCGATGCCGGGGCGACAGCGGTCCTGCCGCACCTGCTCTACCTGCAGCCCGGCGTCAAGGAGCTCTACCTCGGCTGGATCGAGCGCGAGCGGCCGCACCTCCTCGCGGGGTACCGGCAGATCTACGCCGAGGGCACGCGCGCCACGAAGGCCTACCAGGAGGTCGTCTACCGCCGAGTGCGCGAGTCGCTCGCGCGGCACGGGCTCCCCCGGCCCGACGCCGCGACGAGCGACCTGTTCGCGCTGCACGGCAAGCGGAACGCCAAGCCCGTCGCTGCGCCGGTCGAGCCGACGCTGTTCTGACGCGGTGGCTGCTCTGCTCTGCGCTGGCTGCGCAGTGCTGCGCTGCGCTGCGCTGCCAGGCAGAGACATTCGAATCCTCACACGAACTATCACTTTGTCGAGTCGAAGCAGGAGTCGTTCACATCCCCGTCGCCGCTCCGTCACGCACGCCTTCTTGAATCGCCTCCCGCTCGCACAGTGCGAGCGTGGAGGAGGATCCCAATGAAGCGACAGTCTCTGATCGTCGGCGCCGCACTCGGCGCCGTCGCGCTGTGCGGGGCGGTGGCGATCGCGCCCGCGTCCGCGGCACCGACCACGGCCGACCGCAGCAAGCACGTCATCGTCGTCTCGGTGGACGGCATGCACCAGAGCGACCTGGCCGCATTCGTCCGGACGCACCCGAAGTCGACCATGGCCGGCCTCGTCGGTCACGGCCTCGACTTCACTCACGCGCAGACCACGTTCCCGTCGGACTCGTTCCCCGGCATGGTCGCCCAGTTCACCGGCGCGACACCCGCGCAGAGCGGCATCTGGTACGACGACACGTACAACCACGACCTCCTGCCCGCAGGCACTCGCGACTGCTCCACCGCCACCCCGGGCACGGAGGTCTCGCTCACCGAAGCGCTCGACCGTTCGCAGTCGCCCATCCGGCTCGACGCGGGACAGGGCCTCGGCAGCCCGGCCCTGGCGGCTCTCCCGACCAACACGAAGGCGCAGACACTGGCCGATGCCCCGGCCATCACGAAGGCCGTCCTGCAGATGACGCCCACCCCGCAGACGCTGATCGACCAGGACGCCCTCCCGGTCGACCCCGTCACCTGCCTGCCCCTCCAGCCGGGACAGTACCTGAAGACGAACACGGTCTTCGAGGTCGCCCGCTCGCACGGACTCCGGACCGCGTGGGCCGACAAGCACCCCGCGTACGCGATCCTCGACGGGCCGTCGGGCACCGGGGTGCAGGATCTCTTCACCCCGGAGATCAACTCCGTCGCCGACGACGCCGGAGACGACTGGACGACCGACAACGCCCTGACGCAGGTCTACGACTCGACGAAGGTCGAGGCGGTCCTCAACGAGATCGACGGCTACGACCACTCCGGCACGCGGAAGGTCGGGACGCCGGCGATCCTGGGGCTGAACTTCCAGACGCTCAGCACTGCGCAGAAGCTCCCCGCCTCCGACGGTCTCGTCGGCGGCTACCGCAGCGACGGGACCCCCGGCCCGCTCGTCCAGCGAGCACTGTCGTACGTCGACCAGCAGCTGTCGTCCATCGTCAGGCACGTGCAGGACGACGGCCTCGCGAAGAACACCACGATCATCCTGTCCGCCAAGCACGGCCAGGCGCCCATCGACCCGACGACGCTCCGACGGGTCGACGACGGGTCCGTCATCGACTCGCTCGACGCCGCGTGGAAGGCCTCGCACCCGCAGGCGCCCGCGCTGGTGTCGTTCTCCGTCGACGACGACGGCATGCTCCTGTGGCTGAGCGACCGCAGCGCCGCCGCGGAGCGTTTCGCCCGCACGTTCCTCCTGGGGCACGATGCGCCGGCGAACACCGTCGACGACGCCAAGGGCGTGCACTCCGCCACGGTGCACCACTCCGGCCTCACCTCCGTCTACACCGGAGCCGACGCGCACCACTACGTCGGTGCCGGGGCGGCGGACGACCGGGTGCCCGACCTCATCGGTGTCGCTCAGCCCGGGGTCGTCTACACCGGAGGCGTGAAGAAGATCGCCGAGCACGGTGGCGCTTCGGCGGAGGACCGCGACGTCCCTCTCGTGGTCGCCTCCCTCGCGATCCGACACCCGCACCGGATCGACGGCGCGGTGCAGACGACGCAGATCGCGCCGTCGATCCTGCGCGTGCTCGGCATCGACCCGAGAGAGCTGCAGGCGGTGCGCACGAGCCACGTGAAGACCCTGCCCGGCCTCTAGGCGACGGGCCGGGCGGCGTCGAGCAGGATCGTGAGCTCGTCGCGCACCCGCTCGAGCTGCTCCCGCGGGAGGCCGAGGCGCTCCACGATCCGACCCGGGACCGCGAGCGCCTCCTCGCGGAGGGCGCGGCCGGCGTCGGTGAGCGCCACGTCGAGGGAGCGCTCGTCGTCGGGGTTCCGGAGCCTCGTCAGCAGCCCGGACGCCTCGAGCCGCTTGAGGAGCGGGCTGAGGGTCGCCGAGTCGAGCAGCAGGGCGTCGCCGAGGTCGCGGACGCGGAGCGGGCTGCGCTCCCAGAGCGCGAGCATCACGAGGTACTGCGGGTGCGTGAGGCCGAGGGGCTCGAGGACGGGCCGGTAGAGGCCGATCACACTCCGGCTGGCGGCGGCGAGGGCGAAGCAGACCTGGCGGTCGAGGGCGAGGGGGTCTTCCACCCGTGAATCGTATCGCGTACTATTGCTTCGTGCACAAAGTAAATGGCAGAGACAGCGCCGGCCGCCGAGGCGCACGCAACCCCTACGAGCACGCGACCGGGTTCTGGGGCCGCCTCAACCGGTTCCTCTACCCCATCGCGGGGCCGGCATCGCTCGGCGCGGGACACCCCGAGGCCCCGTACGTGCCGCCCGCCGATCCTGCGTGCCCGATCTGCGGTCAGCCTCTGAAGCTGCACACGATCCTCCGGCGCGACGACAACCGCAGCAGCAGTCTGGAGTGCCCGAAGGCGGTCTAGTCGAGCAGCGCGACGCCGAAGTCGGCCACGACCGCCCTGACCTCGGCGAGATAGCGCTGCCCCTGCTCGGTGAGCGGGATCGAGGAGTGGCCGATCCAGCCGATCTCGATGTCCTCGTCGACGTCCAGCGGCACGGCGACGATGTCGGGGTCGAGATCGTCGCTGATGATGCCGGTCGAGATCGTGTAGCCGTCGAGCCCGATCATGAGGTTGAAGATGGTCGCCCGGTCGGACACCCGGATCTCGCGCTTGCTCGACAGGGTGGAGAGGATCTCCTCCGCGAAGTAGAACGAGTTGTTGGTGCCCTGGTCGAAGGTGAGCCGCGGGTAGTCGGCTAAGTCGGCGAGGGTTGCGCGATCCTGCGCGGCCAGCGGGTTCGTGCGGGAGACGAAGATGTGGGGCTCGGCGACGAAGAGCGGGCGGAAGAAGAGCCCGGAGTCGCGGAGCAGCTTGTCGATGACGTCGCGGTTGAAGTCGTTGCGGTACAGGATGCCCAGCTCGCTGCGGAGCGTCCGGACGTCTTCGATGATGTCCCAGGTGCGGCTCTCCCGCAGCGAGAACTCGTACCCGTCGGCCTCCGAGCTCTTGACCATCCGGACGAACGCGTCGACCGCGAACGAGTAGTGCTGCGTCGACACCCCGAGCAGGCGCCTCGACGGCGGCCGCCCGAGGTAGCGCTGCTCGAGGAGCGCCGCCTGCTCGACGACCTGCCTGGCGTAGCCGAGGAACTCCGCCCCGTCGGTCGTGAGCGTGACCCCGCGCGCCGACCGGAGGAGGAGCGAGCGGCCCACCTTCGCCTCGAGGTCCTTCATGGCGGCGGACATGGTCGGCTGCGCCACGAAGAACAGGTCGGCCGCTGAGCTGATCGAGCCCTCCGCGGCGACCTCGATGAAGGACTGGAGCTGCTGCAGCGTAATGCCGCTCGCCTTACGGGCCATAGCCAAAGACTATAGGTCTGCATAGCGAGTTCGAATTACTCGATGCCCGGCGATCTCGGGCACAGTGGAGTCACTGACTCACCCGAAGGCCACCCGGCCGATCGAGCACCGGATTGGCCCCTCATGGCGAACGAGTTCACGTTCAGCATCAGCACGACGCGCTTCGACGACGGCTACACGCCGTCCGAGAGCTCCCGGGCGACCACGAACTTCGCGAACCTCGCCCGAGGCGAGCACCGCCAGCAGAACCTCCGCAACGCGCTGACGATGATCGACCGCCGCTTCAACGACCTCGCCGACTGGGACAACGCCGCCGGCGACCGCTACACGGTCGAGCTCGAGATCGTCTCGGTCGAGCTGCAGTTCACCGCCGGCGGCGACGACCAGAGGTTCCCTCTGCTCGAGGTCCTCGACATCCAGATCGTCGACCGGCAGACCGGCAGACGCCACCAGGGCATCGTCGGCAACAACTTCTCGTCGTACGTCCGCGACTACGACTTCAGCGTGCTGCTGCCGTCGCTCGCCGGCGGGGCCGGCGCTCCCGTCGTCCCGGCCGACTTCGGCGTCCTGCACGGCAAGCTGTTCCAGCACTTCCTCGACTCCGACGCCTACCGCGAGCGCTTCCCGGTGACGCCCGTGATCTGCATCAGCGTCTCGACGAGCAAGACCTACACCCGCACCGCGAACACGCACCCCGTCCTCGGGGTCGAGTACCGCCAGGACGACTACTCGCTCACCGACGCCTACTTCGCGCGCATGGGCCTCGCGGTCCGGTACTTCATGCCGCGGGGCGCGGTGGCACCGCTCGCGTTCTACTTCCGCGGCGACCTCCTGACCGACTACTCGATCCTGCAGCTCATCGGCACGATCAGCACGATGGAGACGTTCCAGAAGATCTACCGGCCGGAGATCTACAACGCCAACTCCGCAGCGCCCGCCGTCTACCGGCCGAGCCTGTCGCAGGACGACTTCTCCACGACCGGGATCGCCTACGACCGGGAGGAGCGCAACCAGCTCGCCGTCAGGCAGGGCCGCTTCACGGAGGAGCACTTCATGACACCGCACCGAGAGGTCCTCCAGCAGTGGGCCGCCGACTACTCGTCCCCCACCCGATGACCACCGGAGGATCCCCGACCATGAACTCCCTCTTGCCCGTCTCCACCGTCGGCAGCCTCCCGAAGCCGTCCTGGCTCGCCGAGCCCGGCAGCCTCTGGTCGCCCTGGAAGCTCGAGGGCGACGCCCTGGTCGAGGGCAAGCAGGACGCCCTCCGCATCACCGTCCAGGAGCAGCGCCGCCTCGGCCTCGACATCATCAGCGACGGCGAGCAGTCCCGCCAGCACTTCGTCACGACCTTCATCGAGCACCTCGCCGGCGTCGACTTCGAAGACCGCGAGACGGTCAGGATCCGCGACCGGTACGACGCCAGCGTGCCGACCGTCGTCGGGGCGGTGAGCCGCGAGAAGCCGGTGTTCGTCGACGACGCCGCGTTCCTGCGCCAGCAGACCGACCAGCCGATCAAGTGGGCGCTCCCCGGCCCGATGACCATGATCGACACGCTCTCCGACCGCCACTACAAGAGCCGCGAGAAGCTGGCCTGGGAGTTCGCGACGATCCTGAACCAGGAGGCGAAGGAGCTCGAGGCGGCTGGCGTCGACATCATCCAGTTCGACGAGCCGGCCTTCAACGTCTTCCACGACGAGGTGCAGGACTGGGGAGTGGCCACGCTCGAGAGGGCGGCCGAGGGCCTCCGCGTCGAGACCGCCGTGCACATCTGCTACGGCTACGGCATCAAGGCGAACAACGACTGGAAGGCGACCCTCGGGCCGGAGTGGCGGCAGTACGAGAAGTCGTTCCCGCTGCTGCAGCAGTCGTCCCTCGACATCGTCTCGCTGGAGTGCCACCACTCCCACGTGCCGGTCGACCTCATCGAGCTCATCCGCGGCAAGAAGGTCATGCTCGGAGCCATCGACGTCGCGAGCGACACCGTCGAGACGCCGGAGGAGGTCGCCGACACCCTCCGGAACGCGCTGCGGTTCGTCGACGCCGACAAGCTCCTGCCCTCGACGAACTGCGGCATGGCGCCCATGTCGCGGGGCGTCGCGGTCGCGAAGATGGCGGCGCTGACCACTGGTGCCGGCCTCGTGCGCGAGGAGCTCGGGGTGCGCGGCTAGCGCGATCCTGCCCTCGCTGCGCGGTGCGCGGCCGTCGCGTGACGGATAGCCCCGGGCGGCTAGCCCCTCGCGTCGGTGGTGGCGGCGATCTCCTCGATGCGGTCGCCGTTCTTCCGCACCGGACGGACGTCGCCGACGATCGGCACCGCCTTCCGGTACGCGAACCAGGCGTAGCGCGAGATGAAGTGCGCCATCGTGGTGATCCGGTTGCTGTTGCCGAGCAGGCTGTAGATGTGGATGACGATCCACGTGTACCAGGCCGGGATCCCGGTCAGCAGGATGCCGCCGCGCAGCTGTGCGACCGCCGCGTGCCGACCGATCGTGGCCATGGTGCCGCGGTCGTGGTACTTGAACGCCTTGGTGGGCTTGCCGGCGAGGACGCGCAGGATCTGCTCGGCCACGTGGGCCCCGCCCTGCAGCGCGGGCTGGGCGAGCTGCTCCAGCGGCTTCGGCGAGAGGGCGATGTCGCCCACTGCGAAGACCGAGTCGGTGCCCTTCACGCGCAGGTCGGAGCCGACCAGGATCCGGCCGCCCTGCCCCTGCTCGAGGCCCCACCCGGAGACCTCGCCGTGCGCCGTGACGCCGGTCGCCCAGATGACGAGCTCGGCCGGGATGACTTCGCCGTCGTTGACCTTGACCCCGTTCGGCAGGACCTCCTCGACGCCCGTGTTCAGGCGGAGGTCCACCCCGCGCTTGCGGAGGCTCGCCGCGGCGTACCGGCGGAGGCGCGGCGCGAACGGCTTGAGGAGCTCGGCGCTCCGGTGCACGAGCGTGATCGTGATGCTCTTGCGGTCGATCTCGGGGTAGGCGACGACGAGGGCCTGGTCGCGGAGCTCGGCGAGCGCCCCCGCCATCTCGACGCCGGTGGCGCCGCCGCCGACGATGACGACCCGGACCTCCGTCGTGTCTTCGCGGACCGCCGCCTTCTCGAGCTGCGTGAAGAGCTCGTCGCGGATGCGGAGCGCCTGCGAGCGGGAGTACATCGACTTCGCGTACTCCTTGGCGCCGGGGGTGCCGAAGTAGTTGGTGTTGACGCCGTTCGCCAGGACGAGGGCGTCGAACGCGATGATCTCGCCGTCGGCCAGCTCGATGGTCTTGCCGTCGACGTCGATGTGCTTCAGCAGGCCGTGCTGGAAGTTCGAGTTCGGCTGCTGCGTGCGGAGGCTCCGCAGGAAGTACGTGACGTCGCCCGCGTTCAGGCCGCCGGTCGCCACCTGGTACATGAGCGGCTGGAACATGTTGTAGATGTGGCGGTCGATGAGGGTCACCCGGACGGGTGCGTCTTTCAGGGCCTTGAGGGTCGCGATCCCCGCGAACCCTCCGCCCACGATGACGATGTGTGGTGGCTGCTCGGCCATCTCTCCCTCTCTATGACGAACGAGGAGGCCGGCGAGGGCGCTGGTTCGTCGTCTTCGCTCGAAATCAGCCTCCAGGGTAACGCCACCCTGCCATCGCCGTCGAAACGGGGGTCGTCCGGGTGGTCGGCCTTGACATCCGGGGTGGTCTGCGTCCGGCGGGGCGGGGCGGCAGCGGCGCCGCGCCGCGGCGGTGCACCCGCGCCGACGCGCGGCGCCGACCCCGGCGAGGCGGCGCCGAGCTCAGGCCCGGAGGACCCGCACCTCCCACGGACGCAGGACCGCGGCGGGCCCCGACGAGTCGTAGTTGCCGAGGAGCAGCGATCCTGCGCCCCACGGCCCTTCGACGAGGAGAGGCACCTCGAGGTCGTCGCCTCCGACGTTCGCCGCGACGAGGAGCCGGCCCTCGTCGCCGGTGCGGGTGAAGGCGTAGAGCGCGGGGTGCTCGGGCTCCAGCAGGTCGAAGCAGCCGAGCGCGACGAGGGGCGACTCGTGGCGGAGGGCGATGAGCCTCCGGTAGTAGTCGAAGATCGAGCGGGATCCGGCTGCCCGGTCGGTCTCGACGTTCACCGTGTCGTGGTTCGGGTTGACGCCGATCCACGGGGTGCCGGTGGTGAAGCCCGCATTCTCGCCCGGGGTCCACTGCACCGGCGTCCGGGCGTTGTCGCGCGACCGGTAGCGGAGTGCCTCGAGGAGCTCCGCCGGGTCGCGTCCTGCCTCGAGCTCCTCGCCGAACCAGTTGATCGACTCGATGTCGCGGTACTGGTCGATCCTGCTGAAGGCGGCGTTCGTCATGCCGATCTCGTCGCCCTGATACACGTAGGGCGTTCCGCGCTGCAGGTGCAGGATCGTGGCCAGAAGCGTCGCCGACTCCACCCGGTGGCGGCCGTCGTCGCCGAACCGCGACACCGAGCGCGGCTGGTCGTGGTTGCCGAGGTACAGGCTGTTCCAGCCGGACTCCGCCAGGCCCGTCTGCCAGCGCGACAGCGACGCCTTGAGGTCGCGGAGCGCCAGCGGGACGTTGTCGAACTTCGACCCCGGACCGCGGTCGAGGTCGACGTGCTCGAACTGGAAGACCATGTCGAGCTCGAGCCGGTCGGCGCCGGTGAAGAGGCGGGCGTCGTCGACCGTGACCCCGGGCATCTCGCCGACGGTGATGAGCTCGGCGTCGCGGGCGGCGAACACGCGGCGGTTCATCTCCTGCAGGTGATCGTGGATCTGCGGGCCCATCCGGAAGTGCTCGCTGGAGCCGGTGAGGTCGCTCTGGACCTTCGCGATGAAGTTGATGACGTCCATCCGGAAGCCGTCGACCCCGCGGTCGAGCCACCAGTTCATCATCTCGTAGACGGCGTCGCGAACCTCGGGGTTCTCCCAGTTGAGATCGGGCTGCTTGGCCGCGAAGAGGTGGAGGTAGTACTGGCCGCTCGGGTCCGCGTCCGCGCGGCTCCAGGCCGGGCCGCTGAAGGCGCTCCGCCACAGGTTCGGCTCGGTGCGGCCGTCGGCGGGGCTCCGGTCGACGCCGTCGCGCCAGACGTACCAGTCGCGCTTCGGGCTGTCGGGCGACGACGCCGACTCGACGAACCACGGGTGCTCGTCGCTCGTGTGGTTGACGACGAGGTCCATCACGAGCTTGATGCCGCGCTCGTGCATCTCGGCGAGGAGGAGGTCGAACTCCTCGAGCGTGCCGAAGAGAGGGTCGATGTCGCGGTAGTCGCTGATGTCGTAGCCGTTGTCGGCCTGCGGGGAGCGGTAGATCGGCGAGAGCCAGACGACGTCCACGCCGAGATCCTGCAGGTGGTCGAGGTGCTGCCGGATGCCGCCGAGGTCGCCGACGCCGTCGCCGTTCGAGTCGGCGAAGCTGCGGGGGTAGATCTGGTAGACGACGGCGTCGGTCCACCAGGCGGGGGCTGGCTGCAGGGCTTCTTCGTTCAGGGTCACCCGTCGAGCCTGGCACGGCGGGGGCGCGGTCGGTGCGGCGCAGCGGGGCGAGCGCGGCGCGACTCGGGCATCACGGCGCCACAGGACGGCAGCGGTGCGGCGCCGCGGCGGGGTGCCCGCGCCGAGGTGACCCGCCGGAGGCCGCGGGGCTGAGAAGCAGGAGCAGCATGGGCGCGCCACCCGAGACGACGGGGGCTCCCCGGCTAGCTTCGTCGCGTGACGACACTCCGCACCGCCGACGAGCCCGCGCTCGGCGGCGACGCGCCCCACGGCGAGCACGGCGAGCACGCCGACCACCCGCCGCACCCGCGCGGCCGCCGCCTGCTCGGCGCCGGGCTCGTCGTGCTGGCGGCCCTCGTGGCGGCGCGGGCCGCGACCGGAGCCCTCGGCCCCGGGATCCTGCCCGACCGCCTCCAGGATTTCGTCACCCTCACGCTCAGCGTGATCGTCGAGTCGATGCCGTTCGTGCTGCTCGGCATCGTCCTGTCGATCGTCGTGCAAGTGTGGCTCCCCGCCACCTTCTTCGCGGCGTGGCTGCCCCGGAACCCGGTGCTCCGGCGCGCGGTGATCTCGCTGCTGGGCGTGTTCCTGCCCGTCTGCGAGTGCGGCAACGTCCCGCTGGCGCGCGGGCTCGTCGTGAAGGGGTTCAGCGTCTCCGACTCGATGACGTTCCTGATCGCCGCCCCGATCGTCAACCCGATCACGATCCTGACGACCTACCAGGCGTTCGGCTGGAGCGACGGCGTCCTGGTCAGCCGGGTGCTCGGCGGCTTCGTGATCGCGAACCTGCTCGGCTGGCTCTACGCGAAGAAGCAGGATCAGGATCAGCTCCTCGCCCCCGCGTTCGCCGCCGAGTGCCGCGTCGACGCCGGCGGCCCGCACCACGAGCACGGCGCCGGGATGCGCCTCGCCTCGAGCGCGACCCTGTTCCGCCGCGAGATGGCGACGCTCCTGCCCGCCCTGTTCGTCGGCGCCGCCATCGCGGGAGCCGTGCAGACGCTCGTGCCGCGCTCGGTCCTCCTCGTGCTCGGCAGCAACCCGGTCTGGTCGATCGCGGCGATGATGGCGCTGGCCTTCGTCATCTCGATCTGCTCGAACGTCGACGCGTTCTTCGTCCTGCCGTTCGCGTCGACGTTCCTGCCGGGCGGGCTGGTGGCGTTCCTGGTCTTCGGGCCGATCGTCGACATCAAGATGCTCACGCTGCTCAGGACGACCTACCGGCCCGTGGTCCTCGTGCAGCTCGCCCTCGTCGTCGGCCTCGTCGCGGCCGCCCTCGGACTGGTGGTGAACCTTGTCGCGTGACCTCCTGGCCCGCCTCGCGTCGCGCTGGCAGGGCGTCGCCCTGACCCTCGTGATCGGCTCCGGCACCCTCTGGCTCGCCGCGACCGGGCAGCTGGTGCTCTACATCCACCCGCGGTACGTCGTGTTCACGGTCGTGATGATCGTCGTCGGGATGCTCCTCTCGCTGCTCGCGCTCGCGCTGGGCGGAGGGGACGACGCCGCGCAGGATCACGGGCACGATCACGGCCCCCGGCCCCGCCGCCGGCTCCGGGGAGCGCTGACCGCAGCGGGCGCCGTCGTCACGGTCGGGCTGGCGCTGGGCCTGATCCTGCTGCCGCCTGCGACCCTGTCGAGCTCGACGGCCTCGACCCGGGGCCTCGGCGAGGGCGTGGCGGTCGCCGGGCCGGCCGCCGGCGGGGCAGGAGGAGGAGCGGGGGCAGGGGCCGCAGGAGCCCCGGCCGCGAGCGACGCGGCGACCGCGAAGTACACGGTGCTGCAGTGGGCGACCACCCTCCGGCAGACCAGCGACCTCTCGTTCTACGAGAACAAGCGCGTCGACGTGACGGGCTTCGTCAGCCCGTCGCCGACCGATCCTGCCGACACGTTCATCGTCACGCGCTTCGTCATCACCTGCTGCGCCGTCGACGCCCAGCCGGTCGGGGTGACGGTCTACGCGCCGAACTGGCGGTCCTCCCTCAAGCCCGACCAGTGGGTCAGGATCACGGGCGCCTTCACCGCCAATCCCAGCCGCACCAGCACGGCGTCGATCGCCCTCGTGCCCCGGTCGCTCACCCCCGTCGCCCGCCCCGCCGACCCCTACCTCACCTGATGGACTTCTCCCCGCGCATCGACTCGTGGTCGGCCGACGAGGTCGGTGCCGCTCGGCGGCTGCGCCGGCGACGCGGTGCAGACACCCCCGACCGGCCCGACGGCCCGGACGACGCCGGCCGCTCCCCCGCGCGGACGCCGACCTCGTTCCGCCGGGCGTTCGCGGTGACGGTGGGCGTGCTGATCCTGCTCTGCGCCGCCCTCGTGGTCGTGGCGCACGGGCGCGGGCCGACGCTCGCGAGCACGCAGGTGGACGCCGCCTCGGTCACGACGACGCCGCACCAGCAGCTGCGGGTCTTCACGGACGAGAGCGTGGCGCAGGTAAGGAAGGAGCAGGTCCGGATGACGCCCGCGGCCCCGCTCACGGTGCAGACCGCGGGCACGGTGATCACGGTGCAGTTCACCGGTCGGCTCCGGTCGGCGACGCGGTACTCCGTCGAGCTGCGCGGAGTGACCAGCGTCTTCGGCTCCCGCCCGGCCACCCTCACGACGGCCTTCACGACGGCGCGCGCCTCGGTGCTGACCCTCGACCGCGCTCCGGGTGGCGGCCAGGACCGCATCGTCCGCTCGAGAGTCGGCGTGCCGGGCCGGACGGTCGCCTACCGCGCCCCGGGCATCCAGGCCTTCGGCGCCCTCGGCTCCGACCTCGTGGTCGTCCGGGGCGACGGGCACGCGAGCACGATCAGCATCGTGGCGGCCGACGGGACCACGGAAGACCTCATCCTGCCCGGCACGGGTCTCGTCCGCTCCTTCGCCCTCGACGCCCCGACCGGCCTGGTCGCCTTCACCTGGACGCCGGCCTCCGAGCCCCGTGCGACGCCGCGCCTCTTCACCATCGACCTGGAGGGGCAGCACACGTCGACCGCGGTCACCGGTGCTGCAGCGAGGGCAGCTGAGAGGCTCCTCGCGGTGCGGCCCGGCTCCCTGACCACTCGGGGCACGGCTCGCCTCGCGGGCGACGGGTCGTCGGTCACCCTGACGGCGAGCGCAGGATCCCGGCCCGTCACCCTGACCAGAGCCCTGGCCGGACAGAGGCTCACCGCCCTCGGCACCTCGCCCAACGGCCAGTACGTGAGCGTCGTGTCGGCGCCGGCCGACGCGCCCTCGGACGGCCGCGCGCTCGACCCGGCTCCGCGGTCGCCGACGACGCTCGTGGTCGACGTCGACTCGGGCGCGACGGTCGCGTCGTTCGCCGGGTCGTCGCTCGCCTGGTAGCTGCCGGGCGGGGCGACGGACGGCGCCACAGGACGGCAGCGGTGCAGCGCCGCGGCGGGGTGCCCGCGCCGAGGCGACCCGCCGGAGGCCGGAGGGGTGGAAGCGGGAGCCGGGGGTGCGGGTCAGGCGGGCAGGGCGGCGCCGACCGGCGCGTGACGGCGGGCGGGGCGGAGGCTGAGGCGGTAGGAGCGCGGCACCATGGCGCCGGCGGCGATCAGCTCGCGGCCGTCGCGCGGGTCGAGGAGGGGGAGGTCGCCGGCCAGGAGCGGCACGCTCGTGTAGCCCGCGGCCTTCTCGCGGGCGACGACGCGCGGCAGGGCGATGCGGCAGAGCGGGAGGGCGACGATGCCCACGACCGTGACCAGGACCGGCAGGATCGTCGCGTCGAGACCGGCCGTCGCACCGGAGGCGACCATGAGGAGGGTGCCGACGAGCGAGAGCGTGCCGAGGGCGACGAAGGCGGCCGCCAGGACGGTCGCGAGGGCCCAGGTGTACGCGGGGACGCCGGAGACGAGGCGGGTGCTCTGCTGCATGGTCGGGTCTTCCTGTCGAGGTCGCACCGTCGGTGCGTCGGTTCCTCTTCAGAGTAGGAAGACGGGGCCCGCCGCCGCGCGTCCACGTTCGAGTGCCATCCGCTCGGGGGGCACGCCCGCCGTCAGCCCGCGACCGGCTCCCGGGCGGGACGGGGGCGGCGCTTGAAGGGGCGCCCGGCGAGCGCCAGGCTGGCGGGCGTCCGGCGCGCGAGCGTCGAGACGACGTAGGCCAGCAGGACGACGACGACGTACGCCACGAGCGTCAGCCACGGTGTCGGGACGTGCCCCTCGACCCAGTCGTCGCCCACCCACAGCAGGAGCCACAGCACGATCGGGTGCGCCAGGAAGATTCCGAACGAGCGGTCGGAGATGACGGTGACCGCTCTCGCGATCCTGCTCTCGGGGTCTCGCCGGTCGGACCACCAGGTGCCGAGCGCCAGGAATCCGAGCCCGACCGCGACCGACCAGACCATGAGCGCCGGCTGGAGCGGCGTGCCGGCCCGGTAGTAGCTCACGCCCGACGCGATCGAGATGCCGAAGAAGGCCAGCATCGCCAGCCCGGTGGCGGCTGTGACGACCGCGATCAGGCGGCGGTGCGCCCGCACCCAGGCCAGGAACTCCCGCGCGTGGAAGGCGGCGACCGCGCCGAGGAACACGAAGAACAGGTAGGTGATGAAGAGGCTCTTGGGGTTCTCGGCGATCCAGCCGAGGCTGTGCGGCGAGTAGCGGAGGAACCAGGTGAAGACGAGCTGGTACGCCCCGGTCACCGCGAGCAGGACCGCGTGGCGGCCCTTCGTCTTCTCGATGATCCACAGGAAGACGGGGAACAGGACGTAGACCTGCATCGTCACGAGCAGGAAGTAGAGGTGGTACCAGGCGGTGCCCTCGACGAGGTGCTGCAGGAACGAGACCGTGGCCTCGCCGAGCGTGTAGTGCGGCGACCGCAGGTTGCTCGAGACGAAGTAGATGAGCGACCAGGTGACGTACGGCACGGCGACCAGCAGGAGGCGGCGCGGCACCGTCCGGACGAACGGGCGCGGCTTGCTGAAGTAGCTGTAGGCCAGCACGAAGGCGGTCAGGGCGAAGAACACCTCGCGGGTGAAGTGCAGGAGCGCCAGGAGACCGTAGAGGCCCAGGTCGTCGGACGCGACCGTGTGGCTGGTGGTGTGGACTCCGATGACGCAGGCGAAGGTCAGGATCCGGACCACGTCGATCTCGTACAGGCGCGGGGCGGAGGGCATCCTGCGATTCTATCGACGCGGCTGTCGGACGGCCCGGGCCCTCACGCACGAGAGCGGCGGGCAGCCGGAGCCGCCCGCCGCTCGATCACGCGGGACTCAGTTGTCGAACGTCGCCGCGTCGATCACGAAGCGGTAGCGCACGTCGCTCTTGAGCACGCGCTCGTAGGCGTCGTTGATGTCGCTCGCACCGATGAGCTCGGTCTCGGGCAGGATGCCGTGCTCGGCGCAGAAGTCGAGCATCTCCTGCGTCTCGCGGATGCCTCCGATGGAGGAGCCGGCGAAGGAGCGGCGAGCGCCGAACAGCGTGAACACGTGCATGGGCAGCGGCTCGGCGGGGGCGCCGACGTTGACCATGGTGCCGTCGAGGTCGAGGAGCGAGAGGTACGCGTCGACGTCGAGCTTGGCCGAGACGGTGTTCAGGATGACGTCGAAGCTGTTCTTCAGCTCGTCGAACGTCTTCGGGTCGCCGGTCGCGTAGTAGTGGTCGGCGCCGAACTTCAGGCCGTCCTCCTGCTTCGACAGGGTCTGCGAGAGGACCGTGACCTCGGCGCCCATGGCGTGAGCGATCTTGACGCCCAGGTGGCCGAGGCCGCCCATGCCGACGACGGCGACGCGGGTGCCGGGGCCGACCTTCCAGTGGTGGAGGGGCGAGTAGGTCGTGATGCCGGCGCAGAGGAGCGGCGCGGCGGCAGCGAAGTCGAGACCCTCGGGGATGCTCAGGACGAAGGCCTCGGTGACGACGACCTCGCTCGAGTAGCCGCCCTGGGTGATCGTGCCGTCGGCGGGGTCGACGCCCGCGTAGGTCTGGATGTTGCCCTTCTGGCAGTACTGCTCCTCGCCGGCGAGGCAGTTCTTGCACTCGCCGCAGGAGTTGACCATGCAGCCGACGCCGACGCGGTCGCCGACGGAGTACCTGGTGACCTCGGAGCCGACCTCGGCGACCAGGCCGACGATCTCGTGGCCCACGACCTGCGGGTACTGGATGGGACCCCACTCGCCGCGGACGGTGTGGATGTCGGAGTGGCAGATGCCGGCGTACTTGATGTCGATGCGGACGTCGCGAGGGCCGACGTCGCGGCGCTCGATGGTGGTGGGGATGAGGGGCTCTGTCGCGGACGGGGCCGCGTAGGCGTTCACAGTGGGCATTGAACCAGTCAAACGCATGCCCGCTGAGAGAGGGAGGGCACGTCAGGGCACCCCTCGCGGGAATGTCCGCTGAGCGCCGTCAGACGCCGGTCTTCGCGCCGGCCTGCGCCTCGGCCTCTGCCTCCGCCCGCGCCTCTGCCTCGTCGTGCGCGTCGACGGTCGTCGCGGCCGCAGGAGCAGGCCGGTACGACACGCTCGCCGACCGGGCGGGGACGCGGGAGACGACGAGCGCCGCCAGGATCGTGACGACGACGCAGGCCAGGGCGAAGAGGAGGGGTGCCATGCTCGGATTCTAGCGGCGCCGCCAGAGGCAGCCTCCCGCCAGAGGCAGCCTCCTGCGTCGGGCTGCTCAGTCGCGGTGGAACGCCACCTCGTGCGGGGGCAGGGCCGTCGCCGGCACGCGGCCCGTCCGGGCGAAGCCGGCCCACGCGCGTCGGAGCTCCCGGCCGCGGCGCTCGACCTCGGGCCAGTCGCCCTCGCCGACGAGGGCGGTCCTCGTCCAGGCGGCCTCCGTGCCGAGGAGGAGCGGGAGGTCGGCGACGTGCCCGGGACCGAAGGCGCTGCCCCGCGGCGCCCACCGGATCTCGTAGCGCGTAGCCCGGCCTCCGGCTCGGCGGTGCCTGTCCGCGAACCGCTTCGCGTCGCGCGTGTAGACACGGTCGGTCGTCGGGCGGGTGATGAGCCAGCGGAGCCCGGGCCCGACGACGGGGAGGCCGGTCAGCACGCGGAGCGGCGGGATCAGCGGGAGGTACATGGCGGTCTCCTCGCGGAGGGTGCCGATCAGCAGGTCGATCTCCGGGGCGATCCTGCGCCAGGCCTCGTCGGTCTCGCTCTCGCGCGGGAGCGGCGCGTGGCCGTACTGCACCCCGAACGGCATGCCGCCGACCAGGCCGAAGCGGAGGGCCGCGCGCTCGGCCTTCGGCTGCAGGGCCAGCAGCTCGTCGAGGTCGGTGTCGGGGCCGGGCACCCCGGTGGCCGCCAGCATCGCCCGGACCATCGGCTCCCGGCGACGCAGGATCCCGAGCGGGTCGCTCTGCACGATGGCCCGCCGGAAGAGGCCTCGAGCGCCGTCGCTGATCATCAGGTGCGAGATCGCGTCGGCTCCGGCGGACTGTCCGAAGAGCGTCACGCACGCGGGGTCGCCACCCAGGGACGCGATGGTGCGCTGGACGAACTCCAGCGCCGCGACGAGGTCGAGGAGGCCGAGGTTCGCCGGCAGGGTGTCGCCGTCGCCGAAGAAGCCGAGCATGCCGAGGCGGTAGGTGACGCCGATCACGATCACGCGCTGCTCCGAGACGAGAGACGCGGCGTCGTAGAGCGGGACGTCGGCGGCTCCGGTCACGTAGGCGCCGCCGTGGATCCACACCATCACCGGCACCCGCTCGCCCGGCTCCAGGTCGGCGGGGATCGTGATCGTCAGGGTCTGGCAGTCCTCCGACGCGACGAGCCCCTCCGAGACGCCGGGCAGGAGCGTCGCGAGCACGGGCGACGAGAGCTGCGGGCTGGCCGGCGAGCGGACGAAGGCGCGGAACGGCGCAGGATCCCCGCTGACGTCGGCGAGCCGCTCGACGACCTCCGGGGCCTGGAACCTCCCCGCCCGGGCGTAGGGCACCCCGACCAGCCGGACGACGTCGCCGTCCACCCGCCCCACCACCGCCCCGGCGGGCGTCGCGTACTCGCGGGTCGCAGGGCCGGGGGTCTCGGGGTCGTCGTCCACCCCCTCATCCTGCCCCAGCGGATCCGTGGGATCGCTTGCGCCGCGTCGGGAGGCGGGGCTAACGTACAACCACATGGTTGTACAACAGGAACTCACGAGCGCCGAGGTCGACCTCCTCTTCCACGCGCTGGCCGACGCCACCCGGCGCGACATCGTCCAGCGCGTGATCGACGAGGAGCAGTCGGTGTCGACGCTCGCGCGCGCCTACGAGGTCAGCTTCGCTGCGATCCAGAAGCACGTCGCGGTCCTCGAGCGCGCGCGCCTCGTCACGAAACGGCGCCGCGGCCGGGAGCAGATCGTGCACGGCGAGATCGACACGCTGAGCCGGGCCGAGCGGCTCCTCCAGCAGTACCTCGAGCTCTGGCAGCAGCGGGCGGGCCGCATGGACGCCCTGCTGCGAGAAGACGAGGGGCGTGATCCTGCGCCCTCGGCCGGACCGACACCCGTCACACGGAAGGACACCCCATGACCACCACCCTCGAGTCGACGGTCGACGCCGACGCGCTGACCCTGACCTTCGTCGCCGAGTTCGACGCCGCACCCGACCGCGTCTGGCAGCTCTGGGTCGATCCCCGCCAGCTGGAGCGCTGGTGGGGCCCGCCGACCTGGCCCGCCACGTTCGTCGAGCACGATCCCACGCCCGGCGGCGTCTCGAAGTACTTCATGACCGGGCCGGACGGCACCCGCTCGGCCGGCTGGTGGCGGTTCGTCTCGCTCACGCCTCCGGAGTCGCTCGTCTTCGAGGACGGCTTCGCGACCGAGGCCGGCGAGCTCGACGACTCGCTTCCCACCACGCGGACGAGCGTCACGCTGGCCGGGATCGACGGCGGCGACACCCGGACCAGGATGACGACCGTCACGCGTTTCACGAGCGCCGACGAGCTCGAGAAGCTCCTCCAGATGGGCATGCGCGAGGGCATGACGGAGGCGATGGGTCAGATCGAGGCGATCCTCGCCGGCTGAGGACGGCCGCACGAGAGAGGGGTCCGCCCTCCCCGAACCGGAAGGCGGACCCCGTCGACGCGGCGAGACGAGCCGCCCGAACGGCTGGCCTCCAGGTGGTCCCTACTCCACCTCCGCGCACCTCACGAGCGGAGTCGCTTGTGCGTGAAGAGACCGTAGCAACAATTTCCAACAAAGTTAACGCGTGGTCGGGTATTTGTTGAGTCTTGGTCGAAAACCACCCGCGCGTCACCTGTCCGATTGTCGCGACCCGACAATGCGAGCCGGATCGACGAGGGACCGGTTGATCTCGAGGCGGACGAGCTCCGCGGCATCCTGGTCGTCGCGGTAGAACGACCGGATCCGCAGGCCCTCCCACAGCCCGAGCATCCACACGCCGGCCTCGTCGGGGTCGACCCCCGGGCG
Organism: Frondihabitans peucedani; assembly: GCF_039537585.1. Taxonomy (NCBI): domain Bacteria; kingdom Bacillati; phylum Actinomycetota; class Actinomycetes; order Micrococcales; family Microbacteriaceae; genus Frondihabitans; species Frondihabitans peucedani. Next base: position 1,671,384 of record NZ_BAABAU010000001.1, read on the forward strand.
CAGGAGCCCGTCGGCCTGCACCTCGCGGTAGACGCCCCGCAACCGGTCGATCAGCCGACCGTACCGCTCGACGAAGTACGCCTGGGCAGGATGGTACGGATCGACCGCCTCGAACGCCAGAGCCGAGCGCACCCGCGAGATGTCTCCGGCGTCGGGGTAGGCGAACGCGAGCTCGTAGACCTCGCGGAGGTAGTCGAGGCCACGAGCCTCGTCGCCGCTGGCGATGCGCGGCTGGTCGGGCCGCCCGCCGGCCTCGAGGACCTCGCGCAGGAGGTCCTCCTTCGTCGGGAAGTGGTAGATCAGCGTCGTGTGGGGGATGTCGAGCTCCGCGGCGATGGCCCTGATGCGCGCCTTCCGGAAGCCCTCCGCGGCGAAGACGACGCCGGCAGCCCGGACGATCCGGTCGCGGAGGGGGAGGTCGGTGTCGTCGGCGGCAGCGGCGCCGGGACCGAGGCGTCGCGCAGGAGGCTGCGAGGGGCGTGCCGGATCGCGCGGGACAGGATCGTGCAGGGCAGGATCGCGCACGGTCGTCAGCGGCGGATACCCGGCCCCGTCGCCGACCTCCGCGATCCTGCGATCGAGGCTCGTCCACGGGTCGATGCGCGACGGCTCGTAGAGCCACATCAGACGGAGGCCCTCCCATCCCGCCTGGACGGCGCGCGCCTCGGGCCCGAGGCTCCCTCCGAGCAGCCCCTCGATCCCGGAGAGCTGCTCGGCGACGAACGCGTGCCCGGCGTGCGACGGCCGCCGCGCCTCGCCGATCAGGTTCGTGTAGAGCGTCGCCTCGTCGCGCCTCTCGAGGAGGCGGTCGAGGAGGAGCCGGACCTGCTCGCGCGGCGGCCGGTCGGCCACGCCCAGCGCTCGGAACGCCTCGAGGTTCCGATCGTTGATCCGCTCGACCATGGCCGTGTAGAGGGCCTCCTTGTCGGCGAAGTGCCGGGCGACGCCGGGCGCGCTCATCCCGGCCCGGGCGGCGACGCCGCGGAGGGAGCCGTCGGCGTAGCCCCGCGCCACGAACTCGGCCTCGGCGGCGTCGAGGATCTCGACCCGGCTCGCCGCGCTGCGTCGGCGTCGGCCGTCGGAGGGGGTGGCCATGCGGACTCCTCCCGACGACTGTCGGAGCCGATGGCTGGAACGTACCCCGATCTGGCCGACAATGTTAGCAGCTGGTCGGATACGGCCGCAGGCTCATGCGAGCATGGCGGCGTGACTCGACCGCACGAAGCCCGCTGGCTCCTCGCCCTCGCCGCGCTCGTCGCGTGCTTCGTCGTCGTCGCCACCTGGAACCTCGGTACGGCCGGCTACTCCGAGTTCTACGCCTCGGCGGCACACAGCATGACTGTGAGCGGCGGTGCGTTCTGGTCGGGGTCATTCGATCCTGCGGCGACCATCACCCTCGACAAGCTGTCGGGATTCCTGGTGCCGCAGGCCCTCTCGGCCCGGCTGTTCGGGTTCCACGAGTGGTCGCTCGCGCTCCCGCAGGTCGTCGAGGGCGCCGTGACGATCGTCGCGGTGTTCGTCATCGGTCGTCGTCTCCGTGGTCCGGGGACCGGCCTCCTCGCCGCCGGGGCCTTCGCCGTCACGCCCCTGATGGTCTCGATGTTCGGCCACACGATGGAGGACGGCCTCCTCACGATGAGCCTCGCGGTGGCCTTCGTCTTCTTCCAGCGCTCAGTCGAGACCGGTCGGGTCAGAGACCTCGTGCTCGCCGGGATCGTCGTCGGGATCGGCTTCCAGGCGAAGATGCTGCAGGCGTGGTTCATCGTGCCCGCGCTCGTGGTCGCCGTCCTGGTCGCCGGGCGGCCTCTGCTCCGGTCGCGGCTCAAGCGGGGGCTCCTGCTGATCGGCGTCGTCATCGTGGCCTCCCTCGCCTGGATGACCGTGATGCAGCTGATCCCCGCCGGGTCGCGGCCGTTCTTCGACGGCAGCCGCGAGGACGACGTGTTCACGCAGGTCTTCGGCTACAACGGCCTGAACCGCTTCGTGCCCGGCCTGATCCCGGGGGCGGCGCCGACGTTCCACAGCCCGACGCTGTCTCCCGGCTCGGACGGGATCAGCCCGCTGAAGCTCCTCGAGCCGGCGTTCGCCACCCAGGTCGGCTGGTTCTTCCCGTTGGCGCTCGCGGGACTCGTGGGCTCGCCGCGTCGACGGGCGCAGGATCACGCCACCGCCACGACGACCATCGCCCTCGGCGGCTGGCTCGTCACCTCCGTCGCGGTCCTCAGCGTCACGGCGATCCCGCACACGGCCTACCTGGCGGCGGTGAGCGTCCAAGTGAGCCTCTTCGCGGCCATCGGGCTGCGCGACTCCGCAGCCGCGGCCCGACAGGGGCGACCGGCCCCGCTCCTCGCGGTCGTGGGGGTCTCGACGGCGTGGAGCCTCGTGCTCCTGGTGAAGAGCACCGTCGCGCCGACCTGGCTGATCGCCGTCGTCGCGCTGACCGGCGGCCTCGCGGTCGTGGTGCTCGCGGGGGTGCTGGTCTCGCGGGTCGTGCTCTCGCGGGTCCTGGTCTCACGGGTCCTGGTCTCGGCGCGGCTGCCGAGAGCCCGCCGACCCCGCCGCGCACCCCGAGGCGGCCTGGCCCTCGTCGTCACGGTCGCCACGGCGCTGGGAGCGGCGGCCCTCGTTGCCGCACCCTCCGTCTGGACGCTGTCGACTCTCGATCCTGCGCTCGCCGGCACGGCCAACGACGCCTACGCCGGCCCGCGCCCTCAGCGGGTGGGGTTCTTCTTCCAGACCGATGCCCCTCCGGCTGATCGCGAGTCGTTCGACCGCTTCCGGGTCGAGCCGCCGGTCTGGTCCGCCCCCGACGTCGCTCTCACGCCGGAGCAGGAGAGCCTCGTCCGCTTCACCCGCCGGAACATCGACGGCGGCCCTCTCTTCACGACGACGTCCTGGTTCGAGGCAGCGCCTTATCTCATCGCCGCCGGGCTCGACGTCCGGTCGATCGGCGGGTTCTCCGGAGCGATCCCGACGCCCACGCTCGGCGAGGTGCGACGCGGCGTCGCGGACGGCTCGCTCCGCTACTTCCTGCTGCCGTCTCGCTCGACGCCGCGTGCAGGATCGGCGGGAGGGCGAACCGAGGCGGGCAGGATCACGGCCTGGGTGACCGCATCCTGCTCTCTCGTGCCCGACTCGCGCTACGAGGGCACGACCACGCTGGCCGGCCTGTCGCTCTGGGACTGCCGGGTGCGGTGAGCCTCGGCTCCCGCTCCCCGACTCGACCTGGACGCGTGAGCCCACGAGCCCTAGGGTTGCGCCGAGCGGATCACCGAGAGGGGCAGCACGTGTCGAAGGTCAGAGTCCACAACTTCGCGGTGTCGCTGGACGGCTACGGAGCCGGGGCGGACCAGTCGATGGAGCAGCCCTTCGGCCACGCCGACGGCCGCCTGATGAGCTGGTTCATGGGCACGAGGTCGTTCCACGCCATGCAGGGCCAGGAGGGCGGCAGCACCGGCGTCGACGAGTCGTTCGCCTCCGCCTGGGGTCCGGGCATCGGCGTCGAGATCATGGGCCGCAACAAGTTCGGCCCGCAGCGCGGCCCGTGGACCGACGACGACTGGATCGGCTGGTGGGGCGACGAGCCGCCGTTCCACACGCCCGTCGTCGTCCTGACCCACCACCCTCGCGAGCCCCTCGCGCTCGAGGGCACGACGTTCCACTTCGTCGACGCCGCACCTCGGGAGGCCCTCGCCGAGGCGCGCGCGCTGGCACCCGACACCGACGTTCGGATCGGCGGCGGCGTCGAGACCGTTCGGGAGTTCCTCGAGGCAGACCTGATCGACCACCTGCACGTCGCTGTGGTGCCGATCGTCCTCGGCCGGGGCGAGCAGCTCTGGACCGGCCTGGAGAGGGTCGAGGAGCGCTTCGACATCGAGACGACCGCATCGCCCTCCGGCGTGACGCACCTGGTCTTCACCCGGAAGTAGTACCGGGGTCTGATGCACTATCGAGTGGAGAGTGCAATTCTGATCGGATGATCCCGAAGAAGACGCGCACCCGCTCGGCGCTCGTCACGCGCGCCCGACGGCTGACGGCCGAGGTCGGGCTCTCCGGCTTCACCGTGCAGCAGCTCGCCGACGACGTCGGGATCTCGCGCCGCACCTTCTTCAACCACTTCCCCACGAAGGAGTCGGCGGTCCTCGGCATCGAGAACGGCCTCGACGACGCCCTGATCGCCGCGTTCACGACGGCCCGCCGGGCCGAGGACGCCGACCAACGCCACCTCCTCGACGATCTCGCCGAGCTCGCCATCGCCCACTTCGAGGCGATGAGCCCGACCGCATCCGACCTCGACGACCTCCTGACGGCCATCCAGCGCGAGCCGCGCCTCATCCAGGCCCTGATCCTCACCGGCCGAGCCGAGCAGCGCCGCTTCGTCGACCTCCTCGTGGAGTCCGATCCGTCGCAGGATCGCGCGGCCGCCGAGGTCGCGGCCGTCGCCTTCGAGGCCCTGACCCGGCTCAGCGTCGACCTCGTGCTCCGCGGCGGCGACGCACGGCCGTTCGCCGCGATCCTGCGCGAGCGGATCGCCCTCGCGCGCACCCTCTTCACCGACCAGGCCTCCCCGGCCTCCCCGCCCTCGACCCCCCAGGAGCAGACCGCATGACCACCGAGAAGACCGTCACCCCGAGCGGCGGCGGCACACCCGCGAAGGCGGCGCGAGCCAGGCGCGGATCGACCGCCGACGGGCAGCTGATCCTGACGCAGCGCCGGATCTGGATCATCTTCGCCGCGCTGATCGCCGGCATGCTGCTCTCGAGCCTCGACCAGACCATCGTGTCGACGGCCATGCCGACGATCGTCGGCCAGCTCGGCGGAGTCGAGAACCAGGCCTGGATCACCACCGCCTACCTCCTCGCGACGACGATCGTCATGCCGATCTACGGGAAGTTCGGCGACGTGCTCGGCCGCCGGAACCTGTTCCTCCTGGCCATCGCGATCTTCACCGTCGCGTCGGCGGCCTGCGCGTTCTCGACCGACTTCTGGATGTTCGTGGTGTTCCGCGCCATCCAGGGCCTCGGCGGCGGCGGACTCATGATCCTGTCGCAGGCGATCATCGCCGACATCGTGCCCGCGTCCGAGCGCGGCAAGTACCTGGGGCCGCTCGGCGGCATCTTCGGACTCGCGGCCGTCGGCGGGCCGCTGCTCGGCGGCTTCTTCGTCGACCACCTCACCTGGAACTGGGCCTTCTACATCAACATTCCTGTCGGCATCGCGGCGTTCGCGATCGCCTGGTTCACCCTGACCCTCCCGAGCAAGCGCGCCACCCGCAGGATCGACGTGGCGGGCGTCGCCCTCCTGTCGGTCACGACCGCGTGCCTCATCTTCTTCACCGAGTTCGGCGGCAACGCGAAGCACGGCTGGGGCGCGCCCGAGACCTGGCTCTTCGGCGCCGGCCTCGTGATCGCGGGGAGCCTGTTCGTCTTCGTCGAGAACCGGGCCGACGACCCGATCATCCCGCTGTCGTTCTTCCGGAACCGCATCTTCGTCATCGCCACGGCGATCGGCTTCGTGCTCGGGATCGGCATGTTCGCGGCCCTCGCGTTCGTCCCGACGTTCCTGCAGATGGCCTCCGGGGCGTCGGCGGCGGCGTCCGGCCTCCTGCTGCTCCCGATGATGGTGGGCCTCATCGGCACGTCGATCATCTCGGGCCAGGTCATCACGAAGACCAGCCGCTACCGGATGTTCCCGATCCTCGGCACCGTCCTCGTCGGCATCGCCATGGTGCTCATGACGACCCTGACCGCCGACACCCCGATCTGGCTGATCTGCGTCTACCTGTTCGTCTTCGGTGCCGGGCTCGGCTCGATCATGCAGGTCGTCGTCCTGGTCGTGCAGAACTCGGTGCCCGCGAAGGACGTCGGGACGGCGACGAGCACGAACAACTACTTCCGCGAGGTCGGGTCGGCCCTCGGCGTCGCCGTCTTCGGAGCGGTCTTCACCTCGCGGCTGACCGACAAGCTCACCGACGTGTTCACGCAGGCGGGTGCGTCGTCGTCCGACGCGTCGTCCGCCACGGCGACCCTCGATCCTGCGGCCCTGAACAAGCTGCCGTCGGCCGTCCACGACCTCGTGGTCGCGGCCTACGCCGACTCGCTCGCCCCCGTGTTCTGGTACCTCGTGCCGCTGATCGCGATCGCCTTCGTGCTGTCGCTGTTCCTGAAGAACATCCCGCTGTCGGACGTCTCCGGCATGGTCGCTCGCGGCGAGGCGATCTCGGGTGCTGAGGCCGAGGCTGCGGAGGCTGCGCTCGCGGAGACTGCTGCCGCGGAGGCTGCTGCCGAGGACGCAGCCGGTCAGCCGAGGAAGTACCGCAGCCAGAGGTAGGGCAGGCAGAGCCCGACGGTCACCCCGGTCACGATCAGGCCGTACTTCGTGAAGGTCCAGAACGAGACCGGGTGGCCGTTGCGCTTGGCGATGCCGGTCATGACGACGTTGGCGCTCGCCCCGACCGCGGTGAGGTTGCCGCCCAGGTCGGCTCCGAGCGCGAGGGCCCACCAGAGCGCGCGGGCCGGACCGCCGCCGGACTGCACGAGATCCTGCGTCAGGGGCGCGAGCGTCGCGACGTAGGGGATGTTGTCGACGACGCCGGAGATGATCGCCGAGCCGAAGAGAAGCGCGGTGGCGGCTCCGAAGTAGTTGTCGCCCACGGCCTCGGTCGCGGCCTTGCCGACCGCGTCGATGATCCCGAGGTTCACGAGCGAGCCGACCATGATGAAGAGGCCGGCGAAGAAGAGCAGGGTCTCCCACTCCACGTCGCCGAAGACCTTCCGGGGCTCGAGGCGCGCGAGCAGGAAGAGCAGGCCGGCGCCGAGGAGCGCCACGATCGACGGCTCGAGCCCGGTCAGCGACGACGTGACGAAGCCGACCAGCACCAGCCCGACGACGACGAGCGACTTCACGAGCAGCGACCGGTCGCGGATGGCCTCCCGCTCCTCGAGCGCCATGATGTCGTCGACCCGCGACTCGTCGAACGCGAAGGTGCTGCGGAACAGCACCCGGCACAGGACGATCAGGACGCCGACGAGCACGACGATGATCGGTGCGAGGTTCAGCACGAAGTCGTTGAAGCCGAGCCCGGCGCGGCTGCCGATGATGAGGTTCGGCGGATCGCCGATGAGGGTCGCGGTGCCGCCGATGTTCGACGCGAACACCTCCGCGAGCAGGAACGGCACCGGCGACTTGCCGAGCCGCTGTGCGACGAGCAGCGAGACGGGGGCGATCAGGAGGATCGTGGTGACGTTGTCGAGGAACGCCGACAGCACCGCCGTGATGACGATGAGCATCACCATGATCCGGAACGGTCTGCCGCCCGCCCGCTTCGCCGCCCAGATGGCGAGGTACTCGAACAGGCCGGTCTGGCGCAGGATGCCGACGATGATCATCATCCCGAGGAGCAGGAAGATCACGTTCCAGTCGACGCCGGTCGACTCGGAGAAGAACACGGCCGCGTCGTCGGTGGCGCCGATGATCACCATCAGGGCGGCCCCGCCCAGGGCGACGAGCACTCGCGGCAGCTTCTCGGTCGCGATGAAGACGTACGCGGTCACGAAGACCGCGATGGCGAGGACGATCTGGACGGTCACTCGGCGGTGCCCCGCTCGTCGACCGTCGCCACGATGGCATCGAGGAGGTGCGGCAGAGTGACGAAGCCGTGGTCGACGCCGTCGTCGCCGACCACGCGGCAGACCTGCGTCCGCGCGTCCACGAGGCGGGCCGCGACCTCCACGAGCGTGGCGTCGGGCTCGACGGTCAGGATGGCGCGCGCCTGCACCTCGTCGTCGTCGAGGACGTCGCCGATGGTCCGGTCGGCGAGCTCGCCCCAGAGGTCGCGGACACCCGACTCCCCGACGACGTTGGCGAGCGACAGGTCGTCGCGGATGTAGCGCGGGAGCATCAGACGCGCGACGTCGATCGCCGACACCACCGCCTTCGGCACACCCGACGCGTCGGCCACGACGAGCCCGATGAGGTCCTGCTCGGCGATGATCCGCACGGCGTCCGACGCCTTCGAGGCGCGGTCGACGAGCGGGAGGGAGATGGTCAGGTCGGAGGCTCTCACCCCCTCGACACTAGAGACGTGCGGGCGAGGGCGCGCGGCCGGGCGACCCGAGCCCCGCGCGAGGCTCAGGCGCCCAGGGCCTCCCGGGCATCCTGCGCGTCTCGCCGCTCGCGGGCCTCGGTGGCGGCCCAGCTCGCGAGGAGCTCCAGCCCCTCCGCCGACGACGAGTCGGGCTCGGCGCTGTAGCTGAGCAGGATCAGCCCCTCGTCCGCGACGAGCTGGAGCGCCTCGTAGCTCAGCTCGAGGTCGCCGACGACGGGGTGGTGCAGGCGCTTCCAGCCGGCGCGGTGCTGGTGCACGTCGTGCTGGGCCCAGAGGGTGCGGAAGATCTCGCTCCGGGTCGAGAGCTCGCCGATGAGGTCGGTCAGCCCCTTGTCGTACGGCGTCCGGCCCGCCTCGTTGCGGAGCGAGGCGACCGTGTCGGCGACGATCTTGTCCCACTCCGGCCAGAACTCCTGGGCCCGCGGGTCGAGGAACGCGAACCGCGCCGTGTTCGGCGGCTGCACGGGCGAGTCGAACACCTGCGAGTAGAGGGCGCGGCCCATCGTGTTCGTGGCGAGGACGTCCATCCTGCCGTTGCGGACCCACGCCGGAGCCGTGATCGACTCGAGCAGGCGCAGGACGCCGGGGCGCACCCGGCTGGCCACCGGCCGGCGGCGGGTGCCCACCGACGCGTTGGCGATGCGGGCCAGGTCGAACAGGTGCGAGCGCTCGGTGTCGTCCAGCTGCAGCGCGCGGACCAGCGCCTCGAGGACGCTCTCGGACACTCCCCCGAGGTTGCCGCGCTCGAGGCGGACGTAGTAGTCGACGCTGACGCCCGCGAGCAGGGCGACCTCCTCGCGACGGAGCCCCGGCACCCGGCGGCTGCCGCCGAAGTCGGGGAGTCCGGCGCGCTCGGGCGTGATCCGCGCGCGGCGGGTCGCGAGGAACTCCCGGATGTCGCTCTTGTTGTCCACGACAGCACGGTACGTCACCGGCCCGCGGTGCGGGAGGCCCCCGCAGTACCTGGCGGGCGGCGCCGTTCGCTTTTGCGTGATTTGCGCACACTGCTGCGCAGTGTGTGCAAAACTGGATTCACGGGGCCGTCCCTTCGGCTCCGACACGAAACGACGAGGTTGCGTATGTCTGTCCCCATCAAGGCCGCCATCGAGAAGGTCCCCGGCGGCATGATGCTGATCCCCCTTCTCACGGGCGCCGTCCTCGCGACGGTCGCCCCCGGCACGGCCGACTTCTTCGGCTCCTTCACCGGCGGGCTCCTCACCGGGAGCACGCCGATCCTCGCGGTGTTCTACGTCTGCATGGGCGCGAGCATCGACCTCCGGGCGACGCCGTACATCCTGAAGAAGGGCGGGGCGCTCTTCGGGTCGAAGGTCCTGCTCGCCGTCGTCATCGGCATCGTCGCGGGGCGCTTCATGACGGAGCTCCCCGTGCAGAACAGCCTGCTGGCCGGGCTGTCGGTACTCGCACTCGTGGCCGCGTTCAGCGACACGAACGGCGGGCTCTACATGGCCCTGATGGGCCAGTACGGGAAGCCGAAGGACGTCGCCGCCTACTCGATCATGACGATCGAGTCCGGGCCCTTCCTCACGATGCTCATCCTCGGCGTGGCCGGACTGTCCGCCTTCCCGTGGCAGACCCTCGTGGGCGCGGTCATCCCGCTCCTCCTCGGCATGCTCCTCGGGTCTCTCGATCCTGCGATGCGGAAGTTCCTCTCCTCCGCCTCGCCCGTGCTGATCTTCTTCTTCGGGCTCGCGCTCGGCTTCGGCATCAGCCTGCAGACGGTCCTGAGCGCCGGTCTCGTCGGCGTGCTGCTGGGCCTCGTCGTCCTCTTCCTCGGCGGCGCCGTGCTCTTCCTGGTCGACCGGCTCACCGGCGGCACGGGCCTCGGCGGTCTCGCGGCGTCGTCGACCGCCGGGAACGCGGCCGCCGTGCCGATGCTCGTCGCAGCCGCCAACCCCGCCTACCGCGAGGCGGCCGGGCCCGCAACGGTGCTCGTGTCGGCGGCTATCGTGGTCACGTCCATCGGGACGCCCCTCGTCGTCGCCTGGTACGCCCGGAGACTCGCTCGTCACGGACGAGGCGACGCGGTGTCGCTCTCCGAGTCGGGCTCCGAGTCGGGCTCCGAGGGAGTCCCTGCAGGATCGAGGACCTCCGCGTGACCGCACTCCCGGGAACCCTCACGATCATCGCCGACGACCTGACGGGTGCGGCCGACGCGGCCGGATCGTACGGGGGCAGGTCGAGCGCCATCGTGCTGGACTCCGCGGCGTGCTGGCCGACGGCCGACATCGTGGCGGTCGACACCGAGAGCCGCTACCTCTCCCCCGAGGGCGCCGCGGAGAGAGTCGCCGCCGCCGTGCACCGTTCTCTCGCCCAGCAGCGGCCCGTCTTCAAGAAGATCGACTCGCTCCTCCGCGGACACATCGGCGTCGAGGTGGCCGCGGCTCTCGCAGCGCTCGGCGGGCAGGATCGCGGCCTCGCCGTCGTCGCGCCGGCATTCCCGGCCACCGGCCGGACGACCGTCGGGGGGATCGTCCACATCGACGGCGCACCGAACGCGGCAGGCCGTCACGGAGGCGACGTCGCTCACGCACTCCGTGAGGCAGGACTCCGCGTGGGTGTCCTCCGGCCTCGCGCAGAGGACACTGCCGAGCACCTGGCCGCCGACCTCGAGCGTGCTCGGGCCGACGGATTGGACGCGGTCGTGGTCGATGCCGTGGACGACGACGACCTGGAGCGCATCGCCCGCGCGACCGAGCTGCTGACCGGGACGTGCCTGCCGACGGGATCCGGCGGTCTCGCTGCCCACATGCTCCGCGAGAGCAGCGACGGCCTCACCCCCGCTCCCTCCCGAGGCGGGGCCGAGCGCGTGCTGATCGTCGTCGGGAGCTACTCCGGAGTCGCCCGGTCGCAGGTCGACGAGCTGGTGAGGAGCGGCGCCACCCTCGTGGAGGTCGCGCGTCTCACCGACGGCGGTCTCGTTCCGCTGCTCGAGGACCTCGGCATCGGAGGCGACGTCGTCCTCACGCCCGAGCTGCTCGCTCCGATCGAGAAGGACAACGCGCTCGACGTGGCCGCGGCCCTCGCTGCGACCGCGAGCCGGAACGCCCACCTGTTCGGAGCGCTCGTCCTGACCGGCGGAGAGACCGCCCGTGCGGTTCTCGACACCCTGCAGATCGACCGGCTCCGCGTCCACGGAGCCCTCGAGCCCGGCGTCGTCCTCAGCAGCCATCCCGACGTCGGTCCGCTGCTCGTGACCAAGGCCGGCGCCTTCGGCGACACCCACACCCTCGCTCGGATCGCACGATCCCTGCGCGACCCTCTGAACGAAGAGTAAGGAAGACACAATGAAACCGATCATCGCGATCACCATGGGCGACGCCGCCGGCGTCGGACCCGAGATCATCGCCAAGGCCATGGCCGATCCCGACATCCGCGAGCGCGGGAAGATCTTCGTCATCGGAGACCTGCGCCGACTCCGACTGGCCATGGACGTCGTCTCCAGTCCTCTGGAGCTCCGGGCGATCACCGACCCGTCGGACATCGTCGACGACCCGGCGGTCATCGACATCATCGACATCGACTGCATCCCGGAGGACCTCCCGTGGGGCCGGCTCTCCGCGGAGGCCGGTCACGGCGCGTTCCTCTTCATCCAGAAGGCCGTCGAGCTGGCGATGGCCGGCTCGATCGACGCGATCTGCACGGGCCCGCTGAACAAGGAGGCCCTCCACCTCGCCGGCCACGCCTTCCCGGGTCACACCGAGATGCTGGCCGAGCTCGCCGGCGTGAAGGAGGTCTCCATGATGCTGACGGCCCCGAACATGCGGGTCATCCACGTCACGACGCACCTCGGCCTCGTCGACGCGATCGCCAGGATCGACGGAGACCGGGTCTACCGCACCATCGCGCGGGGGCACGACCTCCTCGTGAAGTCGGGGATGGAGAACCCCCGGGTCGCTGTCGCCGCGATCAACCCGCACGGCGGCGAGAACGGGCTCTTCGGCAACGGCGAGGAGGCTGCCAAGGTCCAGCCGGGTGTCGACCGGGCACGCGCAGAGGGCATGGACGTCGTCGGTCCCCTCCCGGCGGACACGCTCTTCATGCTGGCCAGTCGCGGCGACTACGACCTCGTCGTCGCCCAGTATCATGACCAGGGCCACATCCCCGTGAAGGTGCTCGGCCTCAAGAACGGTGTGAACGTCACCGTCGGGCTCCCCTTCGTGCGCACCTCGGTCGACCACGGGACGGCGTTCGACATCGCCGGAAAGGACATCGTGGACCACGAACCGCTGCTCGAAGCGCTCCGTCAGGCCGGCGACCTCTCCCCCGACCGCTCCGGCGACGCCTGACGTGAACGCCCGGGATCGTCGACGAGAGATCGGTCACCTGCTGCAGGAGAAGCCCATCGCGGTGGACGACCTGGCAGCGGCCTTCTCGGTCTCCCCGTCGACGATCCGGCGCGACCTCGAGGCGATGACGAAGAGCGGCGACATCGTCCGCACCTACGGAGGAGCCCGCACGTCCGGCGGGCCGGAGCGGAGCCTCCGCGAGCGCGAGTCGATCGCGGTGGAGCAGAAGTTCGCCATCGGGCGACTCGCGAGCGCGTTCGTCGAGGCGGGCCAGATCGCCGTGCTCGACGCCGGGACCACCGTCGGCGCGCTCGCGAAGAACCTGATGTTCCGTGAGGGCATCACGGTCGTCACGAACGGGCTGACGACCACGACCGTCCTGGAGCACAGCTCCGGCATCGACCTCATCGTGTCCGGCGGGCGCCTGCGGCACATCAGCTCGGGCTTCATCGGCCCGTTCGCGGAGAGGGTCATGTCGGAGATCACCGCCGACGTCGCGTTCCTGAGCGCCGACGGAGTGTCGGCCACGCTGGGGCTCTGCGAGGAGACCCCGGAGCAGGCGTCTCTGAAGCGCGTGATGGTCGAGCGGGCGCGCGACCTCTACGTCCTCGCCGACTCGAGCAAGCTCGGCGTGGAGTCGTCGCACTGGTGGACCCTCCTCGATCGACCCTGGTCGCTCGTGACCGACGACGGCGCCACGGATGCCCAGCTGGCACCGTTCCGGGCGTCCGGGCTCGTCGAGATCCACATCGCCGGCTCGAACCGGCCCTGACAACGCAGGAGGAGCAGATGGTTCTCTACGACGCGCGCCCGGTCCGTCTCGTCGGGCAGATCGTCCTGGACCTCGTGGTGGTGGCGGGCATCGTGGTCGCCGTCCTCCTGGGTCGGGCCGTGACCGCCTCGATCAGCGGCCTGGCCGGTATCGGGACCCGGGTGCACGACCAGGGGTCGGCGTTCCACGAGCAGCTGAGCCGGGCCGCCACGGCGATCGGCAGGATCCCCTTCGCGGGCAAGGCCGTGAGCCGGCCCCTCCGCGACGCCAGCAGGAGCGCCGCGTCCATCGCCGCCGCCGGCCGGCAGCAGCACGACGAGACGATCCGCCTGGCCCACCAGGTCGGGACGGGCGTGGCTGTCGTCGTGATCCTGCTGCTCGTGCTCGTGTGGCTCCGCTACCGGGGCGGCTTCATCCGCTCGGCGTCGGCAGCGCGGCGGCTCGACCGGAGGCCCGGCGGCGAGGAGCTGATGGCCCTCCGGGCGCTGGTGACGCGCGACCGGGCCGCCGGGCTGGGCCCGGACGTGGTCGAGAGGTGGCGGCAGCAGGATCCCGAGACCGTGCGGGCCCTCGCCGACCTCGAGCGCCGCTCGTCCGGCCTCCTCCGGGCGACCCGCAGGTAGGGTCGTCGAGGCGCCGCGGGTCGCCGAGGCGCCGCGGCCGACCCCGCCACCGGACGAATCGGCGCAGGACGAGAGGAACCACCCCATGCGAGCAGCACTGATGTACGCGGCAGGCGACGTGCGCGTCGAGACCGTCGCCGATCCTGCACTCCGCGAAGCGACCGACGCCGTGGTGCGGGTCGTCGCCGGCTGCATCTGCGGCAGCGACCTCTGGCCGTACGCGTCGAAGAAGCCCAGCGAGCACGGCTCCCGGATGGGCCACGAGTTCGTCGGAGTGGTCGAGGAGGTCGGCGCCGAGGTGTCGGGCGTCGCGGTCGGCGACTTCGTCATCGCGCCGTTCGTGGTCTCGGACGGCGTCTGCGACTTCTGCCGCGAGGGCCTCCAGACCTCGTGCCGCCACGGCGAGAGCTGGGGCGGCCCCGGCGTCGACGGCGGCCAGGGCGAGCGGGTCCGCGTGCCGAAGGCCGACGGGACGCTCGTCGTCGTGCCCGCCGGATTCGACGAGAAGCTGATCCCCGGGCTGCTGAGCCTCTCCGACGTCATGTCGACCGGCTTCCACGCTGCGAAGATGGGCCGCGTCTCGGCCGGCCAGTCGGTGACCGTCATCGGCGACGGCGCCGTGGGTCTCTGCGGCGTGATCGCGGCGAAGCTCGTCGGCGCGACGGAGATCATCCTGATGGGCCGCCACACCGACCGCACCGACCTCGGCCTCGAGTTCGGCGCCACCCACGTCGTCGCCGAGCGCGGCGAGGAGGGCGTCGCGCGCGTCCTCGAGCTGACCGGCGGCGACGGCACCCACGTCGTCCTCGAGGCCGTCGGCCTCCCGCAGGCGGTCGACACCGCGATCAGGGTCGTCCGCGACGGCGGCGTCATCAGCCGGGTCGGGGTGCCGCAGGATCCGACGATCGCTTTCGGGCGCCGCGAGTTCCTGCGCAACCTCACGCTGACCGGCGGAGTGGCCCCGGCCCGCGCCTACATCGACGAGCTGCTGCCGCTCGTCCTCGACGGGACCATCGAGCCGGGCCGCGTCTTCGACCGGACGATCGGCATCGAGGAGGTGCCGGAGGGGTACCGCGCGATGGCGGCCCGCGAGGCACTGAAGGTCCTCGTCGCGATGTAGCCCTGCGGCCCGCAGATCATCCCTGAGGAGGATGGGCACGGCCGCCCGGCCGGGGTTACTCTCCTGGAGGGGATCACGGTCCACCAGGGCGAGCATGACCGGCGACTCTGCGATACGGGTTGCTGACGATCACTCTCCCGGCGACAAGCCCGACGGCGCGACGATGCGCCGGCGGGCTTGTTCCGTCCGGGCTTGTTCCGTCTCCGGGGCCGGTCCGGTCCGGTCCGGGCGAGCAGCGGCCGAGACTAGGCGCACCGGCCGCTGCAGTCAACCCGCCACCGACCGCCCGGAGCGCACCTACCATCGACCCGATGAAGCTCATCACGGCCAAGGTCGTCCCGGCCCTCGGCATCTCCCTCGCGTCCGTCCTCCTCCTGAGCGGCTGCGTCGGCGGGGCCCAGAACCAGGACCCGTCCGCCGACGACCCGGGCTCGTCGGACAACCGCACGAACCCCGCCCAGGCGAACAAGAACGCCTGCGGCCTCGCCTCCGACGCGGTCCTGCAGAAGCTCAGCGACGTCTCCTCCAACGGCCCGGCCCGCGTCGGCTGGACCTACAAGAGCGACGGCGGCTGGTACGTCGCCGCTCCCCTCGGCGACAACGCCACCCTCTCGAAGGTCGTCGGGCTCTGGGCCACGAAGGGCGACCCGACGCTCACGGACTTCGACGGCACCCTCTACGCCCTCAACGACGACGCGCAGACGCAGTCGTCGTCGAGCACCGCCGCCCCGAGCTCGTTCAGCGCCGACTCCTCCGGGGCGAAGCAGGCGCTCTCGTGCGAGAAGAGCACCGACGACTGATCCTGCGCTCCTGGCACCCGCCGGTGCGGCAGAGTGAGGGCATGCCCGCCCTCGAGATCGCCGTCGCCTCCCCCCGCGGGAGCCCGCACCGCCCTTCGCGGAGGAGCCGACCGCGTCGAGCTCTGCGCCGCCCTCGAGCTGGGCGGGGTCACTCCCTCCCAGGGCCTGATCGAGGCGGCGGTCGAGACGGGTGTCGCCGTGCACGTCCTGGTCCGGCCGAGGCCGGGCGACTTCGTCTACGACGCCGACGAGCTGGCCCTGACGGAGCGCGAGCTCCGGGCTGCGATCCGGAGCGGGGCCGCCGGCGTGGTCGTCGGGGCGCTGACCCGGGACGGCAGGATCGACCGCCCGGCCGTCGCGCGCCTCGCCGCCCTCGCGCGCGCCGAGCATCCTGCGATCCGGGTCACCGTCCACCGCGCCCTCGACCACAGCTCCGATCCGGTGCTGGCTCTCGCCGACCTGGCGGGGCTCCCGGCGGAGAGCAGGATCGACCGCGTCCTCACCTCGGGCGGGGCGAGCCGAGCGGGCCTCGGCCTCGAGACGCTCAGGCGCCTCGTCGACTCCGGCTCGGGCATCGAGGTCATGGCGGGCGGCGGCGTCACGATCGCCGACATCCCGCTCCTCGTCGGCGTCGGTGTCGACGCCGTGCACCTCTCGGCCAAGCGCACCGTCACCGCCGCGCCGACTTCCGGCACTCGGCCCGCCCTGGGAGCGCAGGATGCCGCGGCCCACTCGGTCACGGACGCCGCGATCGTCGCCGAGGCCCGCGCCGCGCTCGACACCGCTGCCAGACGCCAGGGCTGAGCGCGCCAGGGCTGAGGGCCCCCGGGCTGAGAGCGCCGGGCTTCACTCGCCCCGTCTCACTCCTCCGGGTGCAGCCCCTCGTCGGCGTCGGTCAGGCGCCAGGCGGTGAACAGCACGGTCAGGCCCTCGCGGGTGGGGGCGCAGCAGAACGGGCCCGCCTCGACGGCGGCGTCGGCATCGAGCGGAGCGACGCGGACCATCCGCCACGGCTCGTCGTCGACCCGCGCGCGGATCGTCAGGGCGTCCCCGGACCGGCTCGCCCGGACCGTGACGAGGCGGCCCGACCAGTCGGGGACCGGCGCCAGCGACCAGTCGGACACGCCCCGGGTCACGACCGCGCCCATGCTCTCGACGCCGTCGCTGCGCTCGACGCCGGCCTTGATCCAGGTGGACGCGTCGACCCGGGCGAAGACCCCCGCCTGGTCGAACTGCGCCGAGAAGTCGCAGAGGAACGTCACCTCGACGGCGGCGCCCTGCGGCAGCGGTGCGACGAGGGCGTGCTCGGTGTCGTGGACGAATCCGTAGGAGGTGATCCGCCAGGCGTCGCTGCCCGCGCGGGCCGTCACGCGCATGCCGTCGCCGTCGACGACGACGGCCTCGGGCTCGGTCGTCCACGTGCCTGCTGCCCAGTCGATCCCGGTCACGGCGTTCTCGGTCACGGGTGTCCTCCTCCTGACACGGCGGCCGCGTGCCGCCGGTGTGTCACCAGCATGATGACGATCGCGACGAGTACGCCGATGGTCGTCTCGACGGCGCGGTCGGTGGCGAGCCGGTCGACGGCGATCGGCGAGGCCAGGTGCGACAGGATCAGCGCCAGCGGGGTGATGCCGATCACCGTCAGCCCGTAGTTGCGGAGCACGAGCAGCTCGGCGACGCCCTGCAGGACGATCACCACGGCGAGCAGGACGACGTCGGACGGGTCGAGCAGCAGGATCGCGAGCGCAAGGACGACGCCGATCACCGTGCCGACGAAGCGCTGGGCGGCGCGGCTGAACTGCGCGCCGAGGTTCGTCCCGACGAGGGGCACGGTCGCCGAGACCGCAGCCCAGTAAGGGTGTCCGATGCCGACGAGGGTGGCGATGCCGCCCGCCACGAGCGGGCCCGCGGCGAAGCGCAGGGTGTCGAGTCGGATGCCGGGTGCGCCGAGGAGCTCGCGCATCGTGAGGACCGCGGGGCCGTGCGTCTTGCGGCCGGAGCGCCCGAGAGCCGTGAAGCGCCCGAGCTGGCCGACGCCGGCCGAGAACAGGACCGTCGCCGAGCACAGGGCGAACGCCAGCGGGATGTTCGAGGCGGGCTGCGCGAACGACGACGTCGCACCCGCTGCGAAGACGAAGAACAGCGACCCCATCGGGAGCCAGCCGTTCTTCCGCGACAGCAGGAACCCGATGCCCGACGCCACCGTCATCGCGGCGACCGCCAGCAGGGAGCCGGCCGCTATGGCGCCCACGGCGGTGCCGAGCGTGATGCTGCCGACGAGGGCGGCGCCCGCGCCGAGCTGCATGCGGGCCCGGTCGCGATACGTCTGGTGCCGGCCGAAGACCGACGAGAAGGCGCCGAAGGCGACAAACAGCGACCAGTCGAGGTGGCCGAGCGACGCCACGATCACGAGCGGGACGGCGAGGGAGAAGGCGGCGCGGAGGGCGACCCAGTGCGCGCGGTCGTGGCCGTTGACCTGGATCGTCGAGCGGAGCCAGTCGCCGAGTGTTCCGGCCGAGCCCGGCGTCGACGTCATCCTGCCCTCTTCCCATGTCGTTCGTGTACGAACTACAGTAGGCGCAGGATCACCGAGAGGCAAGGCCGCATGCTCCACGACGAGTTCTTCCACGTCATGCGCCGCGTCGTGCAGGAGCACACCGCGCGCTGGCAGGAGGCCGGCGTGCCCGTGACGAAGCCGCAGTACGCGGTCCTGCGCGCCATCGACGAGGTGCCGGGCTCCGAGCAGACCGCTCTCGCCGTCGCGTCGTCGACCACCAAGGCGACGCTGACCGAGATCCTGGGCCGCCTCGAGTCGGCAGGGCTGATCACGCGCCGCACCGACGCGCTCGACCGCCGGAAGCGCTACGTCGATCTCACCCCGGCAGGAGCGACCCTGCTCGCGTCGTCGCGCCGCCTCGCCACCGCGGTGAACGAGAGCTTCCTGACACACCTCGACCCCGGCGAGCGGGCGACCCTCCGCGCGCTGCTGCTGCGGCTCGAGGGCGACTAGGCGCTCAAGAGAGGTCGACCGACAGGTCGTTGCACACCGCCGACCAGAGCCGTCGGGCTCCGTCACTCGGGCGCCCCTCAGGCCAGGGCCGCGGACCTCAGTCGGGCGACGGCCGCCGGCAGGGCAGCGGACCGGCCGGGTGCCGCTGTGCGGAGTCGATCGGCGAGCCCGAGCGCGGCCTGCACGACGACAGGATGCTCCGTGCCGTACGTCTCGATGGCGTCGAAGACGTCTGCGAGGAGCGCCGACGACTGAGGCCAGTGGACGACGACCCGAAGCCGGCCCTCGTCGTCACGCAGCTCAGCGGGTGCTTCCGGCCGCGACCAGAGGGGCACGAGGGCCGACGCTGCGAGATCGAGTGCCGTGACCGCCGTGTACGGGTCGTTGCTCCCGGAGGCGAGCCCTCGGACGGCCACCTCGACGAGCTGCTGCAACGCGAACCCGATGTCCTGGAACGGTGTCCGCGCAGGGCCGAGTGAGAACACACTGCGCACGACCCGGTCGACGGCGTCCGCGTCCTCGACCGCCGTGCAGCGCACGAGAGGCTCCCCCTCGATCCGGTGAGCACCCGGCATGGCCGTCACGTCCACGACGCAGTCGTGCTCGACAGCGGCGAGGACCAGCCTGTCGAAGTCGATCTGCTCGACGTAGCCGCTGCGACCTCGGAGCCGGACCGCGTGGACGAACGATGCCGGATCCGGGACTGCGGGATCCTGATCGCTCGGCTCCGGGCCTTCGGCCGGGAAGATGCGCTCCACGGCGTTCTCGAGGTCGACCTGCACTCGCCGTTGAAGCGTGGTCACCTGCACGGAGTCGGCGATGTGGTGGATGAAGAAGACGAGGAAGGCGACGTCGATCAGCCCGCCCAGCACTGCCACGTGGATCGAGATCGTCGGGACGAATCCGACGCCGGAGTCGCCCGGCGATCGGACAGACCGGAGCACCACCAGTGCGTACGCGAAGGTCGCCGTGAAGACCGCGAGGACGATCTGGTTGGCGCGATCGGCCAGGAAGTTCCGGACGAGCCGTGGCCCGTAGGTCGAGGACGTCGTGGCCAGCACGGAGATGGTGATCGAGAAGGACGTGCCGGCGACGGTGAGCATCGAAGAGCCGATGATGGTGAGGATGCTGCGTCCGCCGGAGGCGCTCAGGTCGCCGAGGAAGGCGGTGTCCGCGGCGCCATCGCCCACGAGAGCTCGATCGAGAGCGACCAGCCCCTCCCCGAGCCCGACCGCGGCGAGGCCGAACAGGGCTGGGAGGAACCAGAAGGATTCGCGTGCGCGGAGCAGGAAGGAACGCATGAGGCCGTCAGTCTCGCAGGCGCGGCGCGACCCTCGTCCTCGACGCGCTGCGGCTCAGGAGAGGTCGACCGACACGATCCTGTCGTCGCCGGCGCCGGGTGATCCGCGGCCGTCGGTGTTGTTGGTGACGAACCAGAGGGTGCCGTCGGGACCCTCGAGCACGGTCCGCAGACGGCCGAAGTCGTCGTCGAAGTACTCGCGCGAGGACGACGGATCGGAGACGGGGATGCCGCGCAGGACCTCGCCGCGCAGGTTGGCGATGAAGACCGTGTCGCCCACGACGGCCAGCCCGCTCGGGCTCGCCTCGTCGGTGGACCACTGCTGCACCGGATCGATGAAGCGCGAGCCGCCGCCCTCGCCCTCGACCTCCGGCCAGCCGTAGTCGCCGCCCGCGCGGATGACGTTGAGCTCGTCCCAGGTGTCCTGGCCGAACTCGGAGGCGAACATCGTGCCGTCGCTCGCCCAGCCGAGCCCCTGCACGTTGCGGTGGCCGAGGCTGTAGACGAGCGAGCCGTCGAAGGGGTTGTCGCTCGGGACGCCGCCGTCCGGAGTCATCCGGAGGATCTTGCCGGCGAGGGAGTCGCGATCCTGCGCGTTCTCGCTCACCCCCGCGTCGCCTACCGAGGCGTACAGCATGCCGTCGGGGCCGAAGGCGATCCGTCCGCCGTCGTGGAACGTGTTCGAGGGGAGGCCGTCCAGGATCGTCGTCGGGTCGCCGAGCGAGAGGCCGCCCGCCGAGCCGCGGAGCGGGTAGCGCTGGATGCGGTTGCCGTCGTCGGCGGTCGAGTAGATGTAGAGGTCGTCGCCGCGCACGGCCAGCCCGAGGAGTCCGGCCTCACCGCCCGCGGCGAGGCCGTCGACGACGCCCACCTCCCGGGTGGAGCCGTCCGGCCGGATCTCGAGGACCGACCCGGAGTCGCGCTCGCTGACCAGCGGGGTGTCGCCGGAGAGCACCACCGACCACGGGGCTTCGAGGCCGGTGACGACGTCGCGGGGCGTGCCGACCGGCGCCCGCTCCCCCGTCGCGAGGCCGCCAGGCGCCTTCAGGGACGCCCGCGGAGCCGCGGAGCCGTCGTCGCCTCTGCCGCTGTCGTCGGTGCAGCCGGCGAGGCCGACGACCCCCGCGATCGCGGCGATCAGCGCCAGGGTCCTGACTCTCGTGCTCGGCATGGCTCCTCCTCGGTGGGGAAGCGGCGGCGGAGCCACCGCGGGCGGCCGAGCCACCGCGGGCGGCCGGTCGACCGCGGGCCGCCAGTGAACCGCACGCGCCCGGGAGCGGTCTGAGTCGTGTCGGACCGCGGCCCGGCCGATGCTCCAGGCGGCACCTCTACTATCGAGACGTGGACTGGACCGAGCACGTCGTGTGGTGGCACGTCTATCCCCTCGGGTTCGTGGGAGCGGACACCACCGGCACCGACCGCTCGCCGGCACCGCGCCTCCTGGACCTCGTGCCCTGGCTCGACCACCTCCTCGCGCTCGGCGCCAACGGGCTCGCCCTCGGACCGGTGTTCGAGTCGTCGACGCACGGGTACGACACCACCGACTGGTTCACGATCGACCCGCGACTCGGGACCGAGGCCGACCTGGTCGCGCTGATCGAGGCCGCTCACGCCAAGGGCGTCAGGGTCATGCTCGACGGGGTCTTCAACCACGTCGGTCCCGCCTTCCCCGCACTCGTCGAAGCGCGCCGTGATCCCGGCGCGGAGGCTGCACGCCTGTTCCGGCGGGAGCCGGACGGCAGCCTGGCGACCTTCGAGGGGCACGGCGGACTCGTCGCGCTCGACCACGGGTCGCCGGAGGTCGCGCGGCTGGTGACCGAGGTCCTGACGTACTGGTCCGACCGCGGGGCGGACGCCTGGCGTCTCGACGCCGCCTACGCCGTCCCGTCCGGGTTCTGGGCGACGGTGCTGCCGCCGCTCCGTCGACTCCACCCCGACGTGTACGTCGTGGGCGAGGTGCTGCACGGCGACTACGTCGCGGCGGTGCGCGACGGCGGCCTCGACAGCGTCACGCAGTACGAGCTGTGGCAGGGCGTCTGGCACTCCCTGCAGGAGGTCAACCTCCACGAGCTCGACTGGTCGCTGACGCGGCACAACGGCTTCCTCGAGCACTTCGTCCCGCTCACGTTCGTCGGCAACCACGACGTCACCCGCATCGCCAGCCAGATCGACGACGACCGCCACCACGACCACGCGATCGTCCTGCTCTTCGTCCTCGGGGGCACCCCGACCGTCTACTACGGCGACGAGCTCGGACTCCGCGCCGTGAAGGAGGAGCGGTTCGGCGGCGACGACGCCGTCCGTCCGGCGTTCCCGTCGGCACCGAGCGGAGCGCCGGGTGCCGGCGTCGTCGATGCCGCGCCGGACGTCCTGGCGCTGCACCAGCTCCTGATCGGCCTGCGGCGGCGCCACCCGTGGCTGCACACCGCGCGGAGCCGGACGGCATCGGTCGGCAACGGGCTCCTCGTCCTCGAGATGACGGGCGCAGGATCAGACGACCGGCTGATCGTGGCCCTCAACCTCACCGACGACGAGCTCCGCGTCGCCGACCCCGCGCCGGGCGCACTCCTGGCCGGCCGGGACGCCGGACTCGACGGCGACACCCTCGTGGTCGGGCCGCACGGCTGGGCGGTCGCCGCCGCCGCTGGCGCCGCGGGCTGAGCAGCCGCGCGGGCTGAGCCGGCCTCCCGGCGGCGGCCGCCTGCAAGGCGACGTGCCGACGGATCCTCAGACCTCGCGGGAGCCCTCCCGACGCAGCCGCGCCCCCGCGCGGTCCTCGAGCAGCCTCACCGCCAGGAGCTCGCCGTCGACCGGCCCGTACGCGTCGAGGGCCGCGCGATGCAGGCCGGCCACCACCGCCGTGACGTCGTGCGGCGTCCCGGCCGCCTCGGCCAGCGCGGCGACCGTGTCGAGCTCCTCGACGACGCGGTCGATCCCGAAGGACGCGAGGTAGTCGCCGTCGAGCAGCGCGTCGAGGTCGTGCTCGAGGAACGCGCTCGCGCCGGGGCTCGACCGCAGGATCCCGCCGAGCAGCCCGGGCTGGAGCCCGAGGGCGCGCCCGAGCAGCAGCACCTCCGCCGCGGCCACCGCCTGCCCGAACCAGAGGGTGTTGGCCAGCAGCTTCGCCGTGTGCGCCGCGGCAGGATCGGAGCCGACGAGCAGGCGGCGCTCGGGCCGGCCGAGGACGCTCAGGATGCGGTCGATCCGCCCGACGGCCGCCGGGGCGCCGGAGAGGTAGAAGCCGAGCGTCCCCGCCGCCGCGTCGGCCGGGCCGCCGGCGAGCGGGGCGGCGACGGCCTGGAGTCCCAGCGCGGCCGCCTCGGCGGCGAGCGCCCCGTAGACGCGCGGGTCGGCGCTCGTGCAGTCGACCCAGACGGCTCCGCCCGGGAGGGCGGCCAGCGCGCCGCCGGGCCCCGACGTCGCACCGCGGAGGACCTCGGTCGTGGGCAGGATCGTGAGCAGCACGTCCGCGCGCGCCGCGACATCCTGCGCGTCCCGGCCCTGACGGACACCGGCGGGCGGAGCGACCACGGGGTCGAAGGCGGCGACCTCGAGTCCGGCTGCGGCCAGACGCGCGGCGATCGGTGCGCCCATCCGGCCGAGGCCCAGGACGCCGACGCGCCGGGCACCCGCTGGTGTCGTCATCGCCGGTTCACGGACGCCAGGCTACGGGTAGCGCGAGGGCGCGCGGCAGGGATTGACGCGGGCACGGAGCACCCGGTAGCGGCTAGCGTGGGATGTCGGCCGCTTCTCGGCCGTCTCCCCCGACAGCGAACGAAGGCCACCGATGACGACGACCTCACCTGCATTCCGCGCCGCCGGCGGGGGCGCCGCGGGCGTCACGTTCCTCCTCATCCACGGGGTCGGGCTCTCGCACCTGTCGTTCTCGCGTCTCGCCCGGGCGCTCGCCCCGCACGGCGACGTCGTCGCCCCCGACCTCCCCGGCTTCGGCGCGGCACCGGCGACCCCGCGCCGCCTGACGATCGAGGAGTACGCCGATGCTCTCGAGCCCGTCGTCGACCGCGCGCCGGGTCGGATCGTCGTGGTCGGGCACTCCCTCGGCACGGAGCTCGCGGTGGAGCTCGCCCTCCGGCGTCCGGGCCGTGTCGCCGGGGTCGTCCTGATCGGCAGCGTCGTCGATCCGGCCGCTCCGACGGCCGTCGGCCAGGGGCTCCGGCTGCTCCGCGACTACGTCGGCGAACCGCCGCGGACCCTGCTGATGGTGGCCCGGTGCTACCTGCAGGGCGGTCCGCGCGAGTTCCTGCGGGGCACGCTGTCGATGCTCGAGTACTCCACCGACCGCAGGATCGCCGACCTCGGGGCGCCCCTGCTGGTGCTCCGCGGCGCCCGCGATCCGATCGCCCCCGAGCCGTGGAGCCGCTGGCTGAGCGAGCAGGTGCCCGGCGGTCGCTACCGGGCCGTCCCCGGCGCCCGGCACAACTGCGTCCACTCCAGACCAGCGGGAGTCGCTCGCGAGATCGCGGCCTTCGTCGACGAGCTCGTCCTCTCGCGGGCGGCGCACGCCTGATCCTGCGTCCCATGTAGTCGAGGGCAGGCCGCCGGCTACGAGATGAACGTCGCGGGGTCGAACTCGAATGACCCGTGGTCGTCGTCCCACCCCGCCGTCTCCGCCTCCGAGCGGTCGACGACCTCGAAGCGCACAGCCACCCGCGGGGTCATCAGGACCGAGATCCGCCCCTGGTCGCGAACGGTGAAGTCGACGAACCCGGCGCCCTCCCGGGCGGCCGCGAGGACCCGCTCCTTGATCTGGTCGATGTCGGCCTCGTCGGGCAGGAAGAACTCCTGCCCGTCGATCCTCAGCGTGGTCACGAGCATTGCGAGCCCCTTCGTGTTCTGTCGACAGGTGGTGCCGGGCGGCCGTTGTTCGTCCAGGGGCTGGGGACGACAGGCGCAGGATCCGGCGATCGATCCCCGCAAGGCTAATCCGCGCTCCCCGCTCTGCGGAAGCCCCGGCGGCGCGTCACGGCGGGTCGTCGGCTGCACCCGGGGGGCTGAGTCCGGGCAGAGGAAGAGCGGCTGACCCTCGGGGGAAAGGGCCAGCCGCTCGCTCGATGCCTTCGCGGCCGATCCTGGTTCTCAGGATCGGCGGCGCAGGAGGACTCAGACCCTGGAAGCGCCGCCTCGGACCAGCTTCAGGACGAGCAGGACCGCTGCGACGACCAGGACGATGACGCCGACGGTGATCAGGAAGTGGAGGGTGGTCACGAAGGCGCCGATCAGCAGCAGGATGATGCCGATGATCGCGAGCGTGAGCCAGAGTGCGTGGTTGTTCATGGTGGTTCCTCTCTCGGGGTGTTTCTGTGGTGGGTGGTGCGGTGGTGGTGGTGGTGGTGCGGCCAGGGGTGGTGCGGATCAGGGGGCGTCGATCAGGGAGCCGTCGGCGAGACGGCGAGAGCCGACGAGAGCGTCTTCAGGAAGCGCGTGACGGCCGACGCCTCGGAGGCGGTCAGACCGTTCACGACCCGCACGAGAGGCTCGTGGATCAGCGCGTACGTGGCGTGGATGTCGGCCCGCGCGGCGGCCGTCGGCGCGACGATCCTGGCGCGCTTGTCCGCAGGATCGGGCAGCCGCTCGGCTCGCCCCGCCGACACGAGCCGGTCGACGAGCTTCGAGGCCGCGGCGGTCGTCACGCCGAGGAGCGTGGCGAGGTCGGTGGGGGTCAGCTGCTGCCCGTCGCGCTCGGCCTGCAGCAGATACCTGGTGGCGAGGACGTCGCCGGGGTTCATGCCGAGCTCGATGACGGCGCGGTCCTCGGCCTGGCGCGCGACGTCCCCGAGATCCTGCAGGGCGGACACGACGGCCGCGCCCTCGCGGTTCTCGGGCAGCGCGGAGTAAAGGTGGGCGTTCTCGTTCGCCTTGACCCCGCTGGTCGACCGACGGGCGGTCTGAGTCATCGCTGCTCCCTTGCTCCCCTTGCACCGTACGCGCCTTCCGAGGTTCCGTACCGGGTACGCAACCGACGATGCATCGGCGACAGTCGCCTCCCTGAGAGACGGTTCGTGCGGCGCGAGTTGGGTGGAGAGCAGCTGGGAGCGCTGAGACGCGTTTTCACCGGTTGTGACCGTGTCTGTTGGTCCCTGCCCGTGAAGCTCCAACCGCAGATCACGGCCGGCTAGGGGTCCCGGCGCCACTCGGCGCCCGGGACCCCGACTCATCGACGCCCTATCCGCAATGCGTGGTAGCTAGACGGTCACCTTGTAATGCTGGAACCGGGCGCGCATGCTGATTGAGCCGGAACGGTCGTCGTGATGTGCAGAGACTTCGCATCACGGGCAGGGACCGCACCACGACCCCCGTTTCGCCTCACTCGCAGCCGCCGCCGCTCCTCACGCCTCCTACGGCAGGAGCGGCAGCCGACCGACGATCTTGTCGATCCTGTTCTTCGGCCCCACGAGACTGACTGCCAGGTAGTCGAACCTCTCCGCATCGCTTGCCGCCACCGCCTCCAGGTAGTCGTCGTAGACGCGGGTCGCCTGCGCCTCGGCGGGCATGTCGGCGACGAAGGTGCCCTCGTGGGCTGCGCCCTTCGCGCGGATCGCCGCCAGGGTCTCGCGGTCGGCTGCGAGGACAGTGCACCCCGCCCAGGGCAGGCCGGGATGGAGCGCGCCGCCCGCATCCTGCGCATCCGGGCCCAGGAGCCCCGCGACGCCGGCCGCGGTCGCCGCGCTGACGCAGACCGCCGCGTTGACCGCGCGCCCCGCCGGGAGAGCGGCGTCGACGACGACGACCCACTTGAGGCGGGCCGACCGGGTGGGCGCGGACGTGTCGATCTCGTCCGCTGCGAACCCGATCAGGGCGGGGTCTGACTCGGTCATGGGTTCTCCTGGCGTCGCTGTGGATGATATGACGCTCGAACACTAGGCGGAGACGGCGATCACGCGCATGATGGCCGTATGAATGACCAGCAGAAGCGCGATCCGGTGTTGTTAGACGATCTCGATGTGCGGATTCTGGAGATCCTGCAGTCGGATGCACGGATCACGAACCGCGACCTCGCCGCCGCAGCGCGGGTGTCGCCGACGACGGCGCTGGAGCGGACCAGGAGCCTCCGGAGCCGGGGCGTGATCCGGCAGGCGACCCTCGACGTCGACCTGCCCTCGATCGGGCGCGGCGTGCAGGCCCTGATCGCCGTGCGCATCCGGCCGCCGTCGCGCCAGGTGATCGAGGCCTTCCGCGACTGGGTCAGCACCCTCGACGAGACCGTCGGCGTCTTCGTGACCGCCGGCAACGAGGACTTCATCATCCACGTCGCGGTCCGCGACAACGACGACCTCTACGCCTTCGTGATCGACCGCCTGACGGAGCGGCGCGAGGTGGCGGACGTCCGCACCTCGGTCGTGTACCAGCACCTGCGCGAGAACGTGGTGTCGGTGCTCGCGCCGCGGGGGGCGCGGTAGCTGGCGCTGCTTCTCTCCGCGCCAATGCAGGAAATTCGGCGCCCCCGGCCCGTTTCATGCCGATCCGGGACCCTCCCCCGAAGAATCTCCTGCATCAGCGTCCGCAGAGTCACGGCCACGAGACCGCGGGGCCGACGTTCTCGGCCGTCCAGGCGATCAGCGGCTCGACCGACCTCCAGATGCCGCGGATCTTCTGCGGCGACGCGTCGACGGGGAGCTTCGCGATCGCGGCGTAGTGGGTGAGCCGCAGCAGCTCGACCTGCGGGTGGTCGCGGTCGTAGCCGCGCGGAGCGGTCTTCAGCGGCGGGCCCGCCATCTCGAAGCCGCGGGACTCGAGGCGGCTCACGATCGCGCGGAGGTCGTCGGCCGCCCGGGGCCGGTCGGCGATCGCGGCCCGAGCCCGGGCGAGCTGGTCGCGACTCGGGCCGTAGAGCCCGCCGCCGACGTCGAGCCCGTCGGGACCGACGCTCAGGTAGACGCCGCCGACCTCGCCCGCCCACATGCTGGCGGTCGTCTTGTACGGCGACTTGTCGGGGCTGAAGCGGACGTCGCGGTTCGGGCGCGTGACCCTGCCCTCGCCGTAGGCGTCCTGCACCTGGCCGAGGAGGTCTTCGAGCGGCTGCCGGACGCTCGCCTCGTAGACGTCGCGGTGCGCCTCGAACCACCCCTTCGAGTTGTCGTCGCGGAGGCCTCGGAAGAAGGCCGACGCCTCCGACGTGAAGCCGGTGAAAGGAGCGGGGCCGGTCGAACGGGTCACGGAGCATCCTTCGTCGGAGGGGAGGGCCTGGGCCAGACGATCATGGCCCGGCAGTCCGAGAATCCGTCGCTAGGCGCGGTCGTAGAGCGTGACGAGGTAGCCGTCGGGGTCGACGAGCGTGAAGGTGCGACCGAACGGACCGTCGATGGGAGCCGAGGCGATCTCGACGCCGCCCTCCACGAGCGCGTCGTGGAGGCCCTGGGTGTCGGGGGCGTGCATCCAGACGGCGACGCCGACTCCGAGGGGCGAGGCGTCGAGGTCGACGCCGGGCGCGGCGTCGCGCACGGCGAAGGCGATCGGCGCCGTGTCGAAGACGACCGCGTGCGGCGGGCCGTCCTGACGGCGGAGACCGAGGTGCTCCTCGTAGAAGGCGGCGGAGCGAGCGAGGTCGCGGACCTGCAGCGAGATGAAGCCGGGGCCGGTGACAGCCATGTGATCCTCCTGGTGACGGTGGATGCCCGACGGATGTCAGGCAACTGACACCGAGACTATGTCAGAATACTGACATGAGTCAAGAGCAGCGGGCGATCGATCTCGAGACCTCCGTCGGGTACCTCCTCAAGGAGGCGTCCAGCGGGCTGCGGCAGGCCATGGAGGCCGAGCTCCACCCGCTCGGCATGACGGTGACGCACTACTCCTGCCTCGAACTGCTGGCGCAGCGACCCGGGCTGTCCAACTCGGAGCTCGCTCGCGGCGCGTTCGTCACCCGCCAGTCGATGAACGTCCTCCTGCAGACGCTGGAGCGCGAGGGCCTCGTCCGCCGCGCCGATCGCGCCCCCTCCGGACGAGCCCTGCCCACCGAGCTCACCGCCGGAGGGCGCCGACAGCTCGCGACGGCGAGCGCCGCGATCCGACGCGTCGAGGAGCGCATGACGGCCGACCTCGACCAGGATGCGGTCCGGCAGCTCGCCGCGGCCCTCCGGCTCTGCGCCGCCGCGCTCCGCTGACCGCAGGATCGGGCCGCAGCATCGAGCCGCCCGGGCCGCCCCCGACGTCACAGCCCGGACGCAGGCGCTGCCCTCACTCCCCCGCGTCGCCGGCAGCGAGCGCGCGCGCAGCACCCATGATCTGAGCGGCCACCGTCTGGACCGGGTCGTTCCGGTAGAGGGCCGCCGAGAGCTGCGACTGCAGCTGGGCGTTCTGGGCGCCGGTGAGCTCGGGGACGGAGATGGAGTCGCTCTCGGTGTCGTACGTGATCTTCATGGCCAGTGCCCTCTCGTGACGCCGACCGTCGGCTGTCGAGTGCGACGGTAGACGCCGACGTCCGCGGCCGGAGGGGATTGACGAGCGGGGCTCTCCGTGAGAGCCGCGGGCAAGAATCGCGGGGCAGAGCCGCAGGTCAGAGCCCGGCGCCCTCGATGGCCGGGGTGAGGGCGGGGTCGGTGCGGAACGCCTCGAGCAGGCGGCGCACCGGCGCCTCGGAGACCGCAGGATCGCGGTCGAAGAACGTGTCGTAGCCCGGGATCGCCCTGATCATCGGGTCGGTCAACGACGTGTAGCCCATCGTCCACTTGCCGAACTG
Organism: Frondihabitans peucedani; assembly: GCF_039537585.1. Classification (NCBI taxonomy): domain Bacteria; kingdom Bacillati; phylum Actinomycetota; class Actinomycetes; order Micrococcales; family Microbacteriaceae; genus Frondihabitans; species Frondihabitans peucedani. The sequence continues at coordinate 1,701,120 of NZ_BAABAU010000001.1, forward strand.
CCGCGAGTCGGCCTCTTCGCGCAGGATCATGGAGATGCCCCGGTGCCGCGGATCCTTCGAGATCCGGTCGTACTTGGCCTTGACGTCGTCCTCCTCGCCCTCGAGCACCTGGAGGAACTGCCCCTCGCTGTGCAGCAGGATCCCGGTGAGGCGGTCGCGCTTGTTGTTCGCGCGCGAGTTCATCAGGAGGGTGATGAGGTCGCCGTCCGTGAAGTCGAACGTGGCCTGGCTGGTGTAGGCGATGCGGAGCAACGGGTTCCTTCGGGAGTCGTGGGGAGTGCAGCACCGACCATGCTGACCTACTGCGGCCCGCGTGTCGCGCCCCCGTCCTGGGTGGTTGACAGCGTGAGCGCTCACCCGACGTGGGCACCCGCCGCGATTCCGGAGGCACGCGGTCCGACCGGGAAACGTCACTCCAACGGGTGATTGTCGACGACCTGGCGCACCCCTAGGCTCCCGAGCATGGCCGAATTCGTGATCCCGCTGCTCGTCTTCGGGCTGACCATAGCGTCGCTGATCGACATCATCACCCGCGACGAGAGCAGCATCCAGCACCTGCCGAAGCTCGTGTGGGTCCTGCTCGTGATCTTCCTGCCGCTGATCGGCGGCATCCTGTGGTTCACGATCGGCCGAAGCTACCTGGGCGCGGGCGGCAACGGCGGCGGCAGGTACGCCGAGCCGATCCACCGCGGCGAGCCGGCCGCCCTGCACGCGCAGGTCACGGCGACCCGGGTGAAGACGACCGAGCAGGAGCTCGCCGACCTCGACCGCGAGATCGAGTTCTACGAGAAGCAGGCCCGCCTCAAGAAGCTGCAGGAGGACGCCGGCCCCGACGCCGCGTCGCCCGGCCTCTAGCCCGGTCCCTCAGGGCTGCGCCGCTGCCGGTCGAGAGCGGGGACGTCCGCCGCGATCAGCGCTCGAGCGCGCGGCCGTCCGAGTCGAGGTAGTCGCGCCACGAGCGCTTCGGCTCCCAGCCGAGCAGCCGACGGGCCTTCGACGTGTCGATGCCCGACGCGTCGACGCGGTCGAGCGGGCGCAGCTCGATCTGGTCGCCGTAGTAGCGGTGCAGGATCTCCGCGAAGTCATGCCCGCCGGCGTTGTCCGGCGACGCGATGTAGAACACCTCGTGCCCCGGGAGGTCCGACTCCGCGGCCAGGACCAGCGCGTCGGCGAGGTCGTAGACGTCGATGTAGCTCCACAGGTTCGCGGTGAGATTGGACGGGTCGCGCACCTGCTTGCCGAGGTTCGACTCGTAGTTGTCCTCGTTGTGGACCGTGCTCGGGCGGATCGAGATCGCGCGGATGTCGGACCGGCGGACCGCGGCGTCCATCAGCTGCTCGCCGAACGACTTCGAGAGGGCGTAGGGGTCCTGCGGGTGGAGGGGGTGCTCCTCGTCGACCGGCGCGTAATCCGGCAGGAAGGGGCGCTCGGGGAAGAAGTTCCCGACGATGCTCTCGCTCGACACATTGACGAAGCGCGTGACGCCGAAGCGGACCGCGGCCTCGATCAGGTTGAACGTCGACATCAGGTTCGTCTGGAACACGACGTGCGGCGGGTTGCCGGTGGGCTGCGGGATCGCGGCCACGTGCACGACCGCGTCGGCGCCTGCCACCACCGAGTACGCCGATCCGGCGTCGGTGAGATCGGCCATCACGTAGCGGCCCGGGACGACGACTCCGGCGTCGAACACCGGCCGGACGAGGTCGACGCCCGTCACCTCGTGCCCGGCGTCGACGAACGCCTGGACGGTGGCGCGGCCCACTTTGCCGCGGGATCCGGTGACGACGACCTTCATGCGTGAGCTCCCTGTGATCCTGCGTTCGTGCCGCGGACGGCGGCCTCGTCGACGCTACTCCGGGCGTCGACCCGGGGGCCTACGCCGCGAGCATCCGGTCGGCCGTGCGGAGCGCCATCGCCATGATCATCAGCGCGGGGTTCGCGATGACCGAGCTCGGGAACGTCGAGTTGTCGCTGATCCAGAGGTTCGGCACGTCGAAGCTCCGGCCGTCGGCGTCGACCACGGCGTCGGCCGCGTCGGTGCCCATCCGGCAGGTGCCGATCGTGTGGGCGGTGCGCGCGAGAACGTGGGTCTCGGTGGCGCCGGCGGCCTCGACGATCCTGGTCATCACGTCGACGGCGTGCCGGTCGATGGCCTCCTCGTTGTCGCCCGAGGTGAACGAGACCCGGGCCTTCGGCATCCCGACCTCGTCGACCTCGTCCGCGAGCACGAGACGGTTGTCCTCGCGGGGCAGGCACTCGGCGTTGATGCCGACGCCGGCGAGGTGGCTGTAGCCGCTGATGGCCTGGAGGAGGTCGCGGCCCCACATCTTGCCGCCGCGCACGAGGCTGGTGCCGAGCGTGAGAGGCATCGCCCCGAGGCTCTGGATCAGGTAGCCGCCCGCGAAGTCGGCGTCGTCGGGGCGTACGAAGTCCTCGGTGATGATCGACGAGGGGTAGCCGCGGTAGCCGCGCATCTCGGGTTCGAAGCGGCCCCAGACCTGGGTCGCGCCGTGCGCCATGAAGTTGCGGCCGACCTGGCCGCTGCTGTTGGCGAGGCCGGTGTGCAGCAGGAGGCGGGGTGTCTCGACTCCGCCGCCGGCGAGGACGAGAGTGTTGCACCGCTGCCGGTGCTCGACCCCGTCGCGGGTGTAGACGACCGCGGTCACCCGGCCCCGGGCATCCTGCTCGATCCCGTGCACCATCGACTCGGGGCGGATCTCCGCAGCCGACGCGACGGCGAGGGGCAGGTAGGTGGTGTCCATGCTGACCTTGGCGCCGCTCCGGCAGCCCTGGTGGCAGCTGCCGCAGCTCGCGCAGGCGGGGCGGACGCCGTGGTGCTCCTGGTGCCAGTCGCGGGTCACGAGGGCGGCCGGTGCGTCGGCGGAGCGGATGCCGAGGGCGTCGCAGCCGCGCACCATCATGTCGGACGACGCGTTGCGGGCGGCCGGGGCCATCCGGTAGCGGCGGCTGGGATCCCACGGGTACTCGGCGGGCCCGGACACCCCGACGAAGCGCTCGACCTCCTCGATGTAGCCGACGAGCTCGGCGTGGTCGATCGGCCAGTCGCGGCCCTCGCCCGTCTCGGTCCGCAGCTTCAGGTCGCGGGAGTCGGGGCGCGGCGTGAAGGCGCCCCAGTGCAGCGTCGAGCCGCCGACGCCCTTGCCGCTGTTGTTCGGCCCGAACGCGTTCGGGTTCTCGCCGTCGCTGAGGCGCTCGTCCATCCAGTTGATCTCGAGCGCCTCGGTCTCGTCCTGGGTGAACGAGTGCGGGTCGAAGTTCCGGCCCGCCTCGAGAGCCACGACCGAGAGGCCGCGGCCGGCGAGCGACGCGAGGAGCGGCGCCCCGCCGGCGCCCGTCCCGACCACGACCACGTCGACGACCTCGTCGTCGGAGTACGTCTTCATGCCGTCGAGGTTCATCGTCGCGCTCCCTGCATCGGTTCCCACTCTTCTCGCTCTCCGGCGCGCAGCCGGATGAAGCCCTGGATCCTGACCAGGTCGCCGCCGTTGGCGTACCCGTCGAAGCCGATCCTCGCCATGGTCGCCGGGTGGCTCAGCCAGAGCCGCACCAGGTCGACGCGGCAGTCCTCGAACCAGAGGTTCAGCTGCGCGGCCGTCAGGTGCCCGCCGGGCGCCTCGAACGATTCCGCGACGATCTCGCCGATCCGGGCGTCCTGCTCGGCCTCGGTCAGGCCGTCGAAGTCGGCGAGGTCGTCGAGCGCCTGCCGGTAGGCGACGTCGTCGGGCGGCAGGGCCGCGTTCCTCCAGCCGTCGCTCGCGCCGTCCGCGAGCCCCGCGTCGATGCGGGCCGCGAGGTCGAGTTCCACGCCGTCCTGCGGCACGGCCCTCCGGGCGAGAGAGCGCAGGATGCCGAGCTGCCCCGCCGACAGCACGCGCGGCCGGTACTCCGGGTCGTCGGCCAGGATGCGCCGCGCGAAGATCGCCCGCGTGCGGCTGCTGGTCCGGCCGGAGGCGATGGTGCGCGCCACGTCGTCGGGCACCGCGGGGCCGAGCCCGGCGTGCTCCCGCCACAGGCGCAGGATCGCGTCGGCGACCTCCGCCGGCCGCTCGAGCGTCAGGAGGTGTCCTGCCGCCGCCAGCGTCTCGAACCGCGCCCCCGGGTAGACGGGCCCGTTGAGGAGGCGCTGGGCCTCCGCGCCGAGGTCGCCGTCTGCTCCGCCCGCGACGATCAGCGCCGGCACGTCGAGCTCGCCGACCTCGGAGGCGCGGTCCTCGCGGCTGCCTCGGGTGAGCCAGGCCGTCCAGGCCTCGGGCGAGGCGCGGAGGAGGTCGGCCGTGACGAGCGCGTCGTCCGTCGCCTCGAGCGGTGCGCCCACGTTGCCGTCGATGAACTCGCGGGCGGCGTCGGCTCCGAGGGGGCCGTCGACCGCCCAGCCGAGCATCTCGTCGCGCCGGGACTCGTCCATGGGCTCGGGCGAGGGCGGTGATCCTGCGAGCAGGACGACGCCGCGGAGCCCGAACACGCCGGGCTCGCCGTCGAGCGCGCGCCGGGCGACGAGGGTGGCGATCTTGCCGCCCATGCTGTGACCCACCAGGAGCCAGGACGAGGCACCGTGCTCGCGGATCCTGCGCAGCACGAAGGCGACCATGTCGTCGACAGCCGTGCCGGCGAGGGTGTCGGTGCCTCCGAAGCCGGGGAGCGAGAGGGGGACGCTCTCGAAGTGCTCGTCGAGCCGGCGCGAGACGGCGCCGAACACGTCGCCGCCGAGGCCGAGGCCCGGCAGGAGGAAGAGGGTGGGGCGCCGCGAGGGCGCTGCAGAGTCGGTCGGTGCTGTCAGGCTCGTGGTGGCGTCGGACACGGTGGCTCCCCTCGGGGGCGCGCGATCGCCCCGTGCGACAGTACGTGGATTGCCGGGCTTGAGGCCGCGGGCCTGGGAGAGATCGCTCGGGTGCGAGTAAACCGGTCCACAAAACGACAACAGGATCACGACGACAAACGGGAGCAGACCCCATGGAGTACACCCACCTCGGCCCCACCGGCCTGACCGTCAGCCGCATCGTGCTCGGCTGCATGAGCTTCGGCAACGGGAACGACCAGCAGAAGTGGACCCTCGACTCGGAGGGCGCCGAGCCGATCTTCCGTCGCGCCGTCGAGCTCGGGATCACCTTCTGGGACACCGCGAACGTCTACGGCCGCGGCAGCTCCGAGGAGGTCACCGGCGAGGCCATCAGGAAGTACACGCGCCGGGAGGACGTCGTGCTCGCGACCAAGGTGTTCGGCGAGATGGGGCCCGGCCCCGGCGAGTCGGGGCTGTCGCGTCGCGCGATCCTGGAGCAGGTCGACAAGTCGCTCCAGCGGCTCGGCAGCGACTGGATCGACCTCTACCAGATCCACCGGTTCGACCCGTTCACCCCGGTCGAGGAGACGATGGAGGCGCTGCACGACGTGGTCCAGGCCGGCAAGGTGCGGTACATCGGCGCCTCGAGCATGTGGGCCTGGCAGTTCGCGAAGCTCCAGACGGCGGCCGACCTCGGCGGCTGGACGAGGTTCGTGTCGATGCAGGACCAGTACAGCCTCGCCCAGCGCGAGGAGGAGCGCGAGATGTTCGGCCTGCTCGCCGACCAGGGCGTCGGCTCCATTCCGTGGGGCCCTCTGCAGGCCGGCAAGATGGCCCGGCCGTGGAGCGAGCAGAACACCGCCCGCGCCGGCGACGAGCCCGAGGCCGACCCCAAGGGCAACCCGGTCCGGCTCGACTCCGACAAGGGGATCGTCGACGCCATCGAGCGCATCGCGAACGAGAAGGGCGTCAGCATGGCGCAGATCGCACTGGCGTGGGTGCTGAAGAACCCCGTCGTGGATGCCCCGATCGTCGGCGCCACCAAGGTGCACCACATCGAGGACGCCGTGGCGGCTCTCGACGTCGAGCTCTCCGACGACGACGTGGCGGCTCTCGAGGAGCACTACGTCTCCCGTCAGCCGACCTTCTTCTGAGCGCCCTCGGCCCCCTCGACCAGGTGCGGGACGAGTTCGGGCTGGTGCTGATCGACGCAGAGCGCTTCGGCGGCGGCCTCGACCCCGACGCCGTCGTCTGGCGCGCCGTCTCGGACGACGGCCGCGTCTGGGCCGTGAAGTGGACGAGGCGCGACAACCGCTTCGGCCTCCGCCTCGCCCGGTCGCTGGCCGAGGCGGCGACCCCCGGCGTCCCCGAGCCGCGGCTCTCCCGGAGCGGCCGGCCCTGGGCTGCGGTCGACGGCGGGCTCCTGTCGATCACCCCCTGGGTCGACGGCCGCGAGGCCTACGACACCGGGCTCTCGGCCGGCGAGTGGCTGGCTCTCGGAGAACTCCTGCGCAGGATCCACGAGCACGACCCCGGCAGAGGCCTCAGCCGTGCCGCCGTCGACCGCGGGGCCCCGCGGCGCGGGATCCGGCGCGCGGGAACCCACGTGAAGCGGCGACTGTCGGAGGTCGACGGGCTCGTCGCGGCCGCCCGGGCAGAGGTCGAGAGCGGGTCGGCTGATCCTGCGGTCCGCGCCTTCGTCGCAGGATGGCCCGCCGTGCGGGCGCGCATCCGGGCGCTCCGCCGGAGTGCGTCCCGCCTCAAGCGCGACCGCTCCCCAGCCGTCCGCGTGAGCTGCCACGGCGACCCGCACCTCGGCAACGTGGTCGTCGACGACGCGGGACAGCCCTGGCTGATCGACTTCGACGACGCCGTGCGCGCCCCCAAGGAGGTCGACCTGCTGCTCGTCGACCCCGGGGTGCTCTTCGTGCACCGGCCGAGCGCGGCCGACCTCGAGGCGTTCGCGCGTGGCTACGGCGACACCGAGGTCGACGAGGACCGCGTGCTGCGGTTCGGCTGCGTCCGCGCGATCGAGGACCTCGTCGAGACGGCGCACGAGCTCCTCGCGGGCGAGGAGCGGCCCGCGTCCGCGGTGACCGCGTCCGCTGCGCCCGCGTCCGCGGCGCCCGCCTCCCCGGTGACCGCCTCCTCGGCCGACCTCCTCGCGCTGTTCGACGGGATCCTGTCGCCGGACGGCCTCGCCGGCATCGTCGAGAGGCGCCTCGCCGAGCGGCCGCGCGGGGAGCCCGCCAGCGGGTCTCTGGAGATCGAGAGACCTGAGAGAGCGCCCCGGACGCGCATCGCGAACGACGCCTAGCTTTCTCCTAGACGGAAGCGGGGACGCATGGGTTCGACGACGATCACCAGGAGGACGGCGCTGGCGGGGGCCTTCGGGGCGGTGACGGCCGCGGGTCTCGCGGCGTGCGCCTCGACGCCGGGGCCGGTCGCAGCGGGAGGCCCGGCCGGGTCGAAGGCCTCGAAGAGGCGGGTGTCCGGCACCCTGACGTTCGCGTTCTGGGGCGGGAGCGACGGCGAGACGAAGGGCTTCCAGGAGGTCAAGGAGCGCTTCGAGGCGCAGAACCCCGGGACCACCATCGTCTTAAAGACTCTGCCGTACACCGGGTTCTTCTCGAGCGTCGACCGCGGCATCGTGTCGAACACGGCGCCCGACGTCTTCCGCGTCGACTACACCTCGATCGGCAAGTACATCTCGCACGGCGTGCTGCTCGACGTCACGCCGTACTTCAGCCGGTCCGAGACGGAGGCGTTCCTGCCGGCGTTCTGGAGTGCCGTGAAGTACGAGGGGCGAGCCTGGGGCGTGCCGCACCAGACCGACACCTCCGCCGTCGTCTTCAGCCGGAAGGCCTTCGAGCAGGCGGGGATCACCTCCGTGCCCGACCGCCTCGAGGACGCCTGGAGCTGGGACGAGTTCAGTGCCGTCTCCACGAGGCTCCGCAAGGCGCTCCCCGCATCCAAGTACCCGTTCGCCTACGACTGGACGGCCGCGGGCGCCTACCGCTGGTCGTCGTTCGTCTACCAGGCCGGCGGCTCCCTCCTCGACGCCGACCTCGCGGGCCCCGCGATCCCGAGCGCGGCCTCCCGCAAGGCGCTCGACTTCACGAAGGGATTCTTCGAGAAGAAGTGGGTGCCCGCCAACAACACGATCAAGACCACCGTCTACTCCGACAACTTCTTCCTCAACCAGACGGTGGCGATGACGTTCCTCGGCGACTTCCTGGTGCCCGAGATCGCCGACAAGGCGAACGGCTACCAGGGCGGCGAGTGGGGCACGACCTTCCTCCCCCGCGACAAGGCCGCCGCGGCCGACCTGGGCGGCAACGCGATCGTCGCGTGGAAGGGCACCTCGAACCCGGACCTCGCAGCCGCCTTCCTGAAGTTCCTGGTCAGCGAGGACGCCATGAAGCGCTTCTGCGAGCTCGCCACCGAGCTGCCCACCCTGCAGTCGCTGGCCGGACAGACCCTCGACTACCAGACCCGCCCCGACGCCATGAAGGTGTTCACCACCCAGGCCACCACGATCACCGACACCGTCGTCAAGGAGACCACCGTGCCCGGCTTCGCCACCATCAGCACCACCCTGCAGGATCAGCTCGAACTCGGCCTGAAGGGCGGCGACAGCGACACCACCCTCCGCGCCATCGCCTCCGGCATCCGCCAGGCGGTCGCCTCGTGACGACGCACCCGCTGCGGGTCCCTGCCCCTCGGAAGGCCAGGACGCCGTTCCGGATCCGGGCCACGACCTCGCTCGCAGCCTCCGGGTTCCTGCTGCCGAACGTGATCCTGCTCGCCCTCTTCACGCTCTTCCCGCTGGTCTACGCGTTCGTCATCAGCTTCCAGAGCCTCGACTCGCTGGGCTGGACGACCTGGGCAGGATTCGGGAACTACGTCACCATGTTCACCGACCCGGTGTTCTGGCAGTCGATGGCGAACACGGGCGTCTTCACCCTCTTCACCGTGCCGGTCGGGATGGCGCTCGGGCTCGCGATCGCCGTGCTGCTGAACGGGGTGCTCCCGGGCCGCGCGGTCTTCCGGTCGATCATCTTCCTGCCGCTGGTCGTGTCGGGCGTCGCCACCGGCGTGCTCGGCGCGTGGATGTTCGACCAGAACAACGGCTTCATCGACAAGATGCTCCAGGCCGTCGGGCTGCCCTCGATCGACTGGCAGTCGAACGGCGCGTGGGCGCTGACCGCGATCATCCTGGTCACCCTGTGGCAGCGGGTCGGGTTCGACATGCTGATCTACCTGGCCGGGCTGCAGGGCGTCGACCCGGCCGTGCAGGAGGCCGCCCGCGTCGACGGAGCGAGCGGGTGGCAGTCGTTCCGCTACATCACGCTGCCGCTGCTCGGGCCGTCGACGTTCTTCCTGCTGATCATGAACCTCATCTACTCGTTCCAGGTCTTCGACACCGTCTGGGCGATGACCCGCGGCGGGCCCGGCTACTCGACGACCACGATCGTCTCGTACGCCTACCGGCTCGCGTTCGACGAGTCGGGGCCGTCGCTCCTCGGCTACGGGGCGGCCGTGGGAGTCGTCATCTACCTGATCACGCTGGCCGTCACGGCTGTGCAGTGGCGGCTCAACACGCGGCGCGAGCTCGCAGAACAGGGGATGTGATGTCGTCTCTCACCGACGTTTTCGAGGTCGGCTCGGAGCTGCCCGCCGTCGAGCGGAAGCCCGCCCGGCAGCCGAAGCCCCCGCGCGGACGCCTGCTCTGGCTGCGGCTCACCGCCGCGATCGTCATCGCCGTCGTCATGGCGTTCCCGCTCTACTGGATGCTGCTGACCGCGTTCTCGACACGCGCCGACCTCTACGCTCCCGGACTCCACCTCTGGCCGCGGCACCTGACGATCGACAACTTCGTGCAGCCGTTCCAGGCCTTCCCGGTCTGGCGGTGGTTCGGCAACTCGCTCTTCATCACCGTCGTGACCACCGTCATCACGGTGATCTGCAACCTGCTGGCCGGCTACGCGTTCGCGAAGCTGCGCTTCCGCGGGCGGAACGCGCTGTTCCTGGTCCTGCTGTCGACCATGATGATCCCGCCGCAGGCGATCATCGTGCCGCAGTTCAAGCTGTCGGTCGGACTGGGCCTCTACGGGTCGCTGTGGAGCGTGATCCTGCCCGAGAGCGCCGTGATCTTCGGTGTCTTCCTCGCCCGGCAGTTCTTCATCGCAATCCCCGACGAGCTCGTGGAGGCGGCTCGCGTCGACGGTGCCGGCCAGCTGCGCGCGTTCTGGTCGGTCGTGCTGCCGCTCTGCAAGCCGCTGCTGGCGGTGCTGATCCTGCTGACGTTCATGGGCGAGTGGAACGCGTTCGGCTGGCCGCTCGTCGCGCTCTCCGGGGATCAGGACCAGTTCACGCTGCCCATCGGGATCGTGGCCGACCTGCAGGGGCAGTACACGTCCAACTACGGGGCGATCATGGCGATCAACCTGCTGATGATCCTGCCGATCGTCATCCTGTTCCTGGCGTTCCAGAAGTACTTCGTGGAGGGGTTGGCGCGGTCGGGGTTGAAGTAGTGCGGGGTCTGCGGTTCGGGCTCGCGGCTAGACCCTCGGGTTCGGCTGCCGCGGTGGTCCTAGGACCACCGCGGCAGCCGGACCGGAGGGTTTTGCTTGGGCGCAAGGGTGCTGCCCTTGAGCGCGACTGAGAGGACAGGACCGCCTCTTTCTCATGAGCACGACGGAGGCGCTGATGCCGGCTGGCGCCCTAGCGGAGGTGGTGCCCGTTCCTAGTGCATGAGAAATCTCACGAGAGGGCCCTACAGCCCCGGAAAACGGCCCGGGGACCACGGATTTCATGCATTAGCGAACCGCACCCCCGGTAGCCCCGCCTCAGGCGCCCTGCGCCGCCAGCGTGTCGCGGCGGACGGGCCCGAGGTCGGCCGCCGCGGCGAAGGCGGGCAGGCCCGGCGCGCCGTCGAGCTCCACCAGCACGAGCTCGTTCGCTCCCGCCCGCGTCGCCGGCCCGGGCACGTAGAGCGTGTGCTGCGGGCCCTGCGACCAGTAGCGGCCGAGGGCGAACCCGTTGACGAAGGCCACGCCCTTGCCGAGAGCACTCGTCTCGAGGAAGAGGTCGGCCTGCTCGTCGAGGTCGAAGGCGAAGCGCAGGATGCCGTCCCTCGCCTCCTCGGACTCGACCCACGGCCGGTCGGGCGCCTCGTCGAGCCGACCCAGGTCGATCGGCAGCGCCGACCACGCGGCGGCGCAGCCCTCGATCGTCACCGGCCCGACGAGCCCCTTGGGCTCCCCGATCCGGCGCTCGTAGTTCACGCGGCCCTGGTCCTCGACGACGATCGTCAGGGTCCGGCCTGCCGGAAGGGCGAGCTCGCGGTCGCCGCGGGCCCGCTCGAGGGTGCCGACACGGGCCCCGTCGACGAACACCGACGCCCGGTCGCGGACCTCGGCGACCCGCAGCGTCGACGGCCCCGCGGGCAGCTCGGCCTCGAGCGCCAGGAGTCCGCGGTAGTGGCCGAGCTCGTCGAAGAGGGCCGGCTCGTCGCCGGTGGCGGCCCAGGATCCGAGGTGCTCCAGCGAGTCCAGCAGTGAGGCGTGCGACACCGGCCGCAGGTCGGGCGTCGGGCTCGGGAGGGCGCGCTCGAGCACGCCCGTGGGCACGTCGGCGTACTTGGCGAAGACCTCGCGGAACGCGAAGAACTTCTCGGTCGGGCGGCCGGCCTCGTCGAGCGGGGCGTCGTAGTCGTAGCTGGTGACGGTCGGCTCGTAGACGCCCTTGTCATTCGCGCCGTTCGTGAAGCCGAAGTTGGTGCCGCCGTGGAACATGTAGAGGTTCACCGAGGCGCCGCTCGCGAGGAGGGCGTCGAGGTCGCGGGCCTGCTCCTCGGCGGACGTGACGTGGTGCTCGCCGCCCCAGAAGTCGAACCAGCCGTTCCAGTACTCGGAGCACATCAGCGGACCGGTCGGCTGGTGGCGACGGAGGGTCGCGAGCCGCTCGGGGCTCCGGGAGCCGAACGAGCCGGTCTTCAGGAGGTCGGGAAGGCTGCCGTTTTGAAGCATGTCGTCCTCGGGCTGGTCGACGGTCGTCAGCGGGACCGTGATGCCGGCGTCGCGGGTGATGTCGACGAGCGCGCGGAGGTAGTCGTCGTCGCGGCCGTAGGCGCCGTACTCGTTCTCGATCTGCACCAGCACGACGGGGCCGTCGTGGTCGAGCTGACGCGGAGCGACGATGTCGTAGACGCGCCGGAGGTAGCTCTCGACGGCGGTCATGAAGCGCGGCTCGAAGCGCCGGATGCCGACCTCGGGGTCGGTGAAGAGCCAGGCCGGGAGCCCGCCGTTGTCGTACTCCGCGCAGATGTACGGGCCGGGCCGGACGATCGCGTGGAGGCCGGCCGCGTGGACGAGGTCGAGGAAGCGGCCGAGGTCGAGCATCCCCTCCGTGGTCCAGGCGCCGGGGACTGGCTCGTGGTCGTTCCAGGGGACGTAGGTCTCGATGGTGTTGAGGCCGAGCAGCCGCGCCTTCTCGATCCGGTCGGCCCAGAGGTCGGGGTGGATGCGGAAGTAGTGGAGGGCGCCCGACAGGATGCGACGGGGCTGGCCGTCGAACAGGAAGTCGCTCTCGCCGAGGGTCACGCGGCTGGTCATCAGGTCTCGTTTCGAAGCTCGTGGAGCGGCGCGGCGGCCGCCCGTGAAGCGGCGCGGGGCCGCTCGTGGGAGCGGGTGCGACCGCACACGCGATCGCACCCGCCGGGTGTCACTGGGAGTGCTGCTACTTGCTGGTGACGGTGAATCCCTGCTGGTTGCCGTACTTCACGATGGCAGCCTGCCAGGCCTTGAGGCCCGCGTTGAGGTCGCCGTTGTTCTGGTACGACTGGCCGACGGTGTCGGCGTAGATGCTGTTCGCGTAGACCTGGAAGGGCAGGTACGACCAGCCGCTCTTGACCGAGTCCGACGCTCCGGCGAGGACGGTGTTGATGTCCTGCTGGCCGAAGTAGTCGGGCTTCGTCGCCAGGAAGTCGGACGACTTCAGGGTCGAGGTGGTCGACGGGAAGCCGCCGGAGGCGAGGAACGTGTCGACGCTCTCGGTCGACGAGTTGAGCCACTTGACGAAGCCGGCAGCGAGAGCCTGGTTCTTCGACTGCTTCAGCACGGCCTGCGCACCGCCGCCGTTCTCGGCCGTGACAGCGGTGGTGCCGTCATAGGTCGGGATCGGGGCCACGCGCCAGTCTCCGGAGCCGGCCTTGGCGCCCGACTCGATGACGCCGGGGAACCAGGCGCCGGTGATCTGGGTGGCGATGTCGCCGTTGGCGAGCTGCTTGTACCAGTCGTCGGTGAAGCCGGGGGTCGGAGCGAGGAGCTTGTTCTCGACGAGCGTGCTCCAGGTGTCGGCCCACTTCTTCGATCCTGCGTCCTGCAGGTTGACGGTCACCTTGGTGCCGTCGGTCTTGAAGGGGGTCCCGCCGGCCTGCCAGATCATGCTGGTGGTGAAGCCCGCGTCGCCGGTGTCGCTGGTGAGGTAGGCGTCCGGGTTGGCCGCGTGCAGCTTCTTGGCGTCGGCGAGGTACTCGTCCCACGTCTTCGGCACCGACAGGCCGTACTTGTCGAACACGGTCTTGTTGTAGAACATCGCCATGGGGCCGGAGTCCTGCGGCAGGCCGTACAGCTTGCCGTCGAGGTCGACGGAGCCCCAGGTGCCGGAGGTGTACTTGCTCTTCAGCGAGTCGAAGCCGTACTGCGACAGGTCGCTAAGCGAGCCGGCCAGAGCGAACTGCGGCATCGCGTAGTACTCGATCTGGGCGACGTCGGGGGCGCCCGATCCTGCCTTGATCGCGTTCTGCAGCTTGGTGTACTCGTCGTTGCCGGTGCCGGCGTTGACGAGCTTCACCTTGACCTTGGGGTAGGCCTTCTCGAACGCCTTGACCTGGGCGGCACCCGAAGGGGTCCACGACCAGTAGGTCAGCGACCCGCCCTTCTTGAGGGCTGCGGTGACGGCGTCGGCGTTGCCGCCGCCCGAGGAGGAGGTGGAGCCGGACGAGCAGCCGGCGAGGGCTGCTGTCACGGCGACGGTGGTGACGGCGGCCGCCACGATGGTCCGCAAGCGCTTGTGCACGAGGGTCCTTTCACTTCGTTGTGTGTTTGAGGGGTGATGCGGGATAGGTGGTGCGGGGTGGAGGTCGAGCAGGAGGCGGGGGCGCCTACTCCTTGACGCCTCCGGCGCCGAGGCCCGACTGCCAGTAGCGCTGCAGCAGGAGGAAAACGACGACGATTGGGATGATCGTGATGAGCGCGCCCGTCACGACGAGGTTGTAGATCGGGTGAGCAGCGACTCCCTGGGCCTGCTGACTCCACTGGTTCAATCCGACGGTCAATGGATACAGCCGTGGATCGCTCAGCATGATCAGGGGCAGGAAGTAGTTGTTCCAGACGGCGACGACCGAGAAGAGCAGGACGGTGACGATGCCGGGCGTGAGCAGCTTGACCGCGATGGTGAAGAAGATCCGGAGCTCGCTGGCGCCGTCCATGCGGGCGGCCTCGAGGAGCTCGGTCGGGATCGCGTCGACCGCGTAGGTCCACACCAGGTACATGCCGAACGGACTGATCAGCGAGGGCAGGATGATCGCCCACGGCGTGTTGGTCAGCCCCAGTTTCGAGAACAGCAGGAAGGTCGGGACGGCCAGGGCGGTGCCGGGGATCGCGATCGAGCCGAGGACGACGGCGAAGACCGCTCGACGCCCGACGAAGCGGAACTTGGCCAGGCCGTAGCCCGCGATGGTCGCGAGGAACGTCGCCCCGCCGGCGCCGACGACGACGTACAGCAGCGTGTTGCCGAACCACTGCAGGAAGATGCCGCCGTTATAGGTGAAGACGTCGCGGATGTTGGCGAACAGGTCGAAGCCGTTGCCGAACCAGAGGCCGAAGGTCGACAGGAGGTCGTCCTGCGACTTCGTCGAGTTGACGATGAGGTAGAACAGCGGCGCGAACGAGTAGACCAGGAAGACGACCATGATCGCGGTCATCGGGAGCGACTTCTTCTCGCGGAGGCCGCTGCCGTCGTTCTTGCCGGGGCGGATACGGCGCGGGGTGCGGCCGGGGCGGGCCCCGGGGGCGGGGACGACAGGACGGGTCAGGGTGCTCATCGGTTCTCCGATCGCGTTCCGCGCACCTGGACCACGTAGGCGATCACCGCGGTGATGATGCCCATGACGATGGCGACGGTGGCGGAGTAGTTGAACTGCTGGCCGGCGAACGAGAGGTTGTAGGCGTACATGTTCGGGGTGAAGAACGTGCCGATCACGTTCGGGGCGAGCGATTTCAGGAGGTTCGGCTCGTTGAAGAGCTGGAAGCTCCCGATGATCGAGAAGATCGTCGCGATCACGATCGAGCCGCGGAGAGCCGGGAGCTTGATCGAGAGGATGGTGCGGAGCGATCCTGCGCCGTCGAGGGCAGCGGCCTCGTAGAGGTCGGTCGGCACGACGCGGAGGGCCGCGAAGAAGATGATCATGTTGTAGCCCAGGAACTCCCAGGTCACGATGTTGCCGATCGAGGTCAGGATCCAGGTCGGGGTGAACGGCTGCAGCAGGTCGATGCCGATCGCGCTGTTGAACGAGCCGGTCAGGCCGAACTGCGGGCCGTAGATGAAGCCCCAGATGAGCGCCGCGACGACGCCGGGGACGGCGTAGGGCAGGAAGATCGCGATGCGGAAGAAGCCGGCCGCGTGCACCCGGGCGCTGTCGAGGGCGAGTGCTGCGATGAGGGCCAGCACCAGCATGATCGGCACCTGGATGACCAGGAAGACGAGGACCCGGACGAAGCCGCTCCAGAACTTCGAGTCTTGGACGAGCTGGACGTAGTTCGCGAGCCCGACGAAGTGGTTGCCGCCGATGAGCTGGTCGCGGAAGAGGCTCAGGTAGAGGGCGTAGCCGATCGGCACGATCAGCATGGCGACGAGCACCACCATGAACGGGGCTACGAACAGCCAGCCGGTCTGCTTGCCCCGCTTTCGGCGTCGCGCGACGGGTGCCGGGGTCGGCGCCGTGTCGCTGGCTGTCATGGCTCTCACGCTCATGGAAACGTCCTTGTCTCGTGCAGATGTTTACGTCAACATTCCGAGTGGGACAGTAGCATGTCAACGTCACCATCGCCAATCAGGAAGGGAACTCGTGCCCGAAGCAGTGCCGGCTTCCAAGAAGGCGTCGGCCTCCGATGTCGCCCTCGAGGCAGGCGTCTCGATGCAGACCGTCTCGCGGGTCGCCCGCGGGCTCGAGAACGTCCAGCCCGCCACCCGCGACCGCGTCCGCGCCGCGATGGACCGCCTCGGCTACAGCCCCAACCGCGCTGCTCGGGCCCTGCGCTCCGGGCGGTTCCACACGATCGGCGTGATCATGTTCACGCTCTCGTCGTACGGCAACTCGAAGACCCTCGAGGCGATCGCCGAGGCCGCCCGCGAGTCCGACTACACGATCACGCTCCTGCCCGTCCACCAGCGGACCCAGGGCGGCGTCACCGGTGCCTTCGCCCGTCTGTCGGAGCAGGCCGTCGACGGCGTGGTCATCGTCATCGAGGCCGACATCCTGGCCGAGCACGACCTCGCCCTCCCGGCCGACGTGCCCGTCGTCGTCATCGACTCCAGCGGCCAGAGCTCGAGGCCCTTCATCGACACCGACCAGAAGCAGGGCACCCGGCTCGCCGTCGAGCACCTGCTGGAGCTCGGCCACGAGACGGTCTGGCACGTCGCCGGTCCCGAGCACTCCTACTCGGCGAGGCGCCGTGAGGCGGCGTGGCGCGAGACCCTGGTCGCGGCCGGCCGACCGGTGGCGGAACCGCTCCGGGGCGACTGGAGCGCCGAGTCGGGCCACCGCGTCGGCCTCGACCTGGCGAGCCGCCCCGACGTGACCGCGGTCTTCGTCGCGAACGACTCCATGGCGCTCGGCCTGATGCGCGCCTGCCACGAGCTCGGCCGCCCGCTGCCCTCCACCCTCAGCATCGTCGGGTTCGACGACATGACCGACTCGGCGTCGTTCTGGCCGCCTCTCACGACCATCAGGCAGCACTTCGACGAGGTGGGCCGGCGGGCGATCGACCTGCTGCTGCGCGAGATGGCGCGCGACGCCGACGTCTCGCAGGTGATCGTGCCGACCGAGCTCGTGGTTCGGGCGTCGTCGGCGGCTCCGCCGGCGGTATCCGGCTCGTAGACTGCCGAAATGGCACGAAGAGTCCTCATCGTCGACGGTGACACCGGTTCCCGCCGACAGGCGATCTACGCCCTCCTCCCGGCGGGCTTCGAAGTGGACGTCGCGGAGGACACCGTCGAGGCCTCCTCGGCGATCGCCCGCCAGCTGCCCGATCTCGTCGTCCTGGGCGACTCGATGGTGCATCCTGCCGGCCTGGCCTTCGTGGGCCGCCTCATGACCTCGGCGGCGACCGCGCCCGTGCCGGTCCTGATCGTCGCGAAGGGCGACGAGAATCAGGCGGCCGCTGCCCGGGCCGGTGCGCGCGCCGTCCTGCCTGGTCCGCTCGCAGGGGCCGACCTGCTCGCTGCCGTCACCGATCAGATCGAGCGTCCGGCTCCACTTCCGCAGGCCCCGTCGGCCGTGCTCGACGACCCTGAGCGGCTCGCCGCCGTCGAGGCGCTCCGCCCCGACCGCGCGGGCAACCCGGACTTCGACCGCTTCACCCACCTGACCGCCAAGATGCTCGGGGTGCCGGTGTCGACGATGGTGCTGATCGAGAACGACCAGCAGGTCTACGCCAGCCAGGTCGGCGTCGGCGAGCCGTGGGCCTCCGCGGGCGGCGTGCCGCTCGAGTACTCGTACTGCCAGTACGCGATCACGACGCGCGAGCCGCTCCGCATCTCGGACGCCTCGAAGCACCCGCTCGTCTCGAACAGCCCGGCGGTCACCGAGCTCGACGCGATCGCGTACGTCGGCATCCCGCTGATCACCAGCGACGGCAACGCGGTCGGCACCCTCTGCGCCATCGACTCGCAGCCGCGCGACTGGACCGACCACCAGGTGGGCATCCTGAACGACCTGGCGGGGATCCTGACCGCGCAGCTCGACGCGACTCTCGCCTCGGGGCGCACGGGTCGGCACGGAACCTAGGTCGCGGGTGGCTCGCCGTCGAGCGCCTCGAGCTCGCTGAGGGCGCCGAGTGCCCGTGCGAGGCGGGCCTCCTCGGGTTCGTCCCACCAGGCCGGGCCGCGCTCGCCCAGGCCGTGCTTCGCGAGGCCGTTCCGCTTGCGGGCGGCTGCCACTGCGTCGTCGTCGCCGGCTCTCTTCGCGCTCCGTACGCCCGACCGGCCCCGCCCGAGATGCGATTTCAGAGCCTCGACGAGGTCGTCGGGCAGCGACGGGTCGGTGCGCCTCCAGCGGCGGCCGTTCACGACGAGCCAGCGTTCGGCGTCTGTGCTGTCACCGTCGGGGCCGTCACCGTCGGGGTCGCCCGCCGACGCGTCGTGCGCCATCAGAACGCGTACCGGATCGGGCAGTACGGCAGGATCTCGGCGATCAGCGCCGTGAGCTCGGCGACGCCGCGCTGTTTGAGGTCGTAGCGGTAGCGGATGTTCTCAGCGCCGTTCTGCGACCGCTTGGTCTCTTGGATGCCGGGCTGCCAGATCAGGCTCTCACCCGTCGGGTGCCAGCCGAGGTTGACCTCGTGGAGCGGCTCGTTGTGCGTGAGGAAGATCACCTCGGCCGCCAGCTGCTGCTTGGCCGCGTCGCTCAGGACGTCGTCGACCTCGGTCAGAAGAGCCCGCCAGTCGTCGAGCCAGGTCGGAGTGATGATGACGGGCGAGAAGTTGACGTGCACCTCGTAGCCGGCCTCGACGAAGTCGTTGATCGCGGCGATGCGCTCGCTCATCCGCGTCGTCCGGAGGTCGGTGACCTTGGCGACCTCGGCCGGCATCAGGGAGAAGCGGACCCGCGTGCGCCCCCGAGGGTCCCAGTCGAGGAGGTCTCGGTTGACGTACTTCGTGGCGAAGGAGGCCTTCGCCGTCGGACTCATCCGGAACAGGTCGACGGCGTCGCGGACGTTCTCGCTGATGAGGGCGTCCACCGAGCAGTCGCTGTTCTCGCCGAGGTCGTAGACCCAGGCCGCAGGATCGCACTGGTTCGGCATCGTCTTCTCGCCCTGCTTGTGGATGTGCCGGGCGACGTGACGCAGGATCTGGTCGCTGTTCGTGAAGACGGTCACGGGGTTGCTGTAGCCCTTGCGGCGCGGCACGTAGCAGTAGACACAGGCCATCGCGCAGCCGTTCGACAGCGACGGCGCGATGAAGTCGGCGGAACGGCCGTTCGGTCGGGTCGCGATGCTCTTCTTCTCGCCCAGGACGAGCGCCTCGGTCTTGATGCGCACCCAGCGCCGGACGTTCGCCTCGTCGCCGTGGAGCTCGGGGATGCGCCAGTGCGACTCGACCGGCACCACCTCGGCGTCGGGCCAGCGCCCCAGGATCTCGAGCCCGCGCGCAGACGCAGCCGCGGCGGGCTCGGCGTAGATGCGCGTGACGTCGAGCAGAGGTGTGATCATCGCGTCGATTCTCGCGCGAGCCACCGACATCCGTCGGTCAGCTGATTCCCTACGCTCATTGTCGTGATGACGATCGAAGCCGTCCGCCCTGATTCCCCAACGGCGACTCAGATCGTTCACTGCCACATGAGCGACGTCGCGTCTCGGTGGAACGGGCGGCCAGCAACAGGGGTCGAGGTCGATCCGGCGCTCCACGATGAGCCCTCCGACGACCTGGGAGGTGCCACTGGAGTGCTGTCGGTCGCCGGAGAAGGCGGCAGCGCCCTCGGCGGCGCCGGCGTCCGATTCCTCGGCGAGGCGGCCGAGCTCACGAAAGTATTCACGTCGTCGTCACGTCGAGGACGAGGTGTCGGCTCGCAGCTCCTCCGCGAGGTGGAAGAAGCCTGCCGAGAGCGCGGGATCGGGATTCTCCGGCTCCACACTCGCGCCGCCTTGACGGAGGCATGCGGGATGTACGAGCGAAATGGCTTCGAGCGCGTGGCGCCTTCAACGATGAGCCGCATTCCGACCGCTGGTACAGCAAGACGCTCGCGAGCTCTACCCGCTAGCCGATGGTCGATCGGGCTGGAGGTCGTGCCACCGCTTGGGCGCCGGTCGCGGCGATGGTCTCGCGGTACGCCTCGATCTTCCGTTCCAGCGCAGCGAGGTGCCGCTGCACCTCCGCCTGCCGAGCGAGAACGGTCGCATGGTGCTGCTCGAGGAGCGCAAGCCGCGCGGCATCGTCAGCGCCAGCTCGGTACGCGGCCGCGTACTCGCGCATCTCCTGCACGCTCATCCCTGTCCCGCGGAGCATCACTGTCCCGGCGAGCCAGCTGAGCGTCGCCGTGTCATACCGCCGCCACCCATCCTGCCCACGCTCAGGAGCCGGCGCGATCCCTTCCTTCTCGTAGTAGCGGATCGTGTCGACCGTGATGCCGAGCAGCTCCGCCGCAGCGCTGATCGTGATCGGCTCATCGACGTGGACCTCGGGAAGCAGCATGAGCCGAGTCTCCCACTTGACATGGTGCGCACACCAGGGTGGAAGGTCGTCATCGTCCGGGTCATCCCGGCGACGAACGGAGAACGCCCATGCAGAACATCCCTCTCGGCTCCCAAGGCCTGGTCACGTCCGCGCTCGGGCTCGGATGCATGGGCATGAGCGCCTTCTACGGCGGTGCAACAGAAGCCGGCTCCGCCGCGACCATCCATCGCGCGCTCGATGTCGGGATCACCCTCTTCGACACCGCGGAGGCCTACGGGCCGTTCGAGAACGAGAAGCTCCTCGGCCAGGTGCTCGGCTCCGATCGAGACCGTGTCGTCGTCGCGTCGAAGTTCGCCACCGACTTCACCGACGACGGCCAGCCGATCGGTCTCGACGGCTCTCCAGAGCACGCACGACGGGCCATCGACCGGTCCCTCCGGCACCTCGGCACCGACCACGTCGACCTCTGGTACCTCCACCGGGCGGACCCGAACGTCCCGATCGAGGACACCGTCGGCGCGATGGCTGAAGCCGTGACCGCCGGCAAGGCCCGCTACATCGGCGTCTCCGAGACGTCAGCCGAGACCCTGCGCCGGGCGCACGCGACGTTCCCGATCACGGCGATCCAGTCCGAGTACAGCCTCTTCGAGCGCGACGCCGAGCACAACGGCGTCCTCGACACCGCTTCAGAGCTCGGGATCGGGTTCGTGCCCTTCTCGCCGCTCGGCCGCGGGTTCCTCTCCGGCACCGTCACCCGGAAGGACGACCTCCCCGAGGGGGACGCCCGGCGGAACCTGCCCCGGTTCTCCGACGAGGCGATCGATGCGAACCTCCGCGTCGTCGACGCGCTCAAGGTCATCGCTGACGAGAAAGGGGTCACGACGGCGCAGCTCGCGCTCGCGTGGCTGGTTCAGGCCGGCACCGTCCCGATCCCCGGGACCACGAAGCCGTCCCGGGTCGAGGAGAACGCCGCCGCTGTCGACGTCGCCCTCACCACTGGCGATCTCGAACGCATCGCAGCGGCCTCTCCTCACGGCGTGGCCGTCGGTACCCGCAACACCGAAGCAGGAATGGCCCGCGACCGCGGCTGACCCGAACGGAACTCCCCCGCAGCAGCAGGCGCGGCGGGGCGTCCGTCGCGTCCGACAGCCGATCGCCTATCGGGCACTGAGGACCTCTGTGGCAGGCTGCCCCGCCGTCGGAATCTGGAAGGATGAGGGCGCTCAGTTTGGGGCGTCGTGGGTCGACGAAGATTACGGGGTGCAGCCCAAATCGCCGGTCGCTGAAAGCCAGGACGGTCACTATGTCCGTCGTCTGCCTCTCACTGAGGGGTCCTAGGGAAGACGTTCCGTTTTGCAGGGGATGAAGCTTGTGAGCCCTGGCATGGGCCGTCTCGTCACGAAGTCCGCCGTCATTGTGGCCGCGCCCTAGATCAGAACTCACGCCGGCGGTGTCACGAGCACGAGTCTTGCGGTGTCGACGTCATCCCGAGCGCGCAGTTGTGGGAGGTCCGACCCATCGAGTGCCGCAGCCTGCATTCGAACCTTCGCCTGTTCCAGCGCCGTCGCCAGGGACTGAGCTGACGCAATCGCCGAATAGAAGGCTGCAGCGAACACAGTCGCGGAGGTGTCCCCGATGGAATCAGACATGCCGATCACTGCCGGAACCGTCTGAAGAATTTCCTCCGCGCCAGCGAGACTCTCGCAAGCGTTTAGTACGAGCAGCCGTGGTGGATCGTCCGTGGCACCGAGCGCCCGCGCGAGTAGCTGGAAGTCGATATCACTGCCGTCCAGGTCGCCCGCGTCGTTCTCCATGAACAAGCCAGCCGCGCTCGCATGGCCGGAATAGTGCACGATGTGAGGGCGATGGTCGTTCAGACCATCGATCAAGTCGTTGAGCGTAGCCGCCGGTGCATGGTCGATCTGCACCAGATCGCGGTACTTCGATCCGCGTAACGCCTGTCGGACCTGACGTACTTCCTGATCGACGCGCAGCCAAGTGCCAACTTGCTGGACAGTCCCGTCGGGATAGGTTACCGACTGTTCAATCGCATCTGGATTCGCCGTGAGGTAGAGCACACGCAACTTGTCTGGTTCCGGTGGGCGAACTTCGACGTATCGGATTTCTGGGCCCGGACGGCTCAAGCGCGCGAGGTCCCTTGCATGGCTGCGTTCACCCTGCCGGCGCTTGGTATCCTCCTGCTTCTGCCTACTGGCGGCACCTCGCTCTTCGCTCGTTTCGGCGCTACGAAGCGAAGTTGTCTTCGACGCAATCGTTTTTTCGACCCCAGCGAGGTCCTTCCGTACCTTCGCGATCTTGTTTTCGGCTGCCACCAGCTTCTTGTCTTCGCGCTCGGCCGCCGACAGGGCGTTACGGATCGTGGCGGCGTTTTTTGACCGTCCAGCCTGGTCTCGCTTCTTTCTGGAGGACTCGCGGGCACCGCTCGCCTCCTTCTCCGCTTTTGCAATGTCCGCGGACAGCGTCGCCTTACGCGATTGCAACCGGGCAAGTTCTGCGCGGAGTGTGTCGCTGCGTGCCATAGCGTCTCTTCCCCTCAGTCAACATCTCTCGCAGGTGCAATCCGGAAGCGACCGGAGTGCTCCTCCTGCATCTGCCGCAGCAAAACCGCCGACGTCCTTTGAGGCGTCGACCGTGCTCCAGCTCTTGAGCGCTCATTTCACTATCTCAGGGGCATCAGACCCGGACGGTGAATTCCTTGCCGCAGTGGCCACACTTCATGAGACCGCCGGTGAGACGGGTATAGGGGCCGAGATTGCGCCCGCACTTGGGACAGGGTACGTAGATCAGTCCATCAACTCGGCGAGTAGCCATCGCGTAACTCCTTCGTTACCGTTTTTGTTCAATTTCACTGACTGAATACTCAAAACATAGCGGAAGGCACTGACAGCTACGGTTTGTTTGCGTTTGCGTCAATTGCACTCGGCGACAACACCTCGTCCAGACTTCCTACTGCTCCGGGGGCCTACGCGCGGCTAAGCGGAGGCGTGCGTTACGCCTGGCGGGGCGAAAACCAAGTCTCGCCAGCCGATCGGTCACCGAACGACCGCGAGCGTCATCCACTCCTCCGCGGCCACTTGGCTCGAGACGTCTCGATAGACCAGTCCGGTGCCGATCTCGATGAGCGATCGGCTAGTGGACCCCCTCGCTAGCCGAGCAGCTCGCGGACCTGAAACGAGGACGGCCCCGTTACGTCGCGCAATAGCAGTAGCCGTTCGACCTGAAATCGGATCTTTTCCGCCGCTTTGGCCTAGGACTGCGCGCCTTCAGCGACGGCGTCCCTTGGAAGTCGTATGCTCCGCTCGTGATTTTGCAGGTGGTCGGTGATGAATCAGGTTCTGACGGCGAAAACCTCAGCAGTGCAACGCACCGCACGTTCAGCTACGGCACGACAGCGCTTTCCATCGCGGAGGCCCAGGATGTTGTGGTTCAGACTCGTGAAGCGCTTGGGTCCACGAAAGCGGAGGCTCGACAAGGTAGCGAACTGAAAGCATCAAAGCTGTTCAAGAAGCACCGCACTGTCGCTGAGTCACTTTTCCTGCCCGGTGGGCCCTTGGCGGCAACATCAAGCGTGTACCTGGCAGATAAAGCAAAGTTTTTGGCCGGCAAGATGATTTCACTCCTCGTAGAGGAGCATGAATCCAGCCTCGGCACGCCGCCCGCTATGCATATTCAGGGCTACTACGCGGACGAGATGACAGACCAAATCTTACCAGCTCTTGACGAAAGCACGCGAGCCGAATTGCTTTCAAGTTTCAACGCGTTGTGTAAGTCATACAAAGTTCCATTCGCACCAACTGGTCGTGCCGACAGATTTATCAGAGCCCTCCGTCTAGCAAATGTGGCCGGCTCGCACAACCGACGCGCTTCGCGAATGCTTGGACGGTTGTGGGATGCACGCCACGAGGCGTATGCGATCGAGGGTGACGATTCTGCGACCCTTGATCTTGACCCGATGCTGCCCACGATGTTGGTTGTCGCGACTACTTGGCACAACCGATTTCACGGTGCCGCGTTCGAAATGTACATTGACGAGTACCGTCAACTAACGCCGCTGATGTTTGAGATTATCAAGTCGGTTGCCTCATCGATGTATGGCGTACGGCTTCAAGACATCGTTCAAATCAATTCGGCTACCGATCCGCGCGTGCAGCTTGCCGATTGGATCGCTGGTGCCGGTCGCATCGCAGCAGGTGAGGTGCTAAGCGGTACGCCGAGCAGACTCAGCGACCTGGTGCGGCCGCTTATTGATCCCGACAGCATGCGGTCGCCCGACTCGGCACTGCAACGGTGGCTCGACGGTGGGTCTTCGTTCGAAGCCTAAATAGCTGCGTCAAAGAATTAGCGGGCGGGGGGTGTTGCGATGGTGGCGACGGATCTGCGCCGAAGGGAAAGCCGGCGCAGTTCAGCAGCAGTCTCCGGTACCGATCGTCTACTGGGACCCCCTCCCCTCACTGCCCGGCATCGTCCAGCACGGTTGCTAATGTGAGCGGCGATCACATCAAACAACCGGGGGGCCATCTTGCCGACTTCTCACGAGCAACTCGCTCAAGAGTTTTTTAAGTCCTACTGCGAAGCCAATGCTGTTCCAGATAATCCCGGTCGCGCGTTCGTCCAGTACGTGTCACACCTCCTCATCCAGAGGGGTTCATTTGATGCGTCTCACGAACAACTGACCGATGGACTGACAGATGGCGCCTTGGACGGAGGGATCGACGCCGTCTACACACTCTTCAATAACGAGCCACTGGAGCCTGACAGCGACATTGTCGCTGGCGAGCTCCCCTCGGCCGCCAAGCAGGGCCACGGCGAGCTCGAGGTAGTCGTCATCCAGACCAAGATGCACGGGATGGGCACGACCGCGATCGAAAAGCTCATCGCCAACTTGCCACGGCTCATGGACCTAAGTCCTGCAACCAACTTGACCACCACCGAGTTCAACGACGCCATCCTCGATCGCTTCGACATCGCCCGGGCTGCCTGGTCCGCACTGGCAGTGCGTGGCGTCAGGCTGAAATTCCGAGTGGCGCTTGGAACAATGTCCGATCTGTCGCCACTAAACGGCGAAACGGTGGCCAAGATTGACGAGCTAGAGAGGGTCCTCAAGGCGCTGCCGGCTGTCAGCAGCGTGGATGTTGATCTGGAGATGGCTCCGCAGCTCATTCAGCGGCACCGGCAGCTTCCACCCGAGAACTTCACGTTGGCCTATCAACGATCTCTAGCCAGCGGGGCGGGCACGATCACTCTGGTGCGACTGGCGGACTACGCCGCCTTCGTCGATGACGGATCTGGTCGTGTGCGACTCAGCCTTCTCGATGAGAACGTGCGTGATTACCAAGGTCAGGTGTTAGTCAACCAAGCCATCTCCGAAACGCTTGCATCGCCAGATGGCACGCCGTTCTGGTGGCTTAACAACGGCATCACCCTCATCTGCCAAGTGGCTACGACGGTAGGCGAGGCCGTCCACATGACAGCTCCTAAGGTCGTCAACGGTCTCCAGACCACGCGCGTGATCCACGATTTCCTCGCGAAGAATCCAGACTCCGCCGCCCGCGACCAGCTCGTACAGGTACGAATTCTCACCACGAGTGACGACAATCAGCGCGATGCCGTCACGAGATCAACGAACAGCCAGACATCAGTTGATTCAGCCTCTCTTCGCGCGACTGACGCCGTTCAGAAGGACATCGAGTCGTACTTTGCAGCTCGAAGCATTTACTACGACCGCCGCAAGGGCAGCTTCCGCGAGCAACGCGCAAAGGGAGAAGCTGTCGTATCGATCCGAGACCTGGGCCAGGCGCTAACCGCCGTAGTTCTGGCTCGCCCAGATGAGGCCCGTGGAAAGCCCTCTAGCCTCCTAAAAGACGACACGCGCTACGCACAGATCTTCAACTCGACCGTCTCGCTTGACCTGTATCTCTTCGTGGTTCGTCTCGATGAACGAGTGGTCAGCGCTCTCGCTAGTGCCGCGGCAAACCTCCCAGGCGTACAGCGCCGCTACCTAAAGCTGCACGTTTTGACAGCAGTAGTCGCCGCCAAACTTGGGTTCTGGTCGACGGGAACGGCGCGACTGTCTAGTGTGCTGACAACGTGGCAACCCTCTGACGACGAAGTAATCCAGGCTTTGAAAGTTGTCCAGTTCTCCCTGAAGAATTACAGCGCATCTTCGTCTAGCTCCTTGGAGAAGGCAACGAAGGTCCAAGGATTCACGACGGTCTTGGCTGGCGTGCCATGGGGTGACGTGACCGCTTGGCTGTCTGCACAAGACGAAGAAGACGAGGCCGTTCAAGCTGCGATCGACAGTGCAGAAGCCCACCCCGGCTACGACGACATCTAAGCCCCCAACCCATCACAGCGCGACTCTGCCCTGTGAGGAGCTGTCCGCTAGTTGGCGCGCTGAACAGCCCTGTAGACCGTGGACCGGGCGACTCCGAACAGCTCGGCAATCTCGCTCGTCGTGTGCTCGACGGTGCGGTGGAGCTGCACGAGGTGCTTCTCCTGCGAGGGGGTGAGCTTGGGCTTTCGGCCGCGAAGCTTGCCGGCGGCCTTCGCGATCGCCATGCCCTCCCGCGTGCGGGCACGGATGAGGTCGGCTTCGAACTCGGCGACCATGCCGAGGACGTTGAACAGGAGCCGACCGACGGGGTCGGTGGGGTCGTAGACCGCGCCCCCTAGGCTCAGCGCCACACCTTTCTTCGTCAGCTCGTCCGCGATGTCGGTCGCGTCGCGCAAAGACCGGGCGAGGCGGTCGAGCTTCGTGACGACCAGGACGTCGCCGGCACGACACGCAGCGAGGGCTTCGCGGAGGCCGGGCCGGGCTCGAGTCGTCCCCGACAGCCCGTGGTCAACATGCACGTGTTGACCGTCAACACCGAGCGCTGCGAGACCGTCACGTTGTGCTGCGAGATCCTGTCCCGATGTCGAGACGCGGGCGTATCCGATGAGCATCAGATGACTGTAGCGTTAACACCCCCGTCACCGGGCATTTTTGCGGGATAGGCATACGCGAATTTGCAGGCCAGGTGCCACTTGGCCTCCGTCGACCAGAACGGTCGCCAGAAGGCGTCCCGATGAATGACCGGCCTCCGGGCATGGTCAACGGAACCGCCAGCAGGTCCAACGCCGAAAAGGCCGCAGAGAGGCCGTTGGGTTTCAACCCCGCAGGCCCATGAACCCTCCGGCCACAGTTAACTGGCCTTTCACTCGCGGGAGGGGCAGCACGTATGGATTTCAAGCCAACGAGCGACCACGTTGAGGCCCGGTGGCGGCGGCAGAGCACACGAGTCCTCCACGCTGGCCGTGTCGTCCTGACGGAGCACACTGTCGAGTTACCCACCGGAGAGGTAACGATGTTTGAAGTCGACGAGAGCATCACGTACGCCGTCGCTGTCCTCATCTGCCCCGAACCCGGTTCCGTGATCCTCACCCGGCAATACCGCTACCCGATCGACGCATGGATCTTCGACCTTCCGGGTGGGGCTGGAAACGAGAACGAAGACCCAGCGGACGCAGCTCGTCGCGAGTGTCGCGAGGAGACGGGTCTCATCCCGGACGAGCTCGTGCATCTGCACACCATCTACCCCAACCCCGGTCGCTCCGCGTGGCCGTTGCACCTCTTCTTCGCCACGACCACGACCCAGGGGAAGCCGGATATCTCCGATCCATCTGAACAGGTCGTCACGGTGATCACCTTGCTCGAAGACCTTGACCGGCTCATCAGGACCGGCGACATCATCGACCCGGCGCTTCTCACTGCACGTCTCTTCGCAGGTCTCCACAAACTTCTCCCGGCCCTCGCCCCGACGTCGAGAGGCTGACGAAGGAACTCTGCCCGTAGCCACGAAGGGCTGAAAAAGCGCCAGAGACGAAGCGCGACAGCATACGAACGGTAGGGGTTCCCCCTCGGGCATGGTGGCGATTGGCTCCTCAACGTACGACTACCCGTCGACGTCACGGCGGCGGCAAGACCCTCGGGCTTGGCTCAACTCAGGGCAGCTAGCCTGCGTTCTCAAAAAGGAAGTCAAACTCATGGGTGCATCCGTGCTTGGTTCGTACTGGTGGATCGCTCTCCTGGTCATCGCGGCCATCGTCGGCTACGCGATCTACAACTCGTTCAAACACAGAGACCGGTAACACCTGCGTCCCCTTGGCGCCGGAGAGAGGCCCACCCCCATGACGGCAGACTCAGAAGTAATCCTGGCTCCTCGTACGATCCGCATCCTGAACTTCTGCATTCTCGGTGATGATCTGTGTATTCATCGCGGTCTACCCGCCCATCCGTGTCGTGCAGACAGTCCTCGCCGGCGTGGCCGCAGCGCTCGCTCTCATTGCCACGGTCAGGGTCCTTCGGGCTGGATATGTGCTCACCCCGTCCACTCTCAGAGTGAGAGGGCTGCTCGTCACGCAATCAATCCCCAGGCATGAAATCGCTGCTTTTCCTACGGCAGGCGTCGTCGAGCGTCACGACCATTGGGGTGGGACGATAACTGTCGCCATGGTGATGTTCCGTGACGATCGACTCGGACGTCGGGAACGCCAGATCGCCCTCAGTCGACTACGCGCATGGCTGGCCACAAACGCCACTGGCGAACCGGGAGATCCCCCAACCTAAGGCCGTCAACGCGAAAGCTAATTCCTTCGACCGTTGCTGCTCCCCCGAAGGCAGGAGCCAATACGGCGGCGTTGACGAAGGAGTTGGGTGGCACTCGTGAGCACAGAAAGCCAAGGCCCCAAGCCAGATGTCGTCTTCCAGCAGCTTCGCTTCACGAAGTGGGTCGGTGTCGGCGGGAGCATCATTATTGCTCTGGCCGGGGTGATGTTTCTCTGGGCCGGTACGACCATCTCACCCGGCTGGCCCTGGTACGCCTTCGGCATCCTCGCCATAGCTTTCGGAATGGTTGCGGCCATTCGCACTCCCCGGGCACGAGTCACTCTGAGCAACGACCACATGACTGTCTACGGCCAGTTCTGGTCCCGGACAGTGCCACGGCGGGCGATCACATCGATCACGCCATGGCCATTCGTCAAATGGACCGACTCTCGCGGACGCAAACACTCCACCCCAGTCACCGTCCTCAACGCGCGAGGGGCACTGCCCCAATTCGCTCAACACGCACTCGAAGGACGACGAACCCTGCATAAGTGGGCGGGCGTCGGCGGCGACTACCTCGACGACGCTCGCTAACCACTCAGCCTTCCGCACTCACTAGGGTTCCGCTTATGGAGCTTCTCAACGTCGCCAGCAGCAGTTCATCCGGCGGACTCCCTCCTGGGCTCATTGTCCTCATCGTCGGGATCATCACCATCCCCGTAGCTGTTGTGCTCGGCTTGGTGGAGTGGCGGGCACGACACGGCTCGTGGCCCTGGAAGGACCGTCCAAAAAATCACGACCGGTAGACGTTTTCTTTCGTGCGACAGCTGGCAGCCCATGAACGGCGCAGGTGTGCAGGGCCGCCTTGCAGAGCGGAGGACTAACACTGGCTTCGCTGGCCCATCGAAAAAACCAGTAAGCGAGCCTAGATATGGTCATGACAACGCCGACCGCCAAACTCCTCCTGATGGCGCTTGTTGGTCTGCTGCTGCTGGCCACGGGCGTTGTGGTTTTGCTCGTTTCACCGTCATTGGGAGAAGCATGGAGCGGCCTTCTGCTTGCGGTCGGGGCTGGGGCGCCAGCCGTTGGCATTACTCAAGCCATACGGGGATGTAACCGTTCATAAATACGGCGACCATTCTCGCGACGCAGCACTCGTCGCGGCGGCCGTGCGTTCTGGTCCGAAGCACACCGGTGGCTGGCGATCAGGGAAGCGCCAGGTGTGCCGGCTTGTTAATGAGCGGCTGCTGAGATGGCTTAGGTCGGGCTTTGTTGCCGTCGCCCCGTGCCGCCAATATGTTTCACGGATGGGCATGCAAAACTGCGTCAAGTGGACGCTGAGGGGCGTCTCTTACGAGGTCTGCGACTTCGGAACGTCCCTCATCGCACACCTCCCGTCGGCGACGGGCGGAGAGGCAAAAACGATCCACGTTGGCACGGACACCACCTGGGCTTTTGAGGGCCTTAGCCGGCGCTGGAGCGATGAAGCGACTCTCAGCATTGACGAAGCGGACCGCAGTAAAGTCACTGTTCCACTTCCGAGCACCATGGGCCGAGTGCTCGAACGCTGGCTCACACGCGTCGCGAAAAGAGAACACGCCAGCAAGCCGCCCGCGTAAGAGGGCCCGTCTCCGACCGCGGTATGCCGTCAGCCACGCTCTCCCTCCAGCGGGAGCGCGCAGACCACTGGCCGGGCACCCTCCTGGGTTTGGCGGCTCATCGTCGCAGCCGCCCGGGGGACGCGACGACGGATTCGACGGAGGGTGCCGGCGCCACCCGAACGGCGCCGGCCCCACCATCATCATCAACACTGGCTCACCCGAAGAACCAGCGGACCATTTGAAACTAGACGTGCGGCGTCGCCGCCGCCAGTCGGTGAAAAAGCCGACACCCATAGGAGGCACACGACCCGGCTTCGTGGCCGACGAAGGATGTTTGCCCCCGTGACTCTGCCGATGCGCTGCCGTCGAGAGGGCCGAAAGCCCTGCGATGCCCGATGACGCTGGGGGCGATCGCAGGGCTCTGCGGGGATCCTCGACGGTGAGGCGCGGAGCACTTCACACCACGGCGCGGTCGCGTCCGATTCGGGTCAGACGGTCACGAGCAGCCGTGCGGGACGGTGAAGCAAACCCAACGTACATGCCCCCTAAAGGAGGGATACTCCCCCCGTTCTGGGGATACCCGCCTCGCCTCCCGCGCTGATCCTCTGATTAGGGGCTCTGTCAGTCGAGGGTCTGCTCCTCCCCCGTGCAGTCAGGGCTCGGCCCGGTCTTTCCCGGTGCGCTCCCGCAGGTATTCCGATGTGGTTCCGCCGTCACGAATGTGCTCGAGCAGGTCAACGTCAATGAAAGCGGCGGCCGCGATCTCGTCCGTGCCCGAACCTGCGCTGAGGACCGCGCGGGCAAGCTCGTCAACGGTGCGCGCCGCCTGGTCGGCGGCACGAGCGAGCAGGGCGGCGTACTCGGTGTGCAACCACAGGTCGTTCATCTGAGCATCGTCGAGGGGCGTCGTTCCGGGCATGCCCCTCACCCTGCCAGAGCCACCGGCCCAGACCAGGGTATGACCGCCTCACGGAGGCCGATTCGGACCCGCAACCAGCAGACGACGGCCCCCGCACTGGGGTCGGCGCGATTCATGAAACCGCATAGGGTCACGAGAGGGTCGTCGTAGGGGCGCACCACGACCACAACCATTGAGGCCTTTTTTGAGTATCGCTCCCGCACCGGCCGCCGACACCGAACGATCCGACGACGACCTCCTCGTCCTCACCGCCGAAGGCAACAAGGAAGCATTCGCCGTCTTCTACGACCACACCTCCTCCCGCGTATACGGCCTCGTGAAACGGGTCCTCATCGATCCCGCCCAATCCGAGGAAGTCACCCAAGACGTCTACCTCGAGGCGTGGCAGAACGCGTCCCGATTCGACCCCACCAAAGGCAAAGCCCTCTCATGGCTGCTCACGATGGCGCACCGCCGAGCGATCGACCGGGTTCGCGCCTCTCAATCCAGCCGGAACCGCGACCTCGCCGTCGGAGTCCGCGACTTCGAAGAAACCCGCGACGATGTCGAGGAGACCGTCGAGATCACTCTCGAACACCAACGCATCACCAAAGCGATGCGCACCCTGACCCCCAACCAGCAGCAAGCCCTCGAACTGACCTACTTCCAAGGCCTCACCAACACCGAAGCAGCCCTGAAGGCCGGAGTGCCCATCGGCACGATGAAGACGCGACTTCGAGACGCCCTCATAGCCCTCCGCACCCGGGTAGGAGCATCCG
The DNA here is from genome assembly GCF_039537585.1 of Frondihabitans peucedani. NCBI lineage: Bacteria > Bacillati > Actinomycetota > Actinomycetes > Micrococcales > Microbacteriaceae > Frondihabitans > Frondihabitans peucedani. Next base: position 1,733,263 of record NZ_BAABAU010000001.1, read on the forward strand.
AAGCAGCCTAAAGCCGCTGCCCGTAGCGCAGCTGCAGGCGACTATTTGTTCTCAGGTGCTATGCCGAGCGATCGGCGCAACTCGTCTTCTGTGGTGCTGGCCAGCTCGTCCCCGCGCTGCATTAGGAATCGTAAAGAGTTGTGAGGTTTTCGCCAGAACTGAGCGGAGAAGCGTCGCGGGCGTTTTCGCGTGGCAGGCGCCTCGCTGGCGCTATTGCGGGTGATGGCGCTTATCGGGTGCGACTCGATTAAGCCGATATCTCGGTGCATGACCGTCGCCGACAGGAGCGCTATGGGCCCCAGAATTCCCTACTTCCATGCAGGCTGGCAAAGCCTCTCATCGATGATCGGTAGCAGATGGCCAGACCAAGCCGCCCGATCAAGCGACCAGAAAGACGACATCAAACACTGGAAGGCGACATTTCATTTTGGAAACCACACAAGACAACGCGTGTCGACCGCCACCTTAGATGTCCGCAACACGCCGCGACTTGACGCTGCCGCCACAGTGGTTGTCGTTCTTGGGCGCCACGCTAGATGTCCGCGAGATTACTATCCGTGATCGGGAGAGGTCGAAGTGCTTTACCAGGCGCTCATGTCGATCCGAGCGACGATGACTCTGTCGACGACATCCATGCGCAGCCGAACGGTGAGTGACTTCCTACGATCCACGTTTTGGTGCACGGCGATTCGCCCCGGTCCGCCCCGCTAGCTGCTGCGAATTCGCGGCAAAGGCAGTGCCGCTTGTCCGTAGGCTTCGGTTCGAGTCGGCTCTATGTGACTTGTGCCGTGGAAGAAAGCGCGTTTCCCATCAACACACAGCCCTACCTTTCGGCTGAGCCTCGCGGGTAAAGGCGTGAATCAACGTCCTCGAGAACACCGACGGTGGGGCCCAGCAGAGCTGTTCGCTGGCAATTGAGCCGGTTTCCAATTGACGAACGCTTTGCATGTCCCTGAAGACGAATATCCCGTCAGTGCTGCCACCTGCGAAGACGTACCCAATGCCGCTCCGGTGATCTTTGAACGTCACAGACTCTAGAGGTGCCAACTGCACCGGTGTGGTGAGTAGCGTCAGACCGTAGGTGCCGAAAATAGCAAATACGACTACCCATGCTCCCGACACGATTCCAGCGGGCCGCGTGTCGGAGATTGCCTTGGCGCGACTTCTAATTTTTTCCCGAAGCGCCTCCTTTCCGATGCCGTCCGCGGCTCGTCCCTGCTGCCAAATGGAACGCAGAACGACGTCTTCGGGTTGCGCCAGATTGAACCAATCCTCCAGCGCTACGCCACTCGGTTGCATGTCTAGGTCTCGAAAGCGTTTGGGCGGAAAGCGCCAGAAGTAATAGCAGATCGCGAAGGCGACACAAAAGACGGTCGCCGTCTGTGTCCAGAGAGTCACGACCAAGAGCGCGGTCGTCCCCAGAGAGGCTGCTCTACGCACGGATGGGGGCATGGATCGATCGGCAGTTAGCGAGGCAAAGCCAATCGCCAGCCCCGCGCTTATAGCGGTCGAGAGTCCAAACAGCACGGCAAAGGCAAGACTTGTGAGGGAGACATTCTGCAAGATGGCAAGAGTCAGACGATTGTCACCATGTGTCTGCTGCAGCAAGTTCAGTGCCGCCAGGAGCGCACCGGCTATGGGCAACAGTGTGGCGCCGGCCCCTAGAAGTCCGACTCGAACCTGGCGTTCTTCGGCATACACCTGCTCGAGATCCCAGGCATGATCCGATTGCCTTTGAGGAGCGCGAAGGGGCCATGTCAATGCCGTCGCAGCCCATCTGAGCGCTCTTCGACCGGGAGCCAAAGGGCGAGGAGCAGTCATGCCCTCAATTTAGGTGAAGGGAAGACGATTTCCGTTCAGCCTCGCATGGCCCCTCGGCAGTTCGCATCGATCGGATTGAAGCGCAGGGGCTCCTGCCACCTGACTGCGAGATTCGAACTTGGTTCGCCGTCTCGGAGGCCGTAACTGTCGAGACCAGCTGTCCGCAGTGCGATCATGTCGCGATCGCAATGTTGTGCTCCGTCTGACATTCCGCCGCATGACGGAAGGTGCTGACGAACAATCCACTTGCGACCGCGTCATCCTGGCGAGACCTCGTAAATCTATGACTAATCCAGTGCCATCATGCAAGTGATGCTGATTTCCTCGCCTAAAGCGGGGAGTCTGGGACACGCTTAGCTGAGAGCAAGTCCCGCCTCCAGCCAATCGAAGCATTCGATGTCCGCACCGGTATCTCGGGGCCACGTGGCTAACGCCCACTCCACGTGGTTTTCCGTTCTCGATGCTGCCTCGGAGAGCCGCTTTAGGGTGACGTCGCCTCTTGTCACCATTCTGTGGAGCACCGCCAAATTTACGTCGTCCAGTTCCGGCGCCAGGGGGGAATCGTCCGGACGCCACCGGGGCGGAGCCCACGTCACGGGTTCTGGCCTATCTGCTGCCACGAGGAAGGCGATCAAGTAATCGTCGATGGCATGCTGAAGCTGGGCAGACATTTTGAGGACGAACTCGTTGTACACGCTCACTTTGGCGCCGGACATTTGCCAGTCGTCGGGGAGATCACCGAGTCCGAGCCCTGTCAGCCTTAGGTACATGTATCTGCGCACGTTGAGGAGTTTGGGACCCGAACCAGGTAGCTCTCCTGCCAAGTCAGCGAGGATTTTCCATTCGGGAGTGACGATCAGTCGATCCCAAGGAAGGCCGAGCCGTTGATCGTAACGAATCTGACCCCCGTCAAGATCCAACGTGAGCGCTAGTTCTCCGATTTGCCGGATGAGGGCGGTCGTCTGCTCCTTCGTTCCAAGCATGGCTGGTCGGAGATTGCGGCCTAGCCCGTCGATGGCGCGCGTCGCGTCGACTTCGGCGTAACGGCGACGATGAGAAAGTGCCACGGCATCCGTCAATGCTCGCTGGAGAGCGGCTGCTTCGCCTGGTGTGCCGATGCTCCACGGCGCCGCCCAGGTGGGCCATAGAAGTGAGGGTAGGAAGGGCGACCTGTTGACGCCGTCTCGTCCGGTGGGAGCCAACAAGCCCCTGGTCCCTCGACGTCGTGCCACGAACCACGTGTTTTCGAGCTGCTCTGGAACGGCTGAACCCCACACGATTCGTTGCGTGTAGGGAATGTCCTGATCGATGGCCCTGAGGATCCGACCCCGCATCGGGTGCGTCACTTCTGGCCAATAGCCGAGTAGGAGGGCCGCGGAGCCGGGCCCGTAGCCGCCGTGTTTCGGGTTCTTTTTGACGGGTCGGCAAAAGGTAACGAACCGGATGAGGTGAGACACCTCTGCCTCCGGGTCGTAGAAGAGGCGCCAGGCGGCGGAGCTGACGGCGGCCATGGCGAGGCTCTCGGGGGGCGGAGATGTTCCGACCTTGTCTTGTGCGTCATAGAGAGATCGGAGTTCCGTGGCGTCGAGGCCTGTGAGTCCTGCAATGACGTGGAATGCGTCGGCGTTCAGCAGCGCCATGGAGTTGGCGCGGAGCGTATTGACTAGGTGAATGCCGGTGCCGGTGTCGATGGCGTCGAGGATGGCGCCCTGCGCCTGCAATATCGGTGAATCTGCGGAGACGGGGATTTCGGTCCATGCCTCGCTCAGGAGTTGGTTGCAGGGCCAGCCATCCGTAGCGTCCTCGTCGAGGGATCGACATCGGTTGGGGTCGATGATGGCGTCGTCCGTGATGTCGAGATCTTCGATGGGCCGACCGCATGCCGGGCAGGTGTCTCGGAGTATGAGGCGGTGTCGGGAACAGACGAAGACCCAAGAGAGTCTCCAGACGGCGAGGAATACGCCGGGCTTTTCGCGCAAGCATTCCGGGCAGTAGCGAGTTCCGGTACCTCTCGCCCAGAGGTGCGACTTGTTGATCGCGAACTCTTTGTCGAATTCGAGAATGCGGCCGTCGAAGCGCTTCATTGTCATGGAAGCGAGTTGATGCTTCGACCACCCCAGTGAGAGCCGAACGTCCTGTGCTGCGGCCTCGCCCAGGTGGTTGCCGGCGTGCTTAATTTGTCTAGCGGGGGTGCCCTTTCGGAACACCGAGGCCGTGATTGCGCTTGGGGGTAAGCCGACCTCGAATGCGAGTCTCGTGAGCGCCGACGCAAATGCCTCGCCCGGTTCGACCTCTGCAGCGAGAGCAAGTCGACGGACGTCCTGCGCTGCGGCGGGTTCTAGGAAGTCTTCCAGTTGAACTCACCCGCTCGCCATACGGCTAGTCGCTCCAGCCGTTGCTTATCGCTCCGCGTCTCGACCTGAATCGTGTCGAGAATGGATTCGGTGAGGCGCTGCTGCTTGGTGAGAAGCGCCAGCGCGAGACCTTTGCTGACGAGCGTAGAGAGACTGTTGAGGTACCCGAGCGTCGCCACCCAGAGGTAGTCCGCCATCGTCTCGCTCAAAATCTTCTCGCCAGGAGCGTGCCCCGCCAGCCGGATTCGTCCCTCGACAACTTCCAGAAGCTTTGACCAGTCTTCGCGCGCCCTCTGGGTTCTGTACTCCATCCGGCCAATCGTGACCGTTTCCCAGCGTCCTTTTGACTGACCCTGGGCCGCGTCTTGCGCCTCCGTCTTGCGGACCGCGTCCAGCATTTTCTCGACACCATGCCCGCAGAGGATGACGCGCACGCCGAAGTTGGTGATGGCCTTGAGCGCGTCGTGAACGTAGCGTCCGGCCTGCCCGTCGAAGTTCACGTATTGAATCTCGTCAATGAGGACGGCTTGCGTTCCGCACGCCCAGACGCCTCGAATGAAGCTGGCGGATGGGTCGTCGGTAACGGGGCAGGGTAAAGCCTGACAAAGCATGGTGAACAACTGTTTGTCCGTAACGTGCCGGAGCAGCGAAACGTGCAGCATCGGTCTAAACACACCGCGAAGAAGTCGCGGCTCAGGACCGCGGCCGCTTCTGGCACGCTCGATTTGTATGCGATGAAGCTGAGCGGCTTGCTTCATGAGGATGACGCCGCGCCTCTGCAAAATGGTGCTCTTACCAGTGCCAGGAGGACCAGTGAGAAGCGACACTGTCCTCAGTGGTGCGGCAGGGCCGGGGTCGGCCGCGGCGACCGTTCCAAGCTGCAATCCTGCGAACCTGACGTGTGTAGTGACGACATACGGAAAGGCGCCGTGCCATAGAGAGAGTTCCCAATCGCGATAGGCGCGGTCGTCAGATGACAGGTTTTTGATCTCTTCGGCCGTGAGCCATCCAGGGTCGCTCAGGTACGTGCGCTCGACGCGGTTAATGAACTCTCGGTCGCCGTCGGTCAGGTACGCGAGGCTGTCCTCTTCGCGCTCGTCGGTCATTGAAGCTCCCCGATGGCTTGTTCGAGTTCGTCGTCCTCGGCGGGAGGGGCGTCTCGCGGAGCGGGATCGATGGAATCAAGGGAGTCCTGGGTCGGAGCGGCCAGGGCCTTGTGGATGGTGCCCTCGTCGGCAGCTCGGACGCGGCTGATGTTGTAATCGAGTAGTTCTTCAGATAGTGGCCGGGCGATGCTCCGCGCCTTGCGGTTCACTTTGTCGATGCGGATCGTGTCGCGCAGGAATTCGATCATGACGGCGTTGTATTCCTGTTGCGAGAAGTGCAGGCGTCCCATGTGGTTCTTGACGCGTCCGATCAGGTAGTCGCCGAACACGGGTGTGTCTTCGTTGAGATGCGCCCACGGAATCTCGTAGGCAGACCCTTCTGCGTCGAAGCAGTAGATGCGTCTCATGTCGGCTGGATTTCGATAGAACTGATGGAGGCCGTTGAGTGTCGGGACGGTTCGCTTGATGGTTTCGAGAATTGGGGCGTTGTACATGAGACCGCCAAACGAGACCCCGTCAGTGGAGATGGTTCCCGCCCAGTTGGGCAGAAAGTAAAGCCACTCGTTGTTCCATCTGGGAACCTCTGCGACGCCGGTTTCCTGAACAAGGTGTGCCCACATTTCGTAAGGGCTCAGTTCCCGTCGCGGGTCCTCAGGCAGATGCAGGCCGCTGTGAATGCGGAAGTTGTAGATGGTGATCCACCGGTCCAGTCGGCGGAAGAACTCTTGGTAGGTCACAACCGCTTCGGCGGCGGGGTCTTCGCCTCTTTCGTCGACAGACCCGGAGGTGAATCCCTGGGCGAGCGATTCGAACATCGTCTTGGAACTGCCTAGGGTTCTCTCGATCTGGGCCTTGTCGTCGGGAGAGAGGGATCGGGCCGGTTCGAAGTCGGTCTGGAGGCGTTCCATCTGCGCGACCTGGTGGATGGAGAGGTAGTTGCGCCCGTTGTCGGTCCCGAGCGATTCGGGAAAGAGCGGGAAGTTGGCGAGAGCCTTGGGGACTCCCACGAAGGGACGTGGCAAGGTCATGCCATCGACTTCGATGAACAACTCCGGGTCGACCATGGAGGCGAGTGCGGAGGCCATGGCAAGACCGATCCCGAAGCCCGTCGTTGTGGTGGTGATCGAGTACCCACAGATCAGCCGTGTTGCCAGGTCGATGAGGAGAGTCAGCTCGGGTCTGAACGTGTCGTTGTCGTCGCGTGCGTCGGGGTCCCAGAGAAGGACATTGAGCTTGGTTGTGTCCGCCAGCCACAACTCACCGGGGCGCGTAGCAACTCGTCGGGCATGGGTGGCTTTATTCCGATCCTGGGCTGATCTCCTGGTTGCGGCGCGCAGCTTGAGGGACGGCCGTCTCCGGTAAATCTCCTGGCATGAACGTTGAAAGGTTCGCAATGAGAAGCCGGCGAAGTCGATGTCAGGTCGGTCTTCTTTCGTGTCGGCCACGAATCGGAGGTAAATCGATGTGCCTGGAATCGTCGAGCTTCGCGCCAGGCCGTCGAGGTATTTCTCTACGAGCTGGTCGAGTCGTGGGTCGTACTTGTGGCTGCGCGGTTGAAGGTACTTCGCATTGATCAGGGTCGCCAGCCCGCCCGGCCGCCGGTTAAGCCGACGTCGGATGTAGCGTCGTGCGCTCTCGTCGTCGATTTTCCGCTTCTTGGCGACACGCCTGGCGACGACACCTATCCGATGGTCGAGTGTTGTCCGATCGGGGTCCATCGACTTTTGGGGCCGGCGTCCTTTGAGATGCGCTTTGTAGCTCACGCCGTTGTCTAGTCGACTGAACAGGTCCCTGTCGTCCCGCAACTGCTTTCGCTGCCACTTGCTGAGGCGCGATTTGATCCCGTGAAGCAATGGGGCAGGGAGGGGTGGGTTCTCATCCGAGGTGATTGCCTGGACGACGGCGAGCATCGGCACCGGAGCCAGCTCGCGTCCCTCGAGGTTCAGGAGCGTGACGTAGCCCATGGACATTCGGTGAACGGTGGCTGGTTGACCTTCCCATTCCAGCTGGGTTCCGACCCCGAGATAGGCGACGTCGGCGGTCATGGCAGCCAGACCGTCGACGACGAACGGAAATGGACGCCCATGTCGGTTATAAGGAGGCGAAGCCAAAGCATGCGTCGGATCATCATGAGCGCATGGCCCTCGGCATAACCCTCGCTTGCGACCAGGCGCGCAAGATCTCCAGCGGAGAGGGGGTTCGTCGCCAGCCGCAACGCCACGGGCGCCCATTTGGCCATCGAGTCCCTGGGAACTCGGGCGCCGCTGAAGTTAGCAAGATTGCCTATCGCGTGTCGAGGCATGCCGACCCACACGATGTGCTTCATCCCCGCCTCGGCTAGGACGCCCCGGACCTCTTGATGAAGCTTGATGAAATCGGGTTTAGCCGCCTCCTCGGGGGTTTTGACGTCGACGATGAGCGGTGGTCGATCGGCGCAGAGCAAGGCGAAGTCAGGAGTGTGAGAGCTGTAGATCGATCCATCAGGCCACACGATTGTGAACGGCTGCGAGGCGATGTGGGTAAACGCCGGGTGGTAGTCGGCCAAGAGAATTAGGGAACGTTCGTGTCGAGATTCCGCCGGGACCAGGTGGCCCGTCGTGTGGGTCCACTTGGCTACCGGTTTGTTGCTCTGACCGTATCTGCGGGCGAAGTCACGCATGGGTCTGGACTCCAGAAGGTCCGCCCCCAGGACTTCCTGTAGGCCGCGCCTATAGGCGTTCTTGCTGTCTCGGGTGAAGGCAAGGAAGGGCTCGACCTCGGCCGCCTGCCGCTCGGGCAAGGTGACGCGTCTGTTGCCTCGGATTGGCCTCCACATGCGCGCTCGCCCCGCAAATAGCGGGTGAATTGGGTCGTTCGCGAATGACGACGGTAGCCGAGAGGTGAGCCCCATCCCGGCCGATGAAGTTTCGCCTTCAATCCATTCCATGAGGCCTTCGGGATACGCGTATGTCGGCTCAGTTCCTCGGATGGCCAGCTGGGCGGTCGAGTATCGCCGCTCCGCATGGAGCCCGACTGGCCGAATGGGGAGGCTTTTCACCGAGCGTTTCCTGTCCGTGTGCCGGTAAGTCGGCCGCCTAATCTGGTTCCCTCCACCCGAACCGCAAAGGGACTCGGCCTCGGCCGGTCGCGCCTCTCGGGCAATGACACCACGGCTCTGCACGGGACTGCCTTGTCGATGACCGTTAGTGTCCACCAGCGTCCGAGAAACGGGGCAGATCCTTCAAATGGCCATGGTTCATTGGCTTTGGCGTAGCCAGCTCCGTGCTCGCCAGAAGGCGTGGGTCCCCGAGCCGCCAGCCTGGACGATGTTTGGATTCGCCTCACTGGGCCCTCCATTGTGCGAGTCATTTCGAGAGTTAGGTCAAAGGGCGTCATCGCCTGCAGTCGATGACGCCCCCCGAGGCGCTAAGTGATCGAAGGGGATTCGAGGCCCGGGATGTGGCCATCACTTTGCGCCCACGGACCCTGCCCAGAATGGGTCGCGCTCACTCTGGCGGGTCGTATCGGAAAGGATACACGGTCTTTGCTTGCAAGAAAACACGATGTTTCGGAGACCCAAAACGGCACGCTCGCGAGTCTAAATCGCGTCAGCGGTGTGACAAATCCTTGTCAAAGCGTGTACTGTGCCGATCTGTCTACAATGTCACTATAAAATTCTCGCTGATCCTACTGGCGCCATATCTGTAATTGATTATCTGCGCGGGGGCCCTCGTGCCGCTATGCTCGGATTGGACCTGAAACGACAATCGCCAGCCCGAGAGTCTCGGACTGGCGATTGTTCGACTTTGAGTAGTTGGGTGTCGACTGGCATCGACACGAGTTCAGGTGATCGCAGACGCAGCGATCCAGGCGATTTGGGACCTGCCGCCATTTTCGCATGCCCCTGGGCGTGCGGCAACAGTGGCGGCCTCGCCTACCGATCGGAGCCTGATCATGTCAAAAGTGATTCCTGCCACACCATCACAGCAAGAGCTGATCGACGAAATCAGGCGAGCAACGAGGCGGCGTGCCGAACTGACGGCTCAAAGACGCAGGCTGGTCCTAGAAGCCCAGCGCAGCGGACTGTCGGTGCGCCGTCTCGCCGCGCTTCTCGAAGTTCCCACGGGTACCGCAGCTGGGTGGCTTCGGCAGGGCCGTGAGCAGCAGGCGAGCATTCCAACCTCCGATGAGCCAGCCGCCGGGTCGGACCGCAGACCTACGACGACAACAGACTGATGCGGTCACGGCTGTGACGTCCAGCTCGCCGTTGAAGACTCGAGGCTGAGATGTTTGCGCCACCGCGGTTGCCCTCCGTGGGGCAAGCGATCACGATGGTTTCATGAGTGTTAGGCGAAGCGAAGGCGCCGCCTGGATCACGCCCGATGTGCGAGCCTCCATCGAGGAGTCCGAAGCCAGCCCGCGCCAATCGTTTGAGTCCGTCGAGAGCATGTTCCAGGCCCTGGGTCGCGGAGACGATCCGAGGGAGTAGACGCTTCGCTGCCGAGGTGCGCACCTGGTCCACCGCAGGCAATCGTGGCGCCCTCGACCTTCCCCAAAGGATGATCAGTGTCGTAGTGTTCTTTTGTCGAAGGGGATTCGACTAGGCATATCCGGGTTGCCGCCGAACAGTCGTTCGGCGGCACTTTTGCAACGTGAGCGTTGCGAACGGTAGGAGATGCTTGTGCAAGGCAATACGAGATGGGCTAGCACCCTTGCCGTTTTCCCTCTTCCGGGCGGCCCGGTGTCATCTCAGCCGTGCTTCATCGTCAGAGCGGGAGTCGGAAGCGACTCGACGGTTCGGATATTGGAAACCCGTCCGTTCGTCCCGCGGCCTGAGGCCAGTCGCCGCGTGGACGCAGACGCGAAAAGGCGTTTTCAGGCGTGGCTGACACGTCCCGGACGTCCCGCCCGTGAGACGTGGGGGGAGTTCCGATGAAAGTGTGGAGCAGGTCTCCTCAGAGGATCGCCGATGAGGCGGTCCTGCTGCGAGCCGCCATGCGCTCGGAAGAACAGATTGTCGTGGCTGGTGACTGGCACAGCGACCCTATCTGGCTCATGAACGTCTTCTCCCGGATCAGGGACTGGCCCGCGCCGATCACCACGATCGTTCAACTTGGCGACCTCGAGATTCGTGACGAGAAAGCCGGAAAGGACTTCCTTCGACGGGTCGACGAGCGTTGCCGGGGCGCCGGCATTAAGTACGTCCTCGTCGTTCCGGGCAACCATGACAACCTCGATGCCCTGGCGAATCGGCCCGAGTGGCGACAACGCAAACTCACGCAGCTGAGCGCCTTCGTCTGGGTCGTCCCGTACGGAGAGATCCTTGACATCGGGTCCCGCCGAGTCATGTTTTTCGGCGGCGCCGCATCCGTCCATAAGAACCTCGTCGCCGGGAAGAACTGGTGGCCGCAGGAAGTCCCCGACGAGGCCGTTTACAAGGAGGCGGCGGCCGCCGGCAAGGTGGACGTTCTGTTCACGCACGAGGCGATCAACGGCGGCCCCGAGGCCATCCAGGGAATCATCGACAGCTCCGCGAGCCGAGGCATCCCGGCGGACCGTCGTACCGCCTCCAGACGGTCCCGCGACCTAATCACGCACGTGTACGACGCCGTCGATCCCGAGATCGCATTTCACGGCCACATGCATTGGTACGCCGAACCCGCAAGGGACGCTACGCGACGCATTTTCGCTCTGTCCACCAACCAGCGCCTTGGAAATCTCGGCAGCCTGTCCCTGACTGACCTGTCGTTCACGAGAATCTGATGGGTTCGACGCGCGACGACTCTCAAGCAGGAAAAAGCCTGCCCTCTACGATCACCCTTCCGAGCGAGCAGATGGACGCGCTTCGTTTATTGGTCGCCTCGCCAGAGGACTTGATCCGCGAAGCCGTCGATAGATTTCTGGGGCAGTCGATTCCTCGGTCGGGAACCGCCAAGACAGCAGTGAAGGAACTTTCTGCTCATGTTGCCGCTCTCAGCGCTTCGCTGAATGAAGCCCTCAAGACATCGTTGCCACCTCAACGGGAGAAATACGGCAACACGACCAGCGCGGCGTGGGTACCGCGACGACCTCCCGAGCTTGACGCCACCGGCCGACGCAATCTCCTCGAGTTGGCCGTGGCGGTGGAAGCAATTCGCGCGGCAGAAGTCCCGCGTCCCCGACCGGCCATCGAAGCTATTGCGAGGGATTTCGGGGCGGAATGGGCGAAGCAGCTCGGGGACGTGGGCGTCAGTCTCGCGTCCGTCCTCACTCAAGCCGGGGCCGACTTCCGTCGATACCCCACGCTCTACGACTACCTGCCCCGGCCCGAAAACTCGCTTGTCTTGCCCTCAAGGAGTGACAAGCCCGTGGATGCGCTCCTGACTCAAGTGGCCGGGACTTTTCGTCTCTCGGGAATGGAACTTCTCGCGTTCTACCGTCACCAGCTGAACCAGGTACCGAAGCAGTTTGGGGCGTCCCCGCACGAGGGCAGCGTCGGCAACCCTGATGACGTCACCGGGTTGATCGCGGCGACTGCATCGCGGACAGCCCGAGCATTGGCGTCGACAGTCAGCGCCGAACACGTGGCGGGCGCGCTCGACCTGTCATTTGACGACGTCGTCGCGTCACTGAGATCCGGCGCGCTATCCGGGACCAACGTCGGAGGATTATGGCGGGTCGCCACGTGGCAACTCTGGCCGGACGGCGAGAGCCTGATTCCCGGTTTGCCCGATGTCCTTCTCGCGGCGAAGAACGTCCTGGGCTGGGACGCGTTGGCGTCGTTCATGATGTGCCCCATGGAGGATGCGCCGGCAGGCGAGGACTGGCCCCCTGTCTTGTGGCTTCGTGGTCGGAGGCCCGTCGAGTATGTCCTCACCGAACTCGCGAACGCGGAGTCATCGTGACCGACGCGACCGTCGTCGCTCAGCGCCCGACCGCCGGAACGCGCTTACCGAAGGGATGGCGATAGACCTTGTTCTCATTAGGACGAAACGGGGTGACCGGTGCGACATTCCCGGCCGAGCTGGTCGCCGGCGACGAAGAGTGGACACTCGTCGATGTCACGATCAGCCACCTCGAAACCCCATCGGGAGTGACCTTCCCCATTATCACGATCACGCTGGCACCCAGGCTGGTTTCGTGGAATCGGGTCGGATGGGTGCGCCTCCGAGCGGAGGTGGAAGTGACGCTTGTCGATGCCATCTCGGGCCGCACGATCAGTCCTCACATTGTCGACGGTTGGGATTTTCCCGAGTGGCCCGCCGACAATGTTCGGCTGGAGATCCTGGCGTCCATGTCCGCTTCCTATTTCGATTCGCCTCTGGCGCTACGGATCGCTCTCGAAATCGAGGACGACCGTTCGGCTGCGGGCGATTAACGTCCGATACTCCGCCCAATCGTGCTTTTGCCCCTTAATGACGTTGACGTAGCGAAGCGAGAACGCTAACGATCTCCGGAGGGAAGACGATAGGGATAGAGGTGGACCTGACTTCGACAAGTGCTGTGCTGGGTGTTCTCGTCGCGGCGGCTGCAACAAGCTGGTCGATTTTGGAAGCCCGTGCTCCTCTTAGAAAGCTCGAGCGGGTGTCGGCGATCCTCAAGGACATGCAGGACGATGATCCGGGTAAAGAAAGCCTGCTCTTCCTCCAGCAAGATCTTGCTCGCCGAATAAACCGCGCATACCGAGCGCCCCGTCGAGGCTGGGACGTAGCTCTGGCCTGGTTCCTACGGGTGTGTGGCGGCCTTCTGGTCTCGACTGCCTACCTGGTCCTCGTCCTGTGGGCGAGCCGGTTTATTCCACGCGCGGCGGCACCGACAGTTGCCGGCGACCTGTGGACGTGGCTCGTGTACGGCGCCGTCGGGGTTGCCATGCTGGGAGTGGCCTCGATCACGCTGGCCGTGCGGGAGCGCGCGCGGACAGCGTGGATTCAATCGCACGACAGCGCCGAAACGAGCGGTCCCAAACTCTGAGGGCGAGCGCTGACTGTCGGTGGCTGGCGGCATCGTCTCGGTCATGGCACTGCGGGACGATGCAAATAGCGTGGACCGCATTCTTCGCCGCCCACCGCCGTCGCACCCCCACGCTCATGGGTCTTTCGGATTCTGGGTCGTGTCAAAAGGAACAGAACCGCCGCTCGGTTTCGTCATAACGGAATCGCGGACCGGGGTTTGGGTCTTTCACGCGTATGCCTATTGCCGCGAGGAAGAAGGCAAGCCACCCTGGTTGAAGACCGCCGCATCGCTGAATTCTGTTGTGGCCTGGATGTTGCAACACGAGCGGGAGATACGTCGCCTGATCGATGCGAACCTGCCCGAGCCAGCCATTCACGAGGCTGGCGGCGATCACTTTCCAAGTGCGGGTCCGGGAGCAAGTAACGCCGGCGGCTCGTGTCCAAACGATCGGCCGCTACGGTCGAGTTAAAAGCCGCTGGGGCAGGTCCGGTTTCCGTGACGACACGGGCCGGACCTCCCCCGTTCGATGCTCAGGCGAGGAGAGCAGAGTCGATCAGTTGTGGAACGGAATCCACCAAGGCTTGACCGTGGTCTGAATCATGCCGCCGTCTGTCGGGTCTGCAAGGGCGATTGCTTCGGCCTCCTCGATCGTGACGTCCTGGAGGATCGTCATTCCGCCGTCCTCGGTGCGGCCCCCAATGGACTTCATGAACGGTCCGCTCAGGACGGTCTTGCCACTGGCGAAGACCTCTTCCATGTACGCGACGTGCTTCATGAAGTCAGGCTGCTCGTTGTAGTCGACGCCGTCGACCCAGGTCGGGCCGGGCTCCTGCGTGAGGATGACGTATGTGGGGCCATTCATGTCAGGCATTGCTGTCCTTTTCTCGTTGTCCCGCCGCACCCGAACGGGCGAGCGGGGACTGAGTCGGAACTGCTTCTGATGTTCTGTACCGACCAGTCAAGAACCTTCAACAGCGCGAGTCGAAAGATATTCCCGCCTGCAAGAAAACTTTTCGAGACGGTTGACGATCGGTCGGAATCAGAAGCCGATCCGACCCCTCGCCTAGAGTTCGGGCTTGACGACTAGCTGCTACGAAGGACCAGGACCGCGTAGAAAAGTGTCGCGACAACGAGTGTCCCGACGGTCAGGCCCGCCCAACCAAGCCATCCCCTTACGCGCTGGAAGGTATTCGTCGAAGAGCGCTTGATCATGGTTGCTCCTGTGCGTGTGTTTGAAGGAATTGAAGCGTCGCGGCGTAGTTGGCGTTGGCCTCAGGGGTGGTGAAGTCGAACTGGTACTCGTGATTGAGCCGCGTGCTGTGGTGAGCCCAGAACCTCGTCGTATGCGGAACGTGCTCACCGTTCAGCGCCCTGGTCAGTTCGTCGCTTTGCCCTCGAAACGGATCGGCGTTTCCGACGGTCAGGTACGTGGCGGGATAGTTCTTGGTGATTTGCCTCGTCGTGCTGAGTTGATCGATGGCTCCGAATCGCTTCCAATCCCGCACTCCTGTGTAGGACCAGAGGAGAGTTCGAAGTGCCGGGAAACCGGATGCACCCACGGTGTTCATGTCGTAGAGGCCGCAGTCGAGAACCACCCCGGCGAGGTGCCGTACAGCCGAAGGTGCCGGGAAGTGCATGTCCTGGGCCAGAGCAGGGTTGGTCCGAATGGCCGCCACCTGGCTGGTGATTTGAGCGCCGGCGGAGTCGCCTCCGACGAATTCGATATCGGGGTTTCCGCCGTATGCGACGGCGTGGTTGCGCAGGTAGGTCAACGCGGCATCGGCTTGCGCCACCGGGACCGGGTACTTGGTGTCCGGCGCAAGGGAGTATTGGAGGCTGGCAACGACGAATCCGTCGCTCGCGAGTTTGATGGCGTACTTGGCTACTTGGGCTTTGTCTCCTGACAGATAGCCGCCGCCGTGAACCCAAAGGATCGTGGGGAGGTTTGCTGGTTCCGTCTTGGGCCTGTAGACGTCCAACAGCGCCGGCTTGGCTCCGGATACCGGCACTGCCACGTTCGCGGTTTTTCTGACGCGCTGCTCAATGTGAAGAAAGTCTTGGCCGACCTTCACGGCCGGACCTGATTCAAACACGGTCTTCGCCAAGGCTGCACCAGGTTGTACCGACAGTCTGTTCACGGCCAGGGGGGCGCCGACGGCGACAACTGTCGCCGCGGCAAGTCCGAGAAGAACGCGGACGTAACGATGTGAGAATCTAGTGCTCATCGAGCCGCTCCTTTGCTTTTGCGCCGAGCCACGCGAGGGACGGTTTGGCTGTTCGCTGGAAGGTGACGCGGTCGACAGAAACGAGGCCGAATCTCGGCCCGAAGGTGCCCCATTCATAGTTGTCGAGGAGGCTCCAGTGGAAATAGCCGGCGACGTTTACCCCGTCAGCTTTCGCCTCCCAGAGCGACTGCAACGCCGCTTCCGTGAATGCGATCCGACGCTCGTCATCGTCCGTGGCAATACCGTTCTCGGTCACGATGAGAGGTACGCCGCCGAGAACGTCGGCGGCTCGCTTAAGGGCTCCTCCAAGAGCCCGTGGGTAGTCCTCCCAGCCCGTCTGCGTGACTGGTGACCGATCGTTGATGAGTGGTTGCGGTAGCCCGTCGACCTTGCCGATAACGCCGCGAGTGTAGGTCTGGATTCCGACCCAGTCGTCTCCCTTGGATGCTTCGAGGAACACTTCATCCCGCGGCCATACGTAGTCGTGGAACACATCCTCGGCTCCTTCGGCAGCCTGGTAATCCTGGACAGAGATGCCCCAGCCGGATTGGATCTGCGGTAGTCGATCTCTGAGGAAATCGCGAACCGCGTCGTGAGCTGCGATCATCTTGGCGCTCAGTTGCGGATCGGGGACCGGCAAGCCTCGGGACAGACTCCCGTCGCCAGGTCGGGATGACGACGCCAGAACAGCGTAGATATTCGGCTCGTTGATGGTCTCCACCCTTTCCACACCGTCAGACAGCACCGGAAGTATGGCCTCGACGTAGCGAAGAAAGCGCGGCACGGCGTCGTCTCGGTGCCATCCGCCGGATGCTGCGAACCAGGCAGGGACTGTGAAGTGGAACAGAGTCGGCATCGGACGAAGTCCCCGTTCGAAAGCGCCCGCCACCATGCGCCGGTAGTGATCCACCTCGGCCAACGAGATGAAGCCGTCCGCGGGCTCGATGCGGGCCCATTCGATTCCGAATCGATAGTCCGTCAGCCCGGAGTCGGCGACGAGGTCCATGTCTTCCCGCCAGCGGTGATAGCTGTCGGCGGCGTCACCGGAAGGCGAAGGCAGGGGACTGCCAGGTGAGGTCTCTCGTTGCCACCAGTCGCTCATTGTGTTGTTGCCCTCTGTTTGGTGGGCTCCAGTTGTCGCTCCCCAGAGAAATGCGACTGATTCTGCCGCTGTCATGAGCCTGTCCTTTTCCGCTCGAAGTCGCCGAGAGGACCTCGGCGAAGAGAAACATAACACCAAAACCGTAGTGTTGCTACGTTTTCGCTGACGGCGGATTACGATGATGAGATGACCTCTGGCGGAGCACGTGGGCCCTACGAAAAAGGGCGGATGAAGAGGCAGCAGATCGTCGAGGCCGCGTTGGAGGCCTACGCCGACAGTGGCGCGACCGGTCCCTCTCTTAGAACCATTGCCCAGGTAGCTGGCACGACCGAGCGCGCCCTCCTCCACTACTTCGCGTCCCGTGACGACTTATTCACCCAGGTTCTTCGGGAACGCGACCGGGCGCTCAAGTCGGGCATTTCCGAGGAGCCGAGTGTGGAGGAACTGGGGGCTGCTGTCGCTCGAGAGGCCGAAGTACCGGGACTATCCCGACTCTTCTTAGAGATCGCTGCGCGCGCCGCTGGCGAACCGGGGCCCGCCAACGAATTCTTCGGGGAGCGCTACAGAGAGTTGGTGCCATTGGTGGCGGGCGTCCTGAACAACCCCAAAGGCGGCGGCGCGGCAGAGAGCTTCGACCCCGAGTGGGCCGCACGCATTCTTGTCGCTGCCGCGGACGGACTCCAGATCCAGTGGCTTCTCGATCCGACGATCGACATGCAAGCCGATTTGGCTGCGCTCGCTCATCACCTCGCTGCACCCGACCAAGACCGATCTGCGTTCGACGTCGGAACGTTCACGGACCGCCTCATCTCACGTGATACCACCGGATCGCGCGACCCAGGTCCGTCGCACACCGAGTAGGTGCGCGATGTCGTTGAGTTGATCTGCATGGCGAGGGTGTGACAGCGTCGAATCCCACGCGATGAGCGTTTGGAGTAACGAGGAAGTTGCGGCGCTCAGGACGAGCGCGGCGAGCGGGAATGAGGCATGCGGCCGATAGGCGACGTTGAACGGGGAGGTCTGACTTCGGCGCTGTACGCATCCACGACCTCGGCCCCCGCGTGTGACAACCCACTGAGGTACCGGTAGAGCAGGTAAACAGATTCGGTGCCTTCGAGGGACTGCACGCGTTGCTCGAACGGCCACCCGGAGGCCGCACCGACCCTACCCAGCGATGCGGTCAATTCGCGAAGTCGTTCCATGCTTTCCGGGTCCGCGGGATGCAATCTATGGGCCTCCTGCAATGCTCGTCTGCGATCCCGGATGCCGCTGCTCAGTAAGGACCTCCAGGCGTCAGGAACGGCGAGGATCCATCCTGCGGTGATGGAGTCTTCCATCAGCGTGCGCGCCAGGGGGACGGCGGCGATGGGAACAGCCGCTTCATAGATGGCCAGGATGCCGCGCGCGCAGTCGACCGCGTGCGCCACGAGTCCTCGGATGGCGACGGGGACTGCCGGGTCCACCTGACCAGGCACTGTCACTTCAGGAAGGGCCGCATCTTCCTCCCACAATTTGATGAGCTGACGGATGGTCCCGCGATAGTTCGTCGTCGGCGTCTGCGCTGTCACTCAGGTTCCTTTCGGGCTCCTGGATTTACAGCGAGTCCCAGAGACCTGCAGCTTTCTCGGATTCGGTCGCCAACTCGCGGGCGGCTTGCGCCAACCGGGCATGTCCAAGCTTCTCGACGGCGCGTTCGAAAGCGCTGACCTCGGGATAAGGGGTGATCTCCATGTCGCTGGCAGTGAATCGGTCGTAGGAGTAGTCGCCTCCGTGGCGCTTGAGCGGTTCGGTCTGATACCCGGCGCCCTTGAGGAGATCGTGAAGTGGTTTCGCCAGTTCTTCGACGGCCGCGCGAAGGTCAATCGTGATGCCGCCGTGCACGTTCGATCGCGTCTTGCTCGCCAGCGCATCGATGTCGAGCCTCGGGCTGAAGATGCGGTCGACCGACTGCGCGCCACTCTGGATCAGGCTAACGAGGTTGCGCTTCAGTACCGTCAGCTCGGCAACATCGGTTGAGTTCGTGACATCTGGCTGTCCGACGATGGCGGTGCGCGCCATCTCGTCGGCTCGCGACAACCATCGCTCGGTTATCGTGCGGAGTAAGTGTCCACGGGCAGATTCTGCGGCCTTCTGCGAAGCCTCACTATCGGCATCCAACGGGGTCATAACGGTCCCTTTCCATCGTCCTCGATGAGGCACTCCTCGACTATGTTGTCCACCTTTAGGAGGACTCAATCAGTATGGCCGCGACCACTGACAACGCCGTCGAGGCAGAGGGGGCGCTTCGTCTCTAAGGGCGCCTGACTCGGTCGGATGACCCGCTCGGCCGGAAGCTCTCGAATCTATGCGTGCGCTGCTGCTCGCAGGGGGAAGAGAAGGTCGGCGGTCGTTGCCGCGGCGGCGATGACTTCGTCCGCGGGAACCCCGCCCTTTGCGAGGATGTCGATACCGCGGGTGAACGCGAGAATCGAAGCGGCCAGCGAGCCTGCGTCGAGGTCTGCTGCTATGTCGCCCGCTCGCTGGGCTGCCTCGATGGCGGCGACGAGGAGTTTTGTGAAGGCCGCGAAGATGGAAGCGATCTTGTCGATGGCCTCTGTGTCATGTCCGCCGAGTTCGTGCGCCATCTTGCCGGCCATGCAGCCGCGCATGTCGACGTCTTCGAGCACGAAGCTCGGCGATGTCGAGACGAACTGCCGCAGTCGGCCAAGGGCCTCTTCGTCTGGACCCTCCAGGGCCGAGGCGATTTCGCACATCGTTTTCGTGCCGTAGTCACCGAGCGCTTCCATGAACAGGCCATGTTTGTCGCCGAAGGCGGCATAAATGCTCCCGCGACCGAGGCCCGTTGCTTCAGTGATGTCATCGAGGCTGGTTCCCGCATAGCCCGTACGCCGGAACACCTCTTCCGCCGAACGCACGGCCGTGTCTTTGTCGAAACTTCGAGGTCGGACCATTGCACAATTCTAGCCATTCTTGACTGAGCAATCCATATTCGGCGGACGTAGGCCCTTGTCAAGGCACCTGCTCGCAGCTCGGAACCTGCGGTGTCCAGTTCCAGACCGCAACGAAGCTTGAGTCAAACGAGTTTTGACTCGCGTTTCTACTCGAACTTACTCTCCGGGTGGGATACGTTTGATTGGCGGTCACAGTCGACGGTGAAATCAACGGGGACCCCCATCTGAGGCCTACCTGATCCGGGCCGCCAGCCGGAGGACCCGTTGATGGTACGCCCCGCGACATCCGTCGATGCGCGGGGCGTATGTCGTCTTCCCATTGCAAGCATGCCGATGAGGCTGCAAGATATGGGTACCTGGATCGGATCAGGATCGAGGTCGCGCGGTCTCGGCGCGTCCGAAGGTTGAGACCGCGCGCTCCGACCTGCCGCTTCCACTGCCGCCCACTCTCGCGACGCCTCGCCGACTACTCGTCGAGAAAATCACTAGCCATCGAGCCGCCTTGTGACATACCCTAACGGATGTCACCTATCTGACGATTTGAGAGCAATAAGAAACGGCTCGCACCGAGCGTGTCGGATCCGCGCCGTCTTGTAAGGAGCCCTGATGTCCCTAGTTGAGAACGTCACCTTTGACTACGTCGGAAAGGTCGTTTTGATTACGGGAGGGGCCAGCGGAATAGGACTGTCTATCGCTCAGCACTTTCTAGACGCGGGCGCAAAGGTCTCTATTGTCGGCCGGTCCCAGGCTCGGCTCGACGACGCCAGGCGCACGCTCGATTCGGAGTTCCTCAGCGCGTACCAAGCGGACGTGGGCGATTCCGATTCTGTTCGTCAGCTCGTTGATCGCGTCATCGATGAACATGGGCAGTTGGATGTGGTGGTCAGCAACGCGGGCGGTTATGTTCCGGGCGATATCACCGACGTCAGCGATGAGGATTGGCACGCCCTGCGGTCGTCTAACATCGATGGCTTCTTCTACTTGGCCAAAGCAACGTTGCCGGCGCTGGAACGAACATCGGGATCTTTCATTGCGACGTCAAGCATTTCAGGGCTCAGCGGCGACTGGGGTCAGGCGGTCTACAACGCCAGTAAAGCCGCCATCGCGATGTTCGTGAAGGCGCTCGCTTTGGACTGGGGTGGCCGCGGCGTTCGGGTCAACGCGGTCGCCCCCTCGCTGGTGAACACGGAACCCGTCGGCGGGATTCTTAGCAACCCTGAGCTGCTTTCCGTTGTTGAACGTCGGATCGCCTTGGGTCGTGTTGCGGAGCCTGAAGACATCGCTCCCGTCGTCCTGTTCCTGGCCAGCGATGCTGCCCGTTACGTCACGGGGGTTGTTCTTCCCGTTGACGGCGGAACGACTGCATCCAACGGTCAAGGCCGACTCTGATTTCTTGGTCCTCAGGCATGAACCGCGAACAGCTTCGTCGCCACGCGCTTTCTTTCGACGGCGCGGGCGAGAGCAGTCCATGGGCGCCCGACCGACTTGTCTTCAAGGCGTCGAATGGGAAAGTGTTCGCGGTGCTCAGCGGCGCTGAATGGGCCGACGATCAGGTCACGTTGAAGCTGCCGCCGGAGGAAGTGTCGGCTGTCCGCGAGACGTTTGCTGGTGCGCATCCCGCGTACAAGCTCAACAAGCGCACATGGGTCAACCTGTCTTTGGAGGCGGACGTCCCCGACGATCGAATCCTAGAGATGTTGAACTCCAGCTTTGCAGCAGTGGCAAGTGCGAGTGGCAAATCGTCACTCCCAGGCCTCTAGCGATTGTGGTTTAGTCGGCCTTCGCCTCGGCTGAGGTCGCCAGCGCCACCTCTTCGGCGTCGAGGATGCGGAGGACGGCACGGACGGCGGGTTCCTGGTATCGGTGCTCGGCTCTAGCGCGTAGCACGGCTGCTCTCTCGGCCTGCAGCGTGTGTTGCCGGGCGCGGGCGTAGCTCTCGTGAGGAGGTTCGGTTCCGCTTCCACTTTTCAGGGAGTCGGACAAGAATGTCGCGTCGGCTCTGAGACGTGCAAGGACTCTTGGGTCGAAGGTTTCGGGATGATCCTCCAGCGAGTCGAGTCCCGACTGCTGGGCTTCGGAAAGCAGAAGCCGTGTCTCCATACGCTCCTGTTCGAAGTTCGGCGGCACAAGAGTGGGAAGAACTCGAACGATCAACGGCAACGCAAGCGACTGCAGCAGCGTGCCGACGACAACCACAAATGCGAGCAATTGCAGGAACGCGCGCTGCGGTGTCGCTTCCGGCAACAGGAACACGGCGGCAAGCGTGACGACGCCGCGCACGCCCGCAAAACTGACAGCGATTGGCTGATGCCAATGCCAACTTTGCCGACGCAGCTGTCGCGGGCCGAATCGGAAGACGGCGGTCAGCCCGAAGCCCCACAAGAGTCGAGACACCAGCATCACGGCCAAGACGACGATCGAGATGAGCGCCATCTGCCAGACAGGGATGTCCGACTTCAGCGCGTTCTCCACGATTCCGGCTAGAGACAGCCCAATCAGCAAAAACACGGCGTTTTCCAGGACGAACTGAACGGTCCTCCAGTTGAGCGATTCGGCGATTCGCGCCTCTGCGGACTGAATCACGGGAGAGCGGTAGCTGAGGTAGAGACCCGAGATGACCACAGCGAGAATGCCGGAAGCACCGATCAGTTGAGCCGGGAGGAACGCGACGAACGGCGCCACCAGCGACAGGCTCGTATCCACCACGGCCTCGTGGATTCGGCGGCGTAGCCACCCGAGGATCACCCCGACGGCCAGGCCGACCCCCAATCCGCCGCACACCGTTATGGCGAAGTTGCCCGCGACCGAGAGGGGCGTCACCACGGTAGTGATCGCAGCGATGGCGGCGTTCAAGGCAGCCAAAGCAGTGGCGTCATTCAAGAGGCTCTCACCGTCGAGAACGGTTGTCACGATTCGTGGAAGGGGAGCTTTTCGGGTTACTGCGTTCACGGCGACGGCGTCGGTGGGGGCGATGACGGCACCGAAGGCGAGTGCAGCTGCCAGAGAGAGGGCTGGAACGATCAGCCATGCCACGATGCCGACAACGAAAACGGTGTAGGCGACCAGGCCGACGGAAAGGATGATGATCGGATCGCGACGTGCTCGAGTATCGATGAACGAAGTGCGGATGGCGGCGGCGTACAACAAGGGCGGCAGTATCCCGAAAAGGATGACGTCCGGCTCGATTTTGATCTGAGGCACGGCAGGGATGAACGAGATACCTGCGCCAACAGCTACAAGCGCCATCGGCCCGAAGAAGCCGAATCTACTGCTGAGTCCCGCGATGGAGACGGTGACGACCACGAAGCAGACGGTGATGAGGATCACGAGTAGTTCCGGGGACATACATCCTCATTTCGCTCGGAAGCTGAAAGCTGTGGGCGCCTCAATAGCCGATCAAAGCGGTCTTTCGCTTGAGCCCCGCGCTGCCAGATCGTTGTTCTGAGCCATAGTCAATCATCGGATGGCTGTGTCGTCTACAGATGAGCCAGAAGGCCTATGCGTGCCAATGAGTGGCCGTGAAAAACGTGCATTTGAGCGGAGTTCAGCGTGGCCGCTGCCTCGTGGGACACCTTGCTAATTCTGAGATTAGACATGGTTTGACGAGTCAAAACGGCTTAGAGTAAGTCAAACAAGCCCTGAGGCGGAGGAGAAAGTCATGAAAGCGATTGAGATCTCGGAATATGGAACTCCCGGCGATGTCCTGAAGGTTGTCGAGTTGGAAGAGCCGGCGGAGCCGGGCGCAGGCCAGGTGTTGGTCCAAACGCTGTTCTCACCCGTGAACCATCACGACCTGTTCTTCATCCAGGGCTATCTGGCACCTCGCGACCTGCCCACAGTGCCAGGTAATGAGGGGGTTGGGCGCGTACTGCAGTTGGGCGAAGGTGTCGACGGGGTTGCCGTGGGAGATCTGGTCATCATTCCGCTGATGACGGGCGCCTGGCGAGAGCGGTTGCTCCTGTCCGCCGAGGGCCTTTTTCCACTTCCCGACGTCGACCCGCGCCAGCTGTCCATGCTCGGGAGCAATACGCCTACGGCGGGACTGATGCTGAGCGAGTACGCCGACGTCAAGCCTGGTGACTGGGTCGTTCAGGACGCAGCCAGTGGCGGGGTCGGTTTGAATGTCGTCGCGATCGCGAAACTGCGAGGCATCAAAACGATCAACTTCGTCCGCCGTGAAGACGCGATTGAGGTCGTCCGCGCAGCTGGGGGCGACGTCGTATTGATTGACCACCCCGGTGCCGCAGATGAGGTTCGCGAGGCCACAGGTGGTGCGCCTGTCAAGGTTGCAATTGACTCGGTTGGGGGCAGTGTGGCACAGACCATGCTGGACCTCCTCGAGCCGGGAGCTGGGTTCGTCTTCTACGGCAACGCATCCGGGGAAGCCGTCGATCCAGAGGCGGACAGCGTGAAGAGCAAGAACATCACCGTCTCGGGCATCTTCGTCGGCGCCTACGACAACGTGTCGAAAGTTGTCCCTGTCATCAAAGAGGCGGCGCCGTTGGTCGAGTCCGGTGATCTCAGGGCGCCCATCGAGGCTGTCTACCCGTTGAGCGAGATCACCGCCGCCGTCGAACACGTGGAACGTGGCGGGAAAATCCTCATCCAGGTTTCCGAAGAATAAGAGGCGACCGTCAGAAGACAGCCGGAGGGGGCGTAGGACGTAGCTACGCCCCCTCCGGCTTGTTCGCGACGGGACGCCTTGCAGCGTTGGAATCAACGGGAAGGGGGTCCAACGTCATATCGGGCTTGGGGTTTCGCAGGAGAGTTCCGGACAGCACGGCCCCCGCGATCATGATGATGGCCACGACGATGACGACGCGATGGAATCCGGCGAGATCGAGGCGAGCGCCGGTGATGGATCCAACGATTGCGATGGCTACTAGACCGGCGACTCGTGCCACAGCGTTGTTCACGGCGGAGCCAATTCCTGCCTGTTCGGCATTGATGGCGCTCAGCACGGCTGAAGAGATTGGGGTGGACGTGATGGCGATTCCGGTGCCGGCGAGTAGGACGCCAGGAATCACTCCCAGCCAAATGTTTACTGGCTCGCGCACGGTCAGCATCCACAAATAGCCGGCGGCGGCGATAAGGGGGCCGACGGCAATGAACCACCGCGGACCGAATCGACCTGCCAGGGTCCCCACGCGGCTGGAGATTAGAAGACTGATGACAGTCATGGGCGCCGTGGCGAGCCCGGCGACCAGGCCAGAAAAGCCCGCGACCTGCTGGAGGAAAACGGGCACGATGAACACACCCAACCAGAGCGCGCCCCACACCAGGAAGGTGGTGGCGTTTCCAACCGAGAAATTGCGCGCCCGGAACAGGTCGAGCGGCATCATCGGCGAGGTAGCTTTCCGCTCCCAGAGCACATAGGCGGTCAGCGCCGCGATCCCGATCGCCCCAAAGGTCAGGACGAATGGATCTCCCCAGCCGAGCCGGCCTTGTTCGATGAGTGCGAAAACGAGACCGCCGAGACCTGCTGCCGCCAGGAACGCGCCGAGGACATCGATCTTGCGACCCCTCGCCTCTGTACTCGGAAGGTGAAGCCGGCTGGCGGCCAGCAGCGTTACAGCCACGACCGGCAAGTTGATTCCGAAGACCCAGCGCCACCCGACCGTGTCAACGAGCAATCCGCCAAGCGGCGGGCCCGCAATGAAAGCGGCGCTTGTCCATGCCGACCATAACCCGATAGCGCGAGTCTGAACCGGGCCACGGTATTTTGATGCAAGGAGCGCCAGCGAGCTGGGGACGAGCAGTGCGCCCGCCAAGCCCTGAGCAGCCCGAAAAGCGATCAGCAACTCGCCCGTGGGCGAGACGGCGCACAGGAGCGATGTGACGCCGAAGCCGATGAGTCCTATGCGCAGGATCGTGAGCCGACCGAGGCTATCTGACAAAGCTCCCGCGATCAGGATGAAGGCGGCGACGGTCAGCGTGTACCCGTCGACGACCCATTGTTGGAATGCCAGCCCGCCCCCGAACTGAAGGAGTAGTTGGGGCAGAGCCACATTGACAATAGTCCCGTCGAGGAACACGACGAGAGACGCAAGGACGGCTACGGCTATGACGAGTCGACCTTCCCTGGTGGACGTCCCTGCCATCACCACTCCGCTCCGCCTGGATCCGAAACCCAGGAATAATGCACAGTCTATCGCGCTTTGGATCTGTTGCCTGTACCGTTCGATACGGGATTGTCATCGAGAGGTCGATCATGTCTGCCCAGCAATCCGTTCGCGCTTCGTCCCCCGTCGCGTCGGAGCACGCCTCACCCGCTGCCAAGCGGCGAGACACCATTCCTCGTCCTGTCGCCTTTGCCTTGATGGCCGTAGTGCTCTTCGGGCTCTTTGCGGCTGCCGCTGCCCCGTCCCCACTGTTGGTCGTCTATCAAGCTCGGTGGGGCTTCGCCCCTTGGCTCCTGACATTCGCTTTCGCGATCTACGCAGTCGCACTACTCGTGGCCGTCTTGGTTTTCGGATCGCTCTCGGATCACGTTGGACGACGTCCCGTGATAATCGGAGCGCTCGTCGTGCAAGGCATTGCCATGACGGTGTTCCTCAACAGTGGAGGAATCGGCGAAGTCATCGCCGGACGCGTCTTGCAAGGTCTAGCGACGGGAGCTGCAACGGGTGCCATCTCCGCGCTGCTGACTGACCTTGCACCTACAGGCAACAAGAAGTTAGGTGGCATGCTCGCCAGCATCGCCCCCCTCGGCGGCTTGGGCGTGGGTGCGCTTGTCACCGGGCTTCTCATCCAGGTGACGACGGACCCGTCCGCCATCTTCCTCGCGTTCGACATCGTCTTTGCGCTTGGAATCGTGCTCACATTCCTCGTAAAGGAGCCCATCAGCCGCCGGATCGGCGCTGCGAAAAGCCTGATCCCGAGAGTCGCAGTTCCCACCGCGGCTCGGTCCGCCTTCACCGCATCGATCCCCGCGCTCATTTCGAGCTGGATGATCAACGCGTTCTACTTGGGCCTGGTTGCCGCCATTCTTCAGGGAGTGTTCGGCATCCACAGTGGGCTCATCAACGGCGCAGCGATCGCCCTGTTCACCGAGTCGGCCGCGGCGTCCGTTTTGATCTTTCGTAAGCTGTCCAGCAACACGAATTCTCTCGTGGGATCGATATCGCTGATTGTCGGCGCAGCGCTCACGGTCATCGGACTTGAAAGCGGTTCCCTTGTGGTTTTCGGTATCAGCGCCATTCTGGGTGGAATGGGACTTGGACTGTCCTTCTCGGGCTCGGTTTCGCTGATCATGCCTCACGCTCAGGCCCACGAACGCGGCCAGCTCTTCGCCGCCGTCTACGTCGTCAGCTACCTCGCCTTTGGCCTACCGGCTATCGCTGCCGGCCTGTTCGTCGCATCGGAGGGGCTCCTCGCGGTCGCGACAACCTTTGCCATCGTCATCATCGTCATCGCCGCGGTATCACTCGGAGCCCACATCGTTCGGGGTTCTCAGGCGCCCCGATCCAAGTAACGTCGGCCGAAGGAGGCGCAGGCTCCGCCGAAAACCGCGCCTCCGCCGCATCGCACTCACGGTCTACGCAGATCGATGGACCAGAACTCGCAGGCGTCGGCAACCGGTCAAGCGGCGAGAATGGCGGAGCGTAGTCGGGGTCATGCCTGCGTGAGAAAGAATCGGCCGACCCGACCCCGCCAGCCGCTTCGTACCTGGAGGGGACGCGCCGGCTCGGTGCGTACTTCAAGCGGGACGATGTGCGCTTGGAGTCCGTTGGCGGCCGGTTGCACGAATTTCACTCGAATCGCTTCGCCCTTATGCCGCGGTACCACGATGATTAGTTGTGGCTTTTCGCCGTTGAGCATGTCCAAGGCCGACGTCATTTTGTACGCCCAGGGACCCCGGACGCCGCCAACCGCGCGTGGGAAAATTGGCATCACCGCCACGGTTCGCTGCACGAGGAAGAAGTCGATCTGGAAGCGTTCGTAGACGAGGCGGCCGATTTCAACAGCGACCTTCTGGCGGCGAAACGAGCGATAGCCCGGCCAAATCGCCGCAAACAGGGCCCCGAGGCCCCAGGCGCCAAACCAGATGGCAGCGTATGCCCACTCACCGGCCGTGTCGCGATCCAACGACTTGGGAAACCGACTTACGAGGTCTTCGGCCAGGGCTATGAGGCCGTAGTGGGCGCTCACCCATCCGAAGGCGCTAACGGTAAGGATCAGGACAAGGCCGCTCGCAAGGTCCGTAGCCAGACCAACTCGGGGGGCGAGTGGGCCTGCCGGCTGACCTGCAACTTCGAGCTTTGACCACCGCCGTGCCTTGGCTTTCTCGATGTGCGATTTGATGGACATGCGTACCCCCATGGCTTCGGACGCGCGAGAGGCGCCCGATGTCACTGTCGGAGGCTTTCAACAATCCGTTAGGCAAATGTCAGGGGCGGATGGCGTGTACGCCACCCGTGACCTCGCTTACCGCCTGGGGACATCCCGGCTCAGACTTACCACGACCTGAATCCCGGCATCCGGCTGCTCGCGAACGATTGCGGGCTTCCGTCACGCCGAGGCCGAGTCGTCCAATTCCATGGATTGGTCCCGACGAGCGGCTGCGCGACGGGCTCGCGACTGCCGGAGGTTGTGCTCGTTACCGCAGGTGCGCACGTCATGCCAAACGCCGCTGGAATTTTTGCTGCGGTCATAGAAAGCCATGAGGCACCACTGATTGGCGCAAAGCTTGAAGCGCGGGAACGTCCCGACTAGTTGCGACTTGAACATCTCCAGCGAGATCGTCTCGATCATCCAAAGCCGGGAGGACTTTGTGGCCGCCGGCTGAATGCCCACACGGCCCGTCCCGTCCATCTGAAATCGCAACCCTCCGTCGAGCTGCCACTGGTCGATCCATGTCTCGTCATCACGGTGAAGGAGTGCGACGCGCAACGTGTCGCGAAGGGTCCGGATTTCCGCAAGATCGGCTGGCTTGAATTGCGGAACAGCACCAAGGTAGTCGGGGTTGTGAAGCGCCCAAGCTCGCGTCGCCTGCTCGAACCAGGCTCGTCCCGTGTCGGTCTCGTTTAGGAGGTCAGATTGCCCGCGACGGCCGACCGTGTTCAGGAGATCTTGAAACAACGACAGCCCGTCTGGCGCGGGGCTGAGGCGGTAGCGTTCGCTCGATCCAATGGACATGAGCCCAGTTTAGGCGACACATCTAAAGGGCAAAAGGGTGTGGTTAGATTATTGCAAACATCATTAGGAATCAAGCTCTTGAATGCCTTGACTTCTCAGAGTCTGTCGCGCCGCTCGAAGGATCTCGTCTGACAGCGCAGGATCAGCCTCGACGACTGCTCTTGAGAGCATGAGTGCTCCCAGCATGGTCGTGACCGATTGAATGGCGGCCGACTCGCTCTCGGTTTGCTCTTGCCCCTCTGCGATTCCGGCGGCCATGCGACGCACCGCCTCTGCAAGAATCTCCTTGAGTTCCAACTTGCCGCGCACAAGGTCCGGGCTCAGCGCGCCCACTGAGCAACCGTCCTCCTTGTTGTCCCGATGCTCCGCCGAAAGGTATCCATCCACAAGCTCGAGAAAGCCCTCGGGGCCGGCTTTGGCCGCGGCCACAAACCCAGTCACGCTTTCTTCGACACCTTGCTCGAACGCTTCCCGCTCCAGGGCTTCCTTCGAGCGAAACTGGCGGTAAAAGCCGCCATGGGTCAGGCCCGCAGCTTTCATGAAGTCCGCGATCGACGGCTTGTCGAATCCTCGCTCGCGAATCAGCCTTGCGGCAGAGGCGATGACGGCCTTGCGGTGCGCGGCCGCCTGGGCCCGACTGACGCGCATGATCTCCTCTAGAACGTAGACAAAAGATTTTGAGTTGTGTGCTCGGTTCAGAGTCTAGTACTGGACGGTTCAGTACAGAAAGGGTAAACTGACCCTTACGCGAGAGTCGCGCGAGACGATATTGCCTCATTTACCTGACAGGGGTGAGCTTCGTGGCCGTCGAAAGCATCGGAATCATCGGAACCGGCATCGTTGGTCGTGCTGTGGCTGCCAAGGCGCTTCGGCACGGATACTCCACGACCGTTGCTAATTCGCGAGGTCCTGAGGCGGTCCGCGCAGCACTCGGCGACATCGGCGGTCTTGTCCATGCGGGTGATGTCAGCGGTGCAGCGGTGGCGGACGTCGTGTTTCTGGCCATCCCGTTCCAGCTCGTTCCACGTCTGACGGACGAAGCCGATTGGTCGAATCGCGTTGTTGTCGATACGACCAACCAGTTCGAGGCCAGCGACCCCTATCGCGGTCGGGCGCACATCGGGGACTTGACGGGAAGCGAGTGGGTCGCGGACAAGCTGCCTGGTGCGCGGATCGTCAAGGCCCTCAACACGATGTTCGGGCCTTACATCGACGCTGATCCGCAACACTCAGAGGGTCGTCAGGTTGCTTTTTTCGCCGGTGACGACGACGCGGCGAACACTCAGGTGGCTTCGATCTTGACAACCTTCGGTTTCGCCGCGCTGCCGGTCGGCAATTTGCGGGAGGGGGGCCGTCTCATGCAGCTCGACGGTTTTCTGAACGCGAAGCACATGCTTCTTCAGAACGCCCTCGACGCCCCGGTGGACTAGCGAACCGCTTTCTCCTGCCGGCGCTGGCCGGCAATTTGTGATGCGTGAGTGGAATGGAAGTGACAATCGTGGGAAGGCCCGCAGGGTTTGACCGCCAGGACGTGATCTCGGCGGCGGAACGACAATTTCGTCGTGCTGGATACGAAGGTACGAGTATCGACGATCTCGTGGAAGCGACAGGGTTGGGTCGAGGGAGCCTATACGCGGCGTTTGGCGGCAAGCACCAAATGTACCTAGAGGCCCTCGACCGCTATTGCCTGGATTATGAGGAGTCCTTGGACGACGCCCTCGGCGGATCGGACGAAGGCGCCTATGGGCGCTTGCAGGCATACTTGGCCAACCCGGAGCATTGTGCGCTCCAGGCGGGTGAATATTTGGTGTGCATGGCAGGGCGATCCGCCATGGAGTTGGGTTCCTGCGATGTCGACGTGACCTCTCGCGTAGACCGCAACTTCACCGTTCTCGAATCGGCGCTTCGAGAGGCCATCGAGGCTGCTCAACGCGCTGGCGATTTTGATCGCGATGCGGACGCGGGGGACGCCGCTACCGTGATACTCGTTCTCCTGAAGGGTATTGACATCGTTGCCCGGACTGGCCGGAGCCCGGAAGACCTTCGTCCCCTCGTCGGAGCCGTGATGGATCGCTTCGCGACACACCGGCTTGCGTTCGCCTAGGAGCAAGAGGGGCGATCGACTACCTCGAGTACTCCGCGGGCGGGCGGCCTTCGACGGAAAGGAGCAGAGACTCTCCACCGTCGATGTCGAACACGGCTCCCGTGGGAGCCCCGTTCCACATGACATATGTGGCCTGGGCCGCGACCTCGGTGACTTCGACCATGCGCTTGATGGGGAGCACCTCTCGCAGCTGTGCCCGACGAGCTTCGAGACCCTCTCCTAGGAGCGATGCGGAAAGGGGGGTGTCTAGGAAACCGGCGGCAAGCAGGTTGAATCGCGCCGGAGCCAGTTCGAGGGCGAGATTCCGTGTGACGGTCGTCATGGCGCCGACGCTGGAGGCAACGACGGCCACGCCCGATGCGGGTTTGCGCGGCGCGGTTCCGCTGAAGAACAGGATCGACCCGCCGGCGGTGACTTTCGTACTCGCCTATTTGGCGATGTTGAGGGCCAGCCAAAGTCTTTCTTCGAAGATTTTCCGTGCTTCGGCGAAGTCGATGTCATCGATTCGGGCGTAGTAGGAACCGCCCGCGGGAACGATGACGTGCGGGCACCGCGACGTTGACCACGGAGGTATCGAGCAAGCCCACCATCGAAGACAGCACGGTCGCGGCGAGGAGGATGACTCCTCGCGTACTGGCCAGGGGACTCCACCGTGTGCGGCCCGGTCGTCCTAGTCCGGATCCGGCGGGGGCGCCGACCGTTTCGACGCAGTTCCGGCGACGCGGGTTTTCGGGTCGCCGCTTGACACGGTGGAGTCCGGCTTAGAGGCCCGAGAGGGCGTCCTCGATGCTTGCCGTGACGTCGCGCGGCTGGCTGACGCCTACGGCGTGGCTTCCTCCTGGAACCTCGCGAGTGCCCTTCGAGTCAGCTCTTTTGGCCATTTCGCGAAGGGCTTCTACGGGGATGTTTTTGTCGGCGTCACCGAAGACGAACCAGGACGGCAGGTCTTTCCAGGCGGCGGTATCGGCACTCAGAGTGTCGGACAGCGCCTTCTCCGTCACGGGGCGCTGGGAGATGGCCATGGCGGCGGCGAGGGTCGGATCGACGTCGGCCGCGAACTGATCGGGAAATTTCTCGGGATCTATCCGGAATTCGTTGCCGCCGCTGCTGACCGGGTAGGCGAACAGGGTGTCCCCGAGGGTGCTTCCGGGGTGGCGCCCGGAGAGTTCGAGTGCTGACTCTCCGGGGGCAGGGGCGAACGCGGCGACAAAGACGAGCGCCTTGACGGCGTCGTTGTCGGAAGCCGCCTCCGTGATGACCATGCCCCCGTAGGAGTGACCTACCAGAACGACCGCCGTTCCTAGGCCAGCGATGAAGTCGCGAAGATAGGCGGCGTCTCCTTGGACGGAGCGAAGCGGATTGGCCAGCGACACAACGTCTCGGTCTCTGGCGGTCAGTTCCCTGGCCACGCCGTCCCAGCTAGATGAGTCGGCGAAAGCCCCATGGACGAGAACAACGGTTGGATTCGAGGACGTCATTTCTTTCTCCTTTTTTGGCCGGCGACGAAGGCTCCCATGGCACCGCTGCCATGGAGATACGGATGCTCGAAGCGGATGTGGTGGTAGCTCTCGATGACGAGAAGCGCCAGGATGTCGTCTGGGATGTCACCCCGCAGATCCACCGACACCCTCCAGTGGCAGTCGCCTTCCGGTCTCGACTGAACGGACTCGTATTCGACTTCGAGAGCACGGGCCTTGTCGAGTGTCGTCGCGATGGTGATTGCAGCTCCTCGCCTACGCGTGGTGTCGACGCGCGCAAAGACTTCGCCGGAGAACAGAAAATCGGTTTGACCGTGCTCGGGGATCTCATTCGTCACCCCTTTGAAGGAGTCAAGAAAGCGAATGGTTTCCTTCACCGTGAGGCGCCGCCCTTGGGGCCAGTAGAACTCGGCAGGAATTCGGTCAGTTACCGCTGCATCGCTCGCATCCGAACCCTCGGCGGGCCGGTTGGGTCGGAGCGGGGCAACGGAACGCACGGTTACTCGCCGGCGCCTTGAGCGCTTTGCAAGCTGCCAATTTCCGCTCGTGCTGCTTGGACGAGTTCGTCGTTCGTGTTTGCGTGGCCGCTCAGTCCCCAACCGCCCTCGGGCGCTTCCGTGAGGAGGACCCACGTCCGATTTTGGAGCGACTCGTCGCCGGCGGCGTCAGCGATGATCGACGTCAACGACTTGACGACCGTCAGCTGTTTGTCCCGATCGAGCGCACCGGCGTTCGTCAAGACCTGAACCCGAACGTAATTGGTGTCACCGTCGACATTGGAGATGGCGCTGTTCGAGAGATCGTGGATGAAGGCCGCTGTGTTCTTGCGGAAGAGCGAGATGTTGGGGACTTGCTCCGCCTGCATGACGGCTTCCGCGAGACGTTGCGCCAAGGCATGAGTGTCGGCGAACGTTCCTGTTGCCGCGTACACGTCGATCATTGGCACGAGTGGATCTCCTCTTGATGTGGCCTCGGGTGAGGTGCTTCTGCACAACTATTGTGCAGACGATCCGTGCCTGGCAAGTACCTATGATGAATCATGCAAAAATACTTTGCCTAGGTCGGGTAAACGGCTTTCATGGTCCACACCCGCTCTGGCGCGTGGCCTCTGCTGAGGCCGATTTAGGTCCGGTCGACACCTGGACGGCGAGACCCAAATCGCAGATGCTGGTGGCATGACTGACGACGATGTGGACGAACTACAGCCGCCCTCCGGCGGCGTGTGTTTTGAATGCGAGGCGGCGCAAGGGTGGTGGTTGCATCTTCGCCGCTGCGCGAAGTGCGGCCACGTAGGGTGCTGCGACTCGTCTCCGTCGCAGCACGCCTCGGCTCATGCGCGCGATAATCACCATCCTTTGGCTCAGTCGTTCGAGCCCGGAGAGGAGTGGTTTTGGAACTACGACACGGAAGCCATGGCGCCTTGGAGGCAACTCGCGCCACCAACGAGCCGGCCCGAGGGATCGACCTCTCCTGGACCGCGTGATCGCGTCCCAGCAAACTGGCGCGAGCTGCTTCATTGACCTAGCCGATGGCGGCGGCGTCCAGTACTGCAAGCCTTCGATGCACGGACGCAACTGCACTTGCACCTTCGCCCGCTGCCGCCGCGACTCGTTTCATCGATCCGCTACGGACGTCTCCAGCCGCGAACACTCCTGCGAGGCTCGTCTCAAAAGGAAGAGGCGGGTTATTCGCGGATGTGGTCGTTTGCGCTTCGGCGCCAGTGAGAACGAAGCCGTGATCGTCGAGGGCGAGGCCCGGCAGCCAATCGGTGTCCGGCACGGCGCCGACGAAGCAGAAAAGCGCGGACGCAGCGAGCGTCTCCGGTCCCCTCTCGGTGGAGGAAATCGTTACGGCTTCCAGATTTCGCTCTCCGTGAAGAGCGCGGACCTCGGCATTCAACAGGACCCGGACGCATGAGTTCTGTCGAATCCGCGAGACGAGGTAGGCCGACATGCTTGCGTCCAACTGACCGCCGCGAATGACCAGCGTGACGTCGCAGTCGCGCTGGGCAAGGTAAAGGCATGCCTGGCCGGCCGAATTTCCGCCACCAACGACAATCACCCCCTGACCTTGGCATTGGCGTGCTTCTAGATCCGAGGCGCCGTAATAGATTCCGGCGCCAATGAAGTCGGCCCATCGGTCGATGTCGAGATTGCGGTAGCGCACCCCCGTGGCGATAACGACTGTTCGCGCCAGAATTACCGCCGGCCCGCGGAGGGCGACGCGAATGATGGGCCCCGAGGGCTCCAACGCGACCACCTCAAGCGGAGCATGCAGTCCCGCCCCAAACTTGAGTGCTTGCAGAGCGGCCTTGTTCAGCAACTCGTCCCCGGACAACCCCTCGGGGAATCCCAGATAGTTCTCGATCCTCGATGTCGCGGCAGCTTGACCTCCTGGCCCAACGCCATCGACACATACCGTGTCCAATCCTTCGGATGCGCCGTAGACCGCCGCGGCCATGCCCGCGGGTCCCCCTCCGATCACCAGCATGTCGGCCACGCTTTCCTGGCTTCGCCGATACGCGTGCCCGACCTTTTCCGCCACGTCATCCGGCGCTGCGCGAGTGAGAACATGCCCTTCCATTGCGACGAGAGGCAAGGCCCCTATCCCGTAGCGGGCCTGCAGGCGAGCTGCGGCGGGATCTCCTTCGTCGATCCAGCGGTGAGGAAGCCGCATGCGGACGAGAAAAGCGCGGAGGGCATTGGACACGCTGTCGTGTTCACGGCCTGCAGCAATGAGGGAGTCGCCAGCGAACTCCAGGAACCATTCACGGCGTGCCTGGAATGTCTGCATGAAAACCTCTGCCACGGAGCCGTCTCGACTCATCAATTCCTGGATACGGTCGGCCGGAATGCGCCAGACGGGTCCGCTCTGCGTCACTCTCGCCGTGACGAACGCCGCTTGGTGCGTGAGTTGCCCCAACTCACCGACGAAGTCTGTCGGGCCCTGGAAAGCGATCGTTTTTCGGACGCCCGTCAGTCCGTCGCTGACGACCAGAGCGACTTGGGCGCCGGCGAGGACGAAGAAGTCTGGGTCCAGGTCACCCGCTGCGAAGAGGTTGGTCCCGGCTGGCACCTCCTGACTCACTCCGAACGACATAGCCAAAGCTGTAAGAGCTGCCGTCGATTTCCGGTGCGGAAAGTCATGTCCTGCCACGATTCTGTGCCTTTCAGGATGGAATGCCACAAGCGTAGAGCTTTAAGCCTTCCAGCCGGGGTACAAAGTCGGATGCAGAGTTGGGGAATAGTGGTTCTGTACTGTACGTTCCAGTAACGATCAGTCCAGAACTGACGCCGTTGTCTCCCACATCACGAGAGTCAGCGGTTCCCATTACGCCTGGCCATACGCCGAGCGAACCAAAGGAAGCACACTCATGCAGTTCAAAGGCAAGACAGCACTCGTCACCGGATCCGGTTCCATCGGCGGCATCGGCGCAGCGATCGCTCAGGAACTCGCCGACAACGGCGCGTCTGTCGTCGTCGCGGGACGCAATGTCGAACGTGGCGAGGCCGTGGTCGAGAAGATCCGTGCAACGGGCGGCGACGCTCGCTTCGCGCTCGTCGACATGACCGACCTCGCGTCCGTCGAGCACCTGGTGGAGGAGGCCGGACATGTCGACATCCTCGTCAACAACGCTGGCTACGCGCCGCTCGGCAACGCGACTGACGTCACCGTCGAGGACTTCGACCGCGGCTTCAACACCAACGTTCGCGGACCGTACTTCCTGACTGCCGCCGTGGCTCGCAACCTCATCGCGGCCGGCACGCCAGGAAGCATCGTCAACATTTCGTCGATCTCCGCGGCTCGCGCGATGCCGTTCATGTCGGCATACGGCGCTACGAAGGGCGCCGTCGAGACGCTCACGCGTTACTGGGCGAACGAGTTCGCCAGCGCAGGCATCCGCGTCAACGCCATCTCCCCCGGCACCATCAGCAGTGACAATGTGATGGCCATGTTGGGCGACGCCACTGAAGGTATCGTCGCCAGCACCCCGCTTCGCCGCGTGGGAACTCCCGAGGAGATCGCAAAGGCGGTCGTCTACCTCAGCAGCGAGAGCGCCGGCTTCATGACTGGCTCGATTGTCGCGATCGACGGCGGCAGCACGGCCATCTAATGGAGTTCGAGAACGACCGCGTCCTCGTCACGGGAGTGGGTCAAGCAGGCAGCCTCGGGCACGAGATCGCGGTCGCTTTCTCGAAACTTGGCGCTTACGTTGTTGCATCGGGACGATCGGCGAAAGCCGAGCAAGAACTTCTCGATGTCGTGGGCCCGGATCGGACGAAGTTCATCCAGGTGGACCTCCTCGATCCGGGCTCCGCTCGAGATCTCGCTCGACGAGCCGGTGATGTGACAATCCTCGTCAACAACGCCGCAACCATCGAGGCCGGCTCCACATCGTCTATCACCGACGATGGCTTCGACGCCATGTTCGCCGTCAACGTCAAGGCGGCTCACCAGTTGGTCGCCGAGTTGCAGCCGGGCATGGCGCGAGCGCAGCGTGGATCCATCGTGAATATCAGCTCGATCGGAGCCAAGCTCGGGACGCCTGGCCGCGCCGCCTACGCCGCGTCTAAGGCTGCTCTCGAATCTCTGACC
The DNA here is from genome assembly GCF_039537585.1 of Frondihabitans peucedani. Classification (NCBI taxonomy): domain Bacteria; kingdom Bacillati; phylum Actinomycetota; class Actinomycetes; order Micrococcales; family Microbacteriaceae; genus Frondihabitans; species Frondihabitans peucedani. The sequence goes on from NZ_BAABAU010000001.1 coordinate 1,770,049, forward strand.
CGATCCTGGGGAGTTGAGTTCGCGAGCGATGGCATCACCGTCAACGCAGTCGCGCCCGGCCCCCTGTTAAACCCCCGGCTGCGTGCCGCGGGGGGTGCGGCAATCGCGGCGGCCGGCTCCACCGTCCCCGCGGGCCGACCGGTACGTACGCGTGAGGTGGCTGACGTCGTTGTGTTTCTTGCGAGCCAAAAGGCACGTTATGCGACCGGATCCACGCTTGCTCTGGACGGCGGACGCACGGTCATCTGACGCCCCGCTTGCTGGTCTGTAGGGGGACCAGCTGGACCACAAGGCCTCACCATTCGGTGGGGCCTTGTGTGTTTTGCCGCTTTCGGCAAAAGCTCGTTGGACGGGAATAGACGCGGTTCAGGAACGTTTAGTACAGAATCGTGCTACGTTCTGGAACAACCAGTACAGATCACCCGCCCGGCGAGAATCCTCGCGGGCCCCATTCCTTCCCGGAGATCCCAAAATGACGAATCAAGAAATCTTCCCTGAGACGGCCGGCAGACCGTTCTCCCTGAAGAGAGGCTGGGCTGGCGTTATCGCCGTCGGTATCGGCTCCTTCGCGCTGTCAGTGACAGAACTGCTCCCGGTCGGGCTTCTCACACCGATCTCGAAGGAACTCGGCGTCACGGAGGGCACCGCCGGCCTCATGGTCGGAGTTCCGGCGATCGTCGCGGCGATCAGCGCCCTCGCCTTCGTGGTCCTGGCGGGCAAGACAGACCGCCGCAAATTGCTCATCGCGGGAAGCATTCTCCTTCTCCTGTCCGACGTCGTGTCCCTCACGGCGCCGAACTTCCTGGTCATGATCATCGCTCGCGCGCTACTAGGGCTCTCCCTCGGAAGTTTCTGGGCTATCGCCGGAAGCCTTGGGGCCCGCCTGGTGCACGAGAAATACATTGGCGCAGCGACGTCAGTGATCTTCGCGGGACTCTCCATCGCCGCAGTCATCGCCGTCCCGATGGGCTCATTCATCGCGACCATCGCAGGCTGGCGCGAAGCCTTCCTTGTGGCATCGATCATGGGAGCCGTCGTCGTGGCGCTTCAGCTCATCGCCGTTCCTAAACTTGTCGTGGACCAAGCCCCGACCTTGTCAGCTCTGCCAGTCCTGATTCGTCGTAAGAGCATCCTCGTGCTCCTCCTGACTGTCGCCCTCGTCTTCGTGGGTCAGTACGTCTCCTACACGTACATCACGCCGTACCTGAACTCGAACCTCGGCATCACCGGAGGAACAGCCAGCGCACTCCTCCTCGCCTTCGGGATTGGCGGCATCATCGGCAACTTCGGGGGCGGCGCCCTTGCCGTCAAGCACCTCAAGCCCATGTTGCTGCTCTTTCTCGTCCTGATGGCCGGAGCCATGATCGCGTCGCAGTTCCTGACCGGCTCCCTGGCCGCCCCCGTGATCGTCCTTGTGGCGTGGGGCCTGGGTTTCGGCGCCGCTCCCGCCTCATTGCAGGTCTGGATCTTCAAAATCGCGCACGATCACCCCGAAGCCGGGACCGCTCTGCTGATCTCCGTGCTGAACATCGCCATCGCCACCGGAACCTCAGTGGGCGGAGTGATCGTCGACTCCGCCGGAATTCGCGCCTCCTTCTGGGTCGGCGCCGCACTGCTGGTGATCGCCGTCTTGAACGTCGCATTCCTCGCCCTCCGGAAGCAAAAGCGCTCCCGAGTGGATGACGCGACCCGCCCCACGCCCGTCCTGGAGGACGTCCTTAGCCGCTAGCCGGACATTCCGCTTCAACAAACAACTGCCGGGTCGTCCCGAGAAGCTTCGACCACATCAGTAGAGAAAGGGCCGCCGTCCGGCGGTCCTTTCTCCGTTTGGACCAGCGCTCGATGTCGGGAAGATTCTGGACCGTTCGGTCGTTAACTATGTCGTCTGCATTCGGGTGCGGACTCGGCGCCCGCTGGCAGACATGGGGTCTCGCGGGCGCCACCTCAAACCCCTACCGCAGGAGAAGTCGCAACATGTACGTCGAAGCAGGCTCGAACGGGTCTTTCAGCATCACGCTCGCCCAGGCCGAATACGAATTCCTCTACCGGTCTGACTACATGGCTGTCAGCCCCGTCACGGGCGCATTCATGGTCTGGCCGGACGCATCCGTGCCTGGTCACGGTGAGTTCCTGAACCTCTACGACGAGGTCAGCGAAAGGCTGGCGTTCCTCGGCGCGCCTGTGGCCCTGGAGGGCGTCGTACTCAGCCTCTCGAAGAATGACGTCGTGTTGCTTGCCGGTGTGATAGCCGCAGGCTTGCGAGACTTCGGGGACAGCTTTGACGAGATGCTCGGCTTCAGCAGGGAATCAGCGGAGGCCATGATCGCAGCTCTCGATTCGGCCCGCGCCTTAGCCGGTCTGGTTTGGGAGTGAGTCAGCACTCAAGATAACTTGCCAGTCTGCGGGAGAGGCACACAAAAGAAGAGTTCGCGCGAAGGCGGCTACCCGGCAATCCATGAGGAACGACGACCCCGCGACATACCGCCGGGTGAATCCGGGCCTGATCCGCAAGATCTCCAGGTGAAATCAGCCTTTTGTTTCTCGTGGGACCAGACCCCCGGATTGTTCTATGGGCGGTAAGGAGACGCCGCCCAAGTAGTCCCAGCGCATCAATGTCTGCAGTTCGCAGAGAATGAGCCTCCGACTACCTCCGGATCGATCGTGTCGCGTCGTCCGTCAGTCTGGTTGATATGAGAGCGGATATAGCTGCCGCAAGCGTCACAAGTGACGTGCAGGCTCTTTGAATCTCACCGTCCATCCGCTCGCGCCTTCGGCACGTCTAGCTTGCACATGCCCCACACGTCCCCAGGGTTGACGAACATTTCGAGCCACTGTCTCTAGGGATTTACCGGCGCTTTGAGCCGATCGACTGGGAACGGGTATGCGGGACGGGGCAGTCGTGTATCCGTGCGGCGTGAATGAGAGGATCCGAGCGACGTCTGCGGACGACGGCCTCGGGTTCCGACCTGGCCGAAACGGCGCAATGAGAGCTACCGGGTCAGTCTCAAGAAGGCGCGACCAGACGGGTTCGTGGTGAGCATTGGGAGACCCGTGATGTGGGACTTTGAATAAGGAGGCCTTCTGCTGCGGATCGAAGCCGTCGAGGATGCCCTTCCAACCACAGCCTTCGGGTCCAATGATCAAATCTGCCCCCAGGAGGATGACGGATGAGCCAAGTTCCAGCCAGAGGGCGATGGAAGCCTCGTTCGGGTCTGGCGGACGGAGTTTCATTCTGTCTTCGGCGCGGGCCATGCCGGCAGCAAGTTGTTGGTTGGATCGGTATTGGGCGACGTCGGAGGGGCTCAAAGCGATAACTCTCGTGGCGCCATGATCCCCTGTTGGTTCCACCTCCCAAAGAGTCTTTTGTGCCGTCGCGTAGGCGATCGCTTGTGGGCGCGATCTCAAATTCAATTCTTCGACCACGGCCCGAAACTCACTCCGGACTGATTGACGAAGCACCCGCTCGATGTCTTCATCGGCGGCAACAGAAGCAAAAAATTCATCGCTGGTGAGAGCAGCCGATTGAACGTACTTGGCCTCTTTTGCGCGTTTGAAGAGATCTCCTATTCCCGCAATATGGTCATCGTGTGCATGCGTGCCGACGACCAGCTTGACCTGAGTGGAAATATCCACGCCAATGGCGTCAAAGTACGTGACGAGAGCGTTCGTGCCAGACGGTTGCTCGATGCACGAGTCGATCGTCATCCAATCACCGCGGCCCATGTGGACGGCAATCGCTTCCCCTTTACCAGGGCCGAATAGGGAGACTTCAATCTCATCGGGGCCCGGCGGCGAAAGGATGACGTCTCTAGGTGAGACCATCAAGGAGCTGCTTCATCGCCAGGCCGCGCTCACGATGCGCCCGAACTTCTCGGTGAGTCCATTTGCCTAGCCTGCGTAGCCGAACGCTGCTTGTAGTTCTCGGTCTTCCCCTCGGATCGAGTACCTTGCGAACGGTTACATAAACCAGGTCGCCTGGTGTGGGAACCTCGCCGACTCCAAGTTGGTCGGTGTCGAAATCGGCTACGTACGAGTCGCTGCCCTCTCCAGATTGCAACTCTGCAGTGAACTCCTCGCCGTTGATTTCGAGAATTCGACCGGACCAAGTCGTCAGACCGCTGATCCGCGACGCGTCGGCAATCCACGAACGCGGGTCCACGGCCTTGGAAGTAAGTTCCTGTTCCGGCGTCTTATTACTCGCCGTAACGCGCCGAATGTCAGTTTTCGGACGCGGCACCCGAGTAGTGCTCGCAAATGATTGATCGCGAAGAACACCCGTTGATCTTATCTGCGACGCGTTGCTCGTCTCCATGTTGAGACGGCCATCGGTAAGAATCGCGACCATCAGCTAAGCACCTCCGCAATCACATGCGTACGAATACTTTCCGCCTGAGCGAATGATGACTCCCAGGCTGTGGCGAGCACTTCGAGGGCGAAGGCGTGCTTCTTCAAAGAGGTGCCCGAATCCTCCACCTCTGATGTTTCCGTGATGCGGATAGCGGGCTGGTGTTCTACAACAGTCAGGTCGAAGTGATCGTTGATAAGGAAGTAGACGCCCAGCTTCACCTGGGCGGAGGGTTGCACGGTCACGTGGACTCGACCACCGTAGTGATCCTGCCTCTGTCCCCACAGAGTCACGTCCTTCATGCCCGACTCTTTGAGAACATCATTCCAAAGTGCTTTTGGAGCCAGAACATCGCCGACGAGGTTGAACTCATCAATGTCCTCCATTTGCACGTGGTACTCGCGGTTAATTCCCAATGCGGTCAGCGGCGTAATGACGGCATTCAGGACCCCCAAAGCGACATCTCGAAGTAGGGGAAAGTCGTCTACCGACGTGGACGTGAGAACCATGTTTTCAGCAGTCACTGTCACTGTTAGCCATGCCAGGCGTAGGACGGTGAGATCTGGCGTGACCCCGTCGATTTCGGCACGATCGAAATCTGCTGAGCTGATCAATTCCTGGTCGCGGAACCACTCCGGCGTGAATTGCCGAGGCGCGAAAACTCCTCGGAAATTCACCGTGGCCCCCTCGAGGGCGACGGCGCGGTTGTCCGATTGGATCTGTCCCACATGCCGACGTTAGCGGACACAGCTCAAGGAAGTCACGGACCAGTTCGGGTTACAGGGTCTCTTCCGTGCCGACGAATACTCACCGCACGTATTCGATCACAATGATTTCCCTGGCTCGGTCCCAGCTGACCAGGATTTAGCTTCCAGCTGCTGCCACGTCGCTCGCCGGGGCGCTCAATTACATTGCGGGCTCGAAACTGAGCCCCTTCTCCGCAATCGAAGGCTGGAGGCGCCGACCCATTTCATCTGGCTTGACTTTTCTGCCTGGCATTCGGCCATCGATCTCTACGCGACGAAAGGAGCGGGGCCCTCCGGACGCGATGACGCAGGTGCGTTCCGGCCGGGCGCCCGGCGTTATGCCTCAGTGGGCAACTCCTCGGGCGCGAGGTGACAAAGGACGGTGTGCCCGTCTGACAAGGTCACGTTGGGGGGCGGTGTGGTGGCGCAGAGCCCATCAATCTCGAAAGGGCAGCGGCCCGACAATCGGCAGCCGGCGGGGATCTTCTCCTCGCTTGCGATCTTCTCCTTCACGATGCCGGTCTGATGGCGCGCGGCGCGGAGGAGCTGGTCGGTATAGGGATGGCGAGGGCCTGCGAAAATCGCGTCGACGGGGCCGACTTCGAGCAGACGGCCTCGATAGAGGACCGCGATCCGATCGGCGATGCTTCGGACGACTGCGAGGTCGTGCGAGATGAAGAGATAACTGACGTCGGTGTCCGTTTTCAGGGCTGTCAATAGCGCGAGGATGCGGGCTTGGACGGACACGTCGAGGGCGGAAACGGGCTCATCGCACACAACAAGGGAGGACGGGCCAGCAAACGCACGGCCGATCGCCGCGCGCTGTTTTTGACCACCGGACAGTTCACGCGGAAGTCGGCGGAGTAGCTGGTTGTCGATGTTGACCTGCTGGGCTAGCTCGGCCACCGTCTTGGTCCCGCGAAGAAGCTGGATGGAGCGTGCGAGCATGCGGCCGATTCTGCGGCGGGGGTTCAGGGTCGCGTCCGGCGATTGGAACACCATCTGCACCGGCCGTTGTCCGATTCTCTTTCCGACGAATTCGATGGACCCGTCGACATCGGTAAGACCCGCCACCGCACGGCCGAGGGTGGTTTTGCCACTGCCCGACTCGCCGATGAGGGCGAGTACCTCCTGCTCATAGATGGACAGGCTGACATTGTCGAGAGCTGGCCGCTGGCCGTAGAACTTTCGAGCGCCGTCGATTCTGACGAGTTCTGCTTTGGGGCTGACGCGGGTCAAGTCGCTCCCGGCCGGCAGAGTGTCCAGTCGTGGAGCCGCCCGGACGAGTTCTCGGGTGTAGGCGTGTTGCGGCGAGGTCAAAACTTCTGTCGCACTTCCCGATTCAACGATGACCCCGTCTTGCATTATGGAGACTCGATCGCAACGGCTCGCGATCAGGCCTAGGTCGTGACTGATCATGAGCATGGACGTGCCGAGATCTCGCCGGAGACCGTCGACGAGGTCGAGAACCTCGGCCTCCACGAGTGTGTCCAGCCCGGTCGTGGCCTCGTCGAGAATGAGCAGGTCAGGTTCGCGTGCAACGGCCATGCCGATGACGATTCGCTGTTGCTGACCGCCGGACATCTCGTGGGGGTAACGGGCCGCAATCGAGCGGGGATCAGAAAACCCAACACGCTCCAGAAGTTCGAGGACAGCTGGCGAATCTGCCACGTAGCGTCCGCCTCGCCGAGGAGGCAAGCGCTCGGCGAGTTGCATCCCCACTCGCATCGTAGGGTTCAGAGCACGAGCGGGCTCTTGGTAGACCATGCCGATGTCGTTCGCCCGGACTTCGCGCAGCTCCTCGTCGTCGATCTTCGTGAGATCCAGACCCCGGAACGCAACGCTGCCGCCCTCGATGTGGCCGCCCTCGGCGAGGAAGCGCACGATGGCGAACGCGGTGGTGCTTTTGCCGCTGCCCGATTCGCCGACGAGCCCAAACGCTTCTCCTGGTCCCACCTCGAAGGTGATCCCACGCACGGCTTGGGTAGTGGAGTCGCGTTCACGATACGTCACGGAGAGGTCGCGCACGGAGAGAAGAGCGGTCACGATCCCACCTCGTCCTTGAGGTCGTTTGCGACGAGGTTGACGGCGACAACGAGGGTCACGATGGCGAGAGCGGGCGATGCGACCGTCCACCACGCTGTTTGGATGAAGATCCGATTCTCAGCGACGGCGAGCCCCCAGTCCGGCGACGGTGGTTTGGCTCCGACGTTCAGGAATGAGAGGCCGGCGGCGAGGAAGATGGCGAAGCCTAGACGGATGGTCGCCTCGACGAGGAGTGGCCCCGTCACGTTGGGGAGCAACTCCGAGGCGAGAATTCGAGTCGTTCGCTCTCCTTGAGTACGCGCGGCTTCGACGTATTGGTTGCCCATCTCGACTAGGACGGCGGATCTGACGGTGCGTGCGATGACGGGGGTGAAGAAGATGGCGATGACGATGATCGTCGTCCCGGCGGACCGCCCGAATGCGGTGGCAACGAGCATGACGGCGACTATGGCGGGTACGGCGGCAATGATGTCGAACGATCGCATGAGGAAGTCGTCGACGACGCCCCGGTAAAAGCCGGCGACGAGTCCGAGTGCCGCCCCAGCGGCGGCGGCGAGAGCGGTCGCCGCCGGGGCTACGGCGAGGATGGGACCGGCGCCGGCGAACACACGAGTCAATTCGTCGCGTCCGAGATTGTCCGTGCCGAGAAGGTGCGACGGCGAGGGCGACGAGTTTGGGATTCCTGTGGCGGCTCCAGGATCGATTCCGAGCGCTAGTACGGCCAGCGGACTAATCACCCAGAGGGCGAGGATCGCGATTCCCACGATGAACGACGGGCGACGAATGAGACGCGCAACGACGCCCTGAGCGGCCGGTTCCGTTGCGGTGGGCTGCAGGGCAGCAGCGCCGACTGGCGCGAGGCTCATCGTCGGCTCCGAGGGCTGAGGTCGATTCGTGGGTCGAGGGCGAGGTTGACGAGATCCGCGACCAGCAGCAACAGGATGGACGCCGTCGCCGTCACCATGACCGCGGATTCGAGGACCAATAGGTCCTTTTTCTGAACTGAATCCACGATCAGGGCTCCGATGCCGGGGTAGGAGAAGAGAGTCTCGACGATCACGTTCCCCGCGACCAGGTAGGCAAGTTGTCCTCCGAGGACCGCGACTGAGGGGACGAGGGAGTTGCGAAGAAGGTGGGCGCGGACGATCCTGCGGCGCGAGAGTCCTTTGAGTACAGCCGTGCGGTAGAACTGCGATTCCAGGCTGCCCACCGCCTGGGTGCGCACCATTCGGGCGACATAGCCGATCGAGGCGACGGCGAGGGCGATCGCCGGCATTGTCATGGCCACGAGGCGCGCGCCGATGTCCGTCGATGCGTCGACTTCCGAGTGGACGGGGAACAGCGGAACTCCGACTGCGAACAGGACCAGAAGAAGGGAGCCGGTGGCGAATTCTGGAATCGACGACAGGGACACGAGGGCGACGTTGATGCCTTGGTCCAGGCGGGTGCCGCGGCGTATTGCCTGAAAGAGGCCGAGTGCGATTCCGAAGAGGGCGATGAGGACGAACGCGTAGATACCGAGGAGTACGGAGTTGCCGAAGCGGGGCCACATGACCGAGGCGACGGGCGCGTTATAGCTCAAGCTGGTTCCGAGGTGCCCGGATACAAAGCCCCCGAGCCACTGCCCGTACCGTTCTAGAGTCGAGCCGTCGAGCCCGTTGGCGGCCTTCCATCTGTTGATTTGCGCCTGCGTAGCGAATTGGCCGAGCGCCGCCCGGCCCGGATCCCCGGGAACAACTTGTACCAGCCAGAAGACCGCGGCCGAAACGATAAAAAGTACGACGGGAACTTCTAGGACGCGCCGCACGATCATTCGAGCGACGGGGCGCTGTTGTCGGACGCCGCGACCTGACGGGGCAACCGCGGTTAGAACACCTGCATCCGCCATGGTCAGGACTTCGGGCTCATCCAGGCGCCGGTGTAGTCGACGTCGACGGCAAAGCGTGGAAGGTGCACGTTCTTGTCGAGAAATTCCCGGCGGTGTCCGAAGGCGGTGATGATGACCGGCGCATCATCCCACTCGATCTTTGCAATCTGGTTGACCAGCTTCTGTCGTTCCGTCGACGTCGTGGCCGAGTCGTAGGCACTGGAGAGCGTGTCGAGTTTTGCGTTCGAGTAGTGCGAGGCGTTCCAGATGGCACCGGTCCGATAAAGGAAGTCGTTGTACTGGGACGGTGAGGGGCGTGACGACCAGTACGTGATGGTCGCCTGCGCGCTCAGCCAGGGAGAATTGGCGCCGGCCGCGAAGTACTGATCTGCCGTGAGCACGTTGACTTTTACGGAGAAGTTTTTGTATTTCTTCAGCTGCTGCTGGATTTGCAGTGCCTGGGTCTCGTCGGTCGAGCTGGTCGTGATGGTGAAAGCGACCTTCTTGGAACCGAGGAGGCTGCTGACCTTGTCGGGGCTGGCATCTCGCTGCTTGAGCACGTTCGGCCTCACGGGGTCCGTCGGGCCGTAAACCGTGTCGTTTCCAAGGTCGGCGTTGCCGCCGTAGACAACGTTTTTGATTGCCTTGCGATCGAGAGCCCACGCGAGGGCTTGTCGTACCTTCTTGTCATTGAAGGGCTTCTCGTCGACGCGTAGAACGAAGGCGGAGAAGCCGGCTTCTGGCTGCGTGCGAACGACGTATTTCGATGGATCGAGGGCGGACGTGAAACTCGCCGGGATGGTTTCGCCGATCAGGGCGTCCTCCTGGCCACTTTGGAAGCCGAGGACGCGTGCTTGCTGGTCCTTGTATTCGTTGACCTTCACGCCTGCAAGGTGGATGGCGCCCTTGTTCCAATAGGTGGGGTTCTTCTTGAACGTGATGCTTTGGCCGGCGGCGAAATTGGTGATGACGAATGGTCCCGTCCCGACTGGGTGGGCCTGCCAGGTTCCGGTCTTGTAGTCCGCGGGCAAGATCTGGGTGTTGGATCCGGCCAGGAGGTACGGGAAGTCTGAAAACGGCTTATCGAGGGTGAAGACGACGTGGCCGGGTGCGCCCACTTTGACGGATTTGAGGATCCCGGCGAAGGCTCCGGCGCCCGCGGAGACGCTGTTCGGTGCGATGACCCGATCGATGGTCGCGACGACATCGTCGGCCGTCATCGTGGAGCCTGTGTTGAACTTGACGCCGTCTCGAATGGCGAAGTCCCACGACAGTCCGTCAGCCGAGGCTTTCCAGGACATCGCCAGATCTGCGTGAGGCTTGTAGTCGGTTCCGACGCGGACCAGCTTTTCCGTCGCGATGTCCACGAGGGTTGTTCCGCCAGGACTGGCAACGGTGACGGGATCGACTTGTGTGCCGGGATCTACGATGCTGATCCGCAACGTCCCGCCGTCGACGATTTTGCCTGCTTGGCTGGCCTGCGGCGTGGCAGTTGAGCCCGAGCACCCCGCCAATCCGAGGGTTATTGCCGCGGCCGCTCCGAGAATAAGGAAGCGTCGACCTTTTGCTTCACGGTTTTTCACGTCGCACTCCCTCTGAATCACGGCTAATCTGCCACAAAGTCAACTTGTAGACGCCATAGTCAACCACCGATTGCCTAGGTCGTCTACTATGCGGACATGGCGAATATCGAAGGCGGCCAGGTCCCGGCCGAAACGCAGCAAGTGGTCCTCGTTCGTGACGTCGGAGCGACGATTCAAACAGACGACTTTGAAGTCCGGTCGGCTCCCGTGCGGCCTCCCGAGGAGGGCGAAGTTGTCGTCCGGAATCTCGTGACCAGCGTCGATCCTTACCATCTCCGTCTTCTCCGTGGAGGCCAGGGTCATGGCAACCAGCTCATCGGACAGCCTCTGATGTCGAACTGCGTCGGCCTCGTTGTCGCGTCACGGGATGAGCGCGCACCAGTCGGCACGCAGGTGGCGACGTACTCGGGCTGGACCGAGTACGCGACTCTCCGGCTCGAGGACAACGACCTTGCTGATCCGGATATGGGGGACGAGCGCGACTGGATTCAAACGTTGGGTACTCCAGGGGTCACTGCTCTGATTGGTCTTCGAGACGTCGCCAGACTCCAGGGTGGAGAGGTCGTCGCAATCAGCGGAGCGGCTGGTGCCGTCGGTGGCGTCGCCGTCCAGGTCGCCAAGGCGGCCGGCGCCCGCGTCATCTCGATCGCCGGGGGTCCGAGCAGGGTACGCCACACCGTCGACACTCTCGGAGCGGACCTCGGCCTCGACTACACCAGCCCGGATTTTGACGAGCAACTCGCTCAGGCATCAGCGGGTGGAATCGACATCTTCTTCGACAACGTTGGCGGGAAGCTCCTTGAACGCATGATCGGGCACCTAGGCACCCACGGCCGCGCTGTCATCTCCGGGACAATCTCGACGTACGCCGGCGGATCTGACAACGGCATCACGATCGACACCGCCGACCTCCTGCTGGAGCGAAAGATCGTGCAGGCGTTCAATGTAGGAGACCACTACGCCGCGAGCCTGCTCCCGGCTAGAGAGACGCTCGCGGCGGGTATCCGCAACGGGTCAATCAAGACAGTTGTCACGGAGTATGACGGCCTGGGCTCCGCCCCGGAGGCACTGGCGGCAGTATTCCGGTCAGGCTCGGGGGACGTCGGAAAACGCATCGTCCGAATCGGATACTAGACGCGAGCCTCCGACGATGGCGCGTAGATCCTGCCAACCAGTGCATCACATCATGCGCTTCATCCCGCGGAATCCCCTATGCCTGCCAACTCCTAAGGTGGTGGAACGCGCAAAGGTAAATGGGGGAACGCCATGGACGTTGATCTTCAGAGGTCTGCTCGAGCCCGGCGCTACGCCGAAGAACTGCTGAACCAGATAGCCACCTCCAACTCGCCTAGGACGTTTGCTCTCATCGGGCCTTGGGGCTCGGGCAAGACCTGGCTCCTCGAGGAACTCCTATCCGATGTTCAGAACCTGCCGGGCTGGATCGGTGACCACCACGTCATCGCTCGATTCGAGCCCTGGTACTTCTCCGATGAACAGTCTCTTTTCGCTGGCTTTGCCTCATTTCTTCTCCAACAAACCCTAAAAAAAGGCAGAGCCAGGAAGCGGGCTGCGAAACTCTTGGAGTTCGTCGGTCCGGCCCTCAAATTCCCAGCCATCGATCTCGCGGAGGCCGCAAACAAAGCGTCAACCGCACTCGGTGGCTCAAGCGCCCCACAGGCGATTCGAGCCGCCGTGAAGAAGGGGCTCGAAGACGCAGAGCGTCACGTTGTCGTCGTCATGGACGATCTCGACCGACTGAATCCTGACGAGCTATTAATGCTCTTCAAACTGATCCGCCTTGTGGGTGACATACCTCGCCTTCACTATGTCCTGGCCTACGACGAGGAAACCTTGTTCCACCTGCTTTCTCAAACCCCGATCGCCTCCAACTCGAGCGAGCGGGCGAGACGCTATCTTGAAAAACTCGTTGACCGGCGGTGGGAGGTTCCAGAACTCACGTCCCGACAGGTCGACGACCTCGTCATCAACCGACTTCCATTTCCGGACGCTTTCGAGAATCCCCAAGATCCAGGTGTCGGCTACCGCCTTGCCGTGCTCATCTACCAGACAGTGAAAACTCCGCGAGCTGCCCAACGACTCCTCGACACAGCCCTTGCCGTACCACAATCCATCCTTGAAGAGCTGCACCCGCAAGACCTCTACTTCTCGCTCTGGCTCCGCACGTTTGCTCCTGACCTTTGGAACATCATCAAGCAGGAGGCAGACCTACTCGTCGGAAATCGGACCTCTGTCTTTTCCTTCTCGGACGACAGCAGAAAGGCGGACGCCGAACGACTCCTCAAACGCCTTCGCGAGGCAGCGACGATGATCCCCGCCGGAACTGAAGCGATAGACCTACTCCTGGACACCTTCCCGGCTTTCAATCGACTCGTCGTCGTGAATGCCAGCCGGACTTCTGTGAAGCCGCCTCGATTTGGAAATTCCGATTCTGTCGATAAGTACTTCTGGTTGGAAGTACCACCGGATGCAGTCTCCGACTTGGAAGTTCGCGCCCTCGTTCGTGAACTGCCAGCTACACGCGCCTCCGATCGGCTGTCAGAACTCCTAAACCACGCTCCTCGACTCCTCTTAGGTGCAATTCGCGGGGCCCTGGAAAAGGATTCAAGCGTCCGTGCTGTCGTCTTCGCCTATCTCGAAACAATCTACAAACAACCCGGCATAGCCAACGGAGCAGGGCTATTTGGCTCCGTCGATAGCCTCATCAAGAGCGTCGCCGAAGACATCGTCAAATCGGCAAGCGAATCAGAACTTCGAGTAATTGAAGCTCGAGACGACGACTTAGGGAAACGTCGGCTTTTCATAGTCGTGGTCACCGACCTTCTAAGGGAGAAGTACCTGCCGGAGGGACATGTCAAGGAGTGGGCAAGGGAGTTGAAACCGAAGATCGTCGCTTCCCTGGAGCAGGCAATAGGCGAGCAGGCGGAGCGTCCGGCATTGAACGGAGAAAACATCACGATGCTTTTGCGCGTCGACCACGCGGCTGCGCAACAGGTCGCGATTGAGTCGATTAGGAGGGGCGTGTGGAATGGCGTCGATCTCGCCGAAATGTACGTGACGCGGACGGGCGATGCCGAAGAGTCCGGGCGCGTGTACTTCCACCCGCGCGCGGTCCGCTCGCATTGGGACGACGAAGTTCAAGCACTCATGCTCCGAGATGCTAGCGGCATCGACATTCCTGAACAGTGGCTGCTAGACGGGCCGCCTCTCGTACTCAGTGGAAGCGCGTTCGAACAAGCCAGGAGATTCATTGCTGCCTTCTCCCTATGCCATCCGGAAGCCGCGAGGATGATTGATGCCGACCGCGATGACGACTAGGAGTCGCGCAAGACGCCACAGGACGGGGCCTCCAAACGGGCCCCGATAATCCTCAGGAAAGACGACAGGTAGCCTGACGAACGTGGACCTCTTCTGGCAACAATTTCTTCCTCAGCTAGGTTCCGCGGCTGTAGGGGGGTTGATCGGAATTGCCGGCACCGCAGTGGCGTTTCGATGGCAGAGGCGGGCAGCTTCCAATGACGCTCAGGACCGAGCCGTCGAGCACCTACTCATGACGTTGAGTGACTTGGCGCGAGCGGCCGACAATTGGCAGAAGCAAGTAGCCATATCGACGTGGCAGCCCGGCGACCGGCCTGGGTCACACCCTCATCCAGGTGGCGTGTCGATAGCCATTGAACTTCTCAGGCTTCGAACTCCGCGGCGTGAGCGAAGCACTGTCACGCAGATATCGGAAGCTTGGGACGTCATTGCTCAGGCTCATGGCGGTCCTCTCAGCTCGGCCTGCGGATTACTAGCCGGAGCCGTGGTCTCCTGGCGGGACCGGGAATTGGCCGCCACTTTCGAGTCCTCGCTCCGAGTGGCGCAAACAGTCGCCCGCAATGCGGGAGTCGCTTCGGGCAGAGGTAGCGAAGGTCAAAGCAGCGCACCACCCCCCGGCGAGTAGTGACGACGGACAACAGGACGGAAATAGCATCACAGACGCCGAAGCCAGGGCGAGGGACATCACCGAGATTTCATACCTCGGAATCCTCGCCGACTCATACTTCTCAGTGCGACTGGCCCGCCAGCTGCACAATCTTGGCGACGCCGGGCCCTACGTCGCTCACATCATGACGCCGTGGTGGTCCCTGTACATCCATGAACTTCGACCCGGCTCGACATCTGCCGACCTCCTCACCGAACTTTCACCGGAAGCAGCCGAGGCACTCGAGCGCTCTCGCCACGGCCTCAAGATGTTCCTGGATACCAAGCGAGACATACATGCCTGCGAGGACTATTTCGAGGCAATCGAGCACGCACATCGTCAACGGTTTACAGGACAAGTGACCCCTCTCCTTCGCGGCCTAACCAGGGACCTCGGCATTACGACCTATAGGCACACAAACGTGTCAACTTCCCACGGCGTCGCCTTCGCTACTGGGCTAGAACCGACGGCCGTGCTGAGCGATGAAATGGGTCCAAGGCTGGGACGACTTTGGAATGAAGCCGGCGGGGCCTTCGCGATGGCAGCCTTAGCGACGGACGGTCCCCGGCCCGCCGTTCTAGACACATGGGATCCAGCGCTGTTCAAGCAACACGACAAGAAGTCCACGCGCTTCTACTCGACGATATTTACCGGCCGCGGTCATCCCCACCTCAACGCCGTCTTGCTCCACTACCTTGGGATGGTGAACGCGGCGAACATGCTGCTACCTGTCGTTTTCGACGTCAATGGAGACCAGTACGCGCTCTTCAAGATTCGCTACCTACTGACGTCGCACGTCCTCGGGTCACTAAAGCGATTGTCGTCCGACCCGCGAGACCTCGACTCAAAATCTGCAACGCACCTTCGCCATCTCGTCGAAGACATCCCATCACCTGTGTCAACCAGCCGCCCATGGTTCCGCAACCTCCTCGTCCACTACGAACCGAACTCGAAGACGGACGTCTCGCTGTTCAATCCTCAACATCTGCTCGCCGGGCTGGCGAAGATCGCAGAGGTCCCCGAGGATGTGAACGACCTACTCGCCGGGGTCAACTCCAATCTTGAACACCTTGCGAGCGGTCTCGAGGCTTGGATGAACGCAGGTGCCCGAGCGGCGTGACGCAATCACTTTCTTCACGAGCAGGGACCACGCCGCGAACGCCGTTCCCGGCTCCAGGGCACCGCAAGGTGGGGCGGACCCTATCCGCCCCCCCTTCTTCTCACCCCTTATCGGGTTCTAGAAGTCGTTCCAGTCCTCGTCAGCGAAGTGGAGGTTGTCGAAGCAGGTGTGCTCCAGCTCCGGCTCGGCGTTTCCGGTCTCCTTCATGCCCCGTAATCCCGTGGGCGGCGAAGGCGATCCTGGGAGCGAGGCGCGATCGACTTGCACCCGAACGCAAGCCGACCGCCCGCGCCGAGACCCATGGGAAGGTCAGGGCGCCATTCCGCGCCGAAACGCAACGGGGCTAAGCCGAGCGTGCGCCACACGTCGCCGTCGCGCACGGGTTGTTGAGCGGTAGAAACTACGCCAGAAAGCTGGCCAATGAGACGTCGCTTTCTTGTTGGTCAGCTCATGGCCGCCCTCGGGGAGTAGACAACCGGCGAGCCCAGAAGGGCAGCAGACCTCTCGAAGAGCCCGGCAGACACTTTTGGAGCGTCGTCGGCGCCGTCCGACCTCGATGCGGCGGCGTGGGCCATACGGTTAGCCCATGGAGAGACGGCATCAGGTGTTCATCAGCTCGACCTTCGTCGATCTCAAGGAGGAACGGAAAGAGATCATCCAGACGCTTCTGGAAATGGACTGCATCCCCGCTGGCATGGAGATGTTTCCGGCCGCCAACGAGGACCAGCTCACTCTGATTAAGGGCGTCATCGACGAGTGCGACTACTACCTCATCGTGGTCGGAGGTCGATACGGCAGCATTGACGAAGCCGGTATTAGCTACACCGAGCAGGAATATGATTACGCCGTGTCGCAAGGCATCCCGGTGATGGGTTTCGTGCCGAGCAATCCGGACCTCATCCCGCAGGGCAAGACCGACAAAAACGACGCCGCCGCCGCGAAACTCGCCGAGTTCAAAGCAAAAGTGCAAACCAAAATGACCAAGGAATACAGCAGCCCTGAAGATCTCGGCGGGAAAGTCGCACGATCCCTCTCCCAGCTGCGAAAGACTCATCCGCGTCCCGGCTGGGTTCGAGGCGACCAGGCGATGACGCCTGAGGTGCGCGCAGAAATTGCGGAGTTGAAGGCCGCTGTCGCACGGTTTGAAAAGGAGCAAGCAGAAGGGTCGGCAGGCTCCGCTGAGACCATCGATGAGACCTTCGCCCACGGGTCGGAAACAATCGAGTTGAGCTTGATACACAAGGGCTACTACTCCTACAAGCACCTCGAGGAGCAGGGTACTCTCGACTACACCTGGGACGACCTCATCGAACTGCTTGGCCCCTTCATGCTTGATGAGGCACCCGAACCCGTCCTCCGAAAGACACTGAACCAGCACATGCTGCACGACGTCCAAGAGGATGTCGAGGGGTGGGAGAATCACTGGTCGAACCAGGCTGTCGAGATCTCTGACCGGTCGTGGGGTTCCGTGACGGTTCAGCTTCGCGCCCTCGGCGTGATCTCCACCGGCAGCAAAAAGCGGACCGTCAGCGACAAAGCTGTCTACTGGAAACTGACACCTGCAGGCGACCGGTATCTCGTGGCACTTCGAGCCGTCCCGCATGACCCCAACCACGCACCCAAAAGGCTCACGGACGAAGCGCCCCCGACAATCGCTGCTCAGTGATTTCCCGCGGTCGGACCTCCCCACGACCCATCATGCGGGTCGGCGAATCCCTCACGGAAACGATCGCCAAAGCCTGAACGAGATTTGGGGCACCTTCGCCCCGTCGGAGCATCCGCCAAGCAGAAGTGATTCAGCCCGACCCAATGCGGCGTCACTCTCTGAAAGACGGGTCGAACTCAGTGAGGATGCGCGAGTTCAAAGTCCGTCGTGCTGATTTCACAATAAAGGCATCCATGAACGCCTCTGAAACTGCTCTTCAAAGCTTGCTAGCTCGGTCAAAGACAGAGGACCCGTCTGTTGAATTATCGAAGGGATGGAGGCTCCCACCTCGATTGCGCGCGACACGAAACCGAGGCGGAGGGAACCGAAAGATATGCGTGGACCAACGACACCGACGGGGGCTGCGCGGGTCTTCAGGATTGTCGCCAGGGACCCTACTGACAGGGCGCGAGAGGTCGGACGACCATTGCGCAGGGCAGCTGAGAACATGGGCGTGCTCGGATCAATGTTCAGTGCATCGTCAGATTCGCACAGGTGACTTTGTAGGCGAAGAGCATCGATTCTCGTCGATCGATCCAACGCGGGCATATCGGCCGCGGAATGCGCCAAGTAGAGCTTGACCACAATGCACGGCGCACACGATGCGACGTCGCTACCTCGAGGCAGAAGACGAAAGGTTCCAGACGGGCGCTGGTCATCTCTGAGGGACCGCACGTGCAACTCGAAGCCCTCCTGTATTCGCGTCAGATCGCCAAAGCGCAGTTCCGAAGCGTCAGTGACAGTGAGAGCTGCTGCCCATGCCAATAGAACGACAGCCGAATCTCGGACATCCACAAAACGCACGGGCTTAGGGCTGAATATGGCCTCGCGAACGATCAACCTTATTTGGTCGAGCGTGATTGGTGCCGGCGGTGGAATGTGGCGGCGACGTTCGTCTGCAAGGCCCCTTAGGAAAGAAACTACCTCGGAGTCGGATCCGGGTCGTGGTAGCCCGCGAACGTGTTGATCGTGATCGATGGCACTGACCCATCGCCGGAGCGTTTTGGCGGAGAGCAGCC
Organism: Frondihabitans peucedani; assembly: GCF_039537585.1. NCBI lineage: Bacteria > Bacillati > Actinomycetota > Actinomycetes > Micrococcales > Microbacteriaceae > Frondihabitans > Frondihabitans peucedani. Next base: position 1,788,462 of record NZ_BAABAU010000001.1, read on the forward strand.
ATGAGTCATCGCGGGCAAGACGCCCCGATTCGAACGCTAGGTAGTCGAGCAGGTCAGGCACGCCAATGGCGACCGGCGGGGCGTCAAGGGATCGCGGGGCCGAATCGTATTTGGCCCTCCAACGCCAAAACCTCCGTACATCTGATGCGTAAACCTGCAGCGTCTTTGTGGACGGTCCGCCGACAGGCAGCGCGGGGAACGTTGGATGCTTGACGGGCAATTCGCGAGACGCATCTCGAGGACCGTCGAAACTGGGCAGATCTGCCGCAATCTCAGGCACGGATACCCTAAGCGCCACGTTGGTTGTCGCCATATCGTGCCTTGGACATTGATTGTGGCGGGAAGACATCTAGAGTGGCGGTCGACAACGCGACTAGCTAGGCATATCCACGAACCGCGAGAACATCCCGTGGAACGCGACCGTGATCGTGTCGGTGGGTCCGTTGCGGTGCTTGGCCACGATGAAGTCGGCCTCGCCCTGACGCGGGTTGTCTTTCTCATAGGCGGACTCGCGGTGGAGCAGGATCACCATGTCGGCATCCTGCTCGAGGGAGCCGGACTCGCGGAGGTCGCTGATCGCGGGCTTCTTGTCGGCGCGCTGCTCGGGGCCTCGGTTGAGCTGCGAGAGGGCGATGACGGGGACCTGGAGCTCTTTGGCCATCAGCTTGAGCGCACGCGAGAACTCCGAGACCTCCTGCTGACGGCTCTCGACCTTCTTGCCGGAGGTCATCAGCTGCAGGTAGTCGATGACGACGAGCTTGAGGCCGACCTGCTGCTTGAGGCGACGGCACTTGGCGCGGATCTCGACGAGGGTCATGTTGGGGGAGTCGTCGATGTAGAAGGGGGCGTCGTTGATGCGACCGCGGGTCTGAGCGATGGTGGTCCAGTCGCGGGAGTCGACGGTGCCCTTGCGCATGTTCTGGAGCGGGACGCTCGACTCGGCCGAGAGGAGGCGCATCGCGATCTCGCTGCGGCCCATCTCGAGAGAGAAGAAGACGGAGGGCTGGTTGTACTTGATCGACGCGGCACGGCAGAGGTCGAGGGCGAGCGTCGACTTTCCGAGCGCGGGGCGGGCGGCCACGATGATCAACTGACCGGGGTGCAGGCCGTTCGTGAGGGCATCGAGCTGGGCGAAGCCGGTCGGAACACCCGTCATCTGGCCGTCGCGGCCCTTGGCGGCCTCGATCTCGTCGATGGCGACGGTGACCGCGTCGGTGAGCGGCACGTAGTCCTCGGTCTGCACGCCGCCCGCGACGTTGTAGACCTCGGCCTGAGCGTTGTTGACGAGGTCGATGACCTCTCCCTCGCTCGCGTAGCCCATCTGCACGATCCTGGTGCCCGCCTCGACAAGACGGCGGAGGACGGCCTTCTCGGCGACGATCGAGGCGTAGTAGCCGGCGTTGGCCGCGGTCGGCACGAGGCCGGTGAGGGTGTGGAGGTACTCGGCGCCGCCGGCGCGGCTGAGCTCGCCCGACTTCGTCAGCTCGTCGGTGACCGCGATGACGTCGGTCGGCTCGCCGTGCGAGTAGAGACCCAGCAGGGCGTTGAAGATGACCTCGTGCTTGGGCAGGTAGAAGTCGGCGGCGCGCACCGTCTCGATGACGTCGGCCGTGGCGTCTTTCGAGAGGAGCATGCCGCCGATGGTGCTCTGCTCGGCGAGGAGGTCGTGCGGGGGAGTGCGGCGGTCGTAGCCGCTGCCGCCGTCGTAGCCCGAGGACTGCCCGCGATCGCCCTGAGTGTCGCTTGCGGCCAGTCCGAGATGGGCTATCGACACGGGGGCCTCCTGCAGGCTGATGGATCGTCTGGATTCGAGTTCTCTAGGCGTTCTACCGCCACCCTCCGACAACGACGTCGGAGCGGCGGGCGAACACGCCGACGGGCACGCGAGACCGCCTGCCCGGGTACCCCTGGATGCTCGTCCGGACAGCAGAACCGCGCCTCCCATGGGCGCTGTCACACCCTAGGGACATGACCCCCGTCGCTCCAAACGACCCTGTGGATAACGATGTGGACAATGTGGGAGAAACGCCGGGAAACCCTGGGGACAACTGTGGACAAACCTGTGGAATGAAAAGAACTTATCGGGCCTAAGGCGATCCTGACCAGGGATTTCTATTTCCACACCCTCTGTGTGCAAAGTTGTTTAGAGCGAGGGTTGAAGGTTGCCCGATCGGGTACCTCCCTGTGCACAGAACACTTGACACGGTGTCCCCCGCGGCAGTAGCGCCAGCACTTCGTACCCTTCCCTGCAGCACTGCAAACCACCCCTTAAACACCAGTAGCGGTGGGTGCCGAGGCACACACCGCTACGGGGGATGGAACTACTTCGCAGCGACCACCTGGAGGGCGATCGTGGCGACGACGTCTTCGCGCAGACGGACGGTGGCTTCGTGCTCACCGGTCAGCTTGATGGCGTTGGGGATCTCGACCTTGCGCTTGTCGATCGTGCCGACGCCCTGCGCCGAGACGGCGTCAGCGACATCGGCCGGCTTGACAGAGCCGAAGAGGCGTCCGCCGGTGCCGGTCTTGACGGGAAGCGTGATCTTGACGGCCTCGAGGCGGGCCTTCATGTCTTTCGCCTCCTCGATCGTCTTGAGCTCGCGCGTGGCACGGGCCGACTTGATCTGCTCGACCTGCTTCTCGCCACCGCGGGTCCACGCGACGCCGAAGCCCTGCGGGATGAGGTAGTTGCGGGCGTAGCCGTTCTTGACGTCGATGACGTCACCGGCCGAGCCGAGGCCGGAGACCTCGTGGATGAGGATTACCTTGGACATTCGCTACTCCCTAGCGGATCAGCGGCCGGAGCCGGCGTAGGGGAGGAGCGCCATCTCACGGGCGTTCTTCACGGCACGGGCGATGAGGCGCTGCTCCTGGACGGAGACGCCGGTGATGCGGCGAGCACGGATCTTCCCGCGCTCGGAGATGAACTTGCGAAGCGTCGCGACGTCTTTGTAGTCGATGACGCCGACGCGGATCGCCTTCGCGGGAGCGGCGTTCTTGCCGCCCTTTCCGCGGAGGGGCTTGCGGCGGTCGCCGCTGCTCTTTCCAGCCATTGTGTTCTGCTTTCAGTAAGAGAAGTTGAGTGGTGCGAGACGGCCTAGAAGGGCGTCTCGTCGTTGTAGGTACCGCCGCCGGGGGTGTTCCAGACGTCGCCCGAAGAGCTGGAGCCCGAAGACCCGCCGCCCGTCTGCGCCGGCTGACCCCAGGGCTCGTCGGCCTGACCGCCGCCGTTGCCGCCGCCGACCTGAGGTCGGGGGGCGCCCCCACCGCCGCCGAAGGACCCTCCGCCGCCACCGTCGCGAGACGAGGAGGCGCGGGTCACCTGAGCGGTGGCGTAGCGGAGCGAGGGGCCGATCTCGTCGATCTCGAGCTCCATCGAGGTGCGCTTCTCGCCCTCTTTGGTCTCGTACGAGCGCTGCTTCAGGCGACCCTGCGCCATGACGCGGGAGCCCTTCGACAGCGAGGCGGCGACGTGCTCGGCGAACTCGCGCCACACACTGGCACGCAGGAAGAGCGCCTCGCCGTCTTTCCACTCGTTCGACGCGCGGTCGAACGTGCGGGGTGTCGACGCGATCGTGAAGTTCGCGACTGCCAGGCCGTTCTGCGTGTAGCGCAGCTCGGGGTCGGAAGTCAGGTTGCCCACGACGGTGATGACGGTCTCGCCGGCCATGCGCTACTCGGCAGCCGAAGCGGTCGGAGCGGCGGGCGTGGCAGCCGAGGCAGCGGGAGCAGCCGAGGCGGCAGGAGCCTTCGACGGGGCAGCGGCCTTGCGGGCGGCCTTCTCGTCGGCGAGCTTCTTGGCCTTGGCGACCATCTCGATGCCCTCTTCGGCGCGGAGCACCTTGGTGCGGAGGACGGCCTCGGAGAGACCCAGCTGACGGTCGAGCTCGACGGTCGCGGCGGGGTTCGCGGTGAGGTTGACGACGGCGTAGATGCCCTCGCTCTTCTTCGCGATCTCGTAGGCGAGGCGGCGACGGCCCCAGATGTCGACGTTGTCGACGGTGCCGCCATCGTTGCGGATGACGTTGAGGAACTTGTCCAAGCTCGGAGCGACGGTGCGCTCATCGATCTCGGGGTCAAGGATCACCATCAATTCGTACTGATGCATGTCTAACCCACCTCCTTCGGACTTGACGGCTCCAGTATTTCTGGAACAGGAGGGTTGTGGCATCGCGGCTCCGGAGGCACGCGAGATCGCGGCCAGTCCAGAGCAACCTTGCAAGACTACAAGGTCAGCGCGCCGACCACCACTCCCGCAGGCGCCTCGTGGCCTCGTCCTCGCCGAGCGGGCCCTCCTCGGTCCGCAGCTCGAGCAGGAAGCGGTAGGCCTCGCCGACCTCGCGGGAGGGCCCGATGCCGAGCACCGCCTGGATCTGGACACCGTCGAGGTCGGGACGGAGGGAGTCGAGCTCCTCCTGCTCGCGGAGCTCCGCGATCCTGGTCTCGAGATCGTCGTAGGCGAAGGCGAGCTGGTCGGCCTTGCGGCGGTTGCGCGTGGTGACGTCGGCGCGGGTGAGCATGTGGAGCCGCTCGAGCTGGTCGCCGGCGTCACGGACGTAGCGCCGCACGGCGGAGTCGGTCCAGCCGCCCTCGGTGTAGCCGAAGAAGCGGAGGTGCAGCTCGATGAGCCGGTAGACGGCCGAGATGGTGTCGTTGTCGAAGCGCAGCGCCTTCAGACGCTTCTTGGCGAGCTTCGCCCCGACCGCGTCGTGGTGGTGGAAGGTAACCACTCCACCCGGTTCCAGGCGCCGCGTCGCGGGCTTCCCGATGTCGTGGAGCAGGGCCGCCAGGCGCAGGATGAGGTCTGGCGCAGCCCCGGGGTGCCGCTCGCGCTCGTAGTCGATCGCCTGTCGCAACACGGTCAGGCTGTGCTCGTAGACGTCTTTGTGGTGGTGGTGCTCGTCGCGCTCCAGGATCATCGCGGGGAGCTCCGGCAGGACGAGCTCGGCGATCCCGGTCTCGACCAGCAGTCGGACGCCGGGCGCCGGGTCGTCGGTCTTGAGCAGCTTCGACAGCTCGTCGTTGACCCGCTCGATCGACACGATCGAGAGCGTCGAGGCGCGCTCGGTCATCGCCTCGCGGACGTCGTCGGCGACGGTGAAGCCGAGCTGCGACGTGAACCGGGCGGCGCGCATCATCCTGAGCGGGTCGTCGCGGAACGAGTCGACGGCCGCACCCGGCGTCGCGAGGGTGCGCGAGAGGAGGTGCTCGACCCCGCCCGACGGGTCGACGAGCACGCGCTCGGGGAGGCGCAGGGCCATCGCGTTGACCGTGAAGTCGCGGCGGACGAGGTCGCCTTCGAGGCTGTCGCCGAACTCGACCTCGGGCTTGCGGGTCTCGCCGTCGTAGACGTCGCTGCGGTACGTGGTGATCTCGACGGTCTCGCCGTCGATGCGGGCGGCGATGGTGCCGAAGGCGCGGCCGACGTCCCAGTGGGCCTCGGCGAGCGGGACGACGATGCGCAGGATCTCGTCGGGGGAGGCCGACGAGGTGAAGTCGAGGTCGTTCACGGCCCGGCCGAGGAACGCGTCGCGCACCGGACCGCCGACGAGAGCGAGCTCGTGACCGGCGGCCTGGAAGGCGCGGGCGAGGGTCGACACCCGGTCGGTGGCGGCGAGAGCGTCGAGCCTCTCGAGGGCGCTCGCTACGGAATCCATGATGGACGAGCTTGCCACACGGGTGGTGCCGGAGGTTCTCGGTCGGCATTCCCTAGACTCGCTATGCCCGGCGATCGCACCGTGACGATCGGCGGCATCCTGCCTATGAGAATCCTTCCCGCGTTCGCCGTCTCCGTGCTCGCTGTCGCCGCTGTCGCCGCGGGGCTGCCCGCGAGCCCGGCGGGTGCGGCTCCGCCCGCGAGCCCGGCGGGTGCGGCTCCGACGCCGGCAGCGATGGCCGTGGCAGCTACCACCGCAGCGACGCCGGCAGCGACGGCCGTGGCAGCGACCACCGCGTCCGCCTCCGACGTCGTGACCGTCTCCGTCGCCCCCGGCGCGAACGGCGTCGTGAAAGAGGGGAGCGACCTCAAGGCGTCGATCACCGTCCACAACGGCACCGACCAAGACCTGGACGCCGGCGTGGTCCGCGTCTACCTCGACCGCACCACCTTCTCGAGCCGATCGCAGCTGGAGTCCTGGTTCGCCCGTCCCGCCTCGACGACGACCGACATCCTCGGCGCGTTCATGACGAGCGTCACCGTCCCGGCGGTCCAGGCCGGCGGCACGGCCGACGCGATCCCGGTCACCATCCCCGCGTCGAGCCTCGCGCTGAGCGGCAGCGACTGGGGGGCCAAGGCCTTCGGCGTCCGCTACTCCTCGAACGGCGACGCGATCACCGAGGCCCACTCGAGCGTCGTGTACTACCCGAACGACAGCTTCCAGTCGACCCGGCTGTCGCTGGCCGTGCCGCTGACCGTCCCCGAGTCGACGTCCGGGCTGATCTCGAGCGACGCCCTGGCCTCCTATACGTCCGAGAACGGCATCCTGACGCAGGAGCTCGACGCGGTGCGTGGCCGAGACGTCGCGATCGGGATCGATCCCATGATCCTGGCGTCCATCCGGATCCTCGGCAATGTCGCCCCGCCCTCGGCGATCGTCTGGCTCAAGCGGCTCGAGACGGCGCCGAACGAGACCTTCGGCCTGGCGTATGCCGACAGCGACATGTCCGCCGTCCGCCAGGCCGGCAAGACGACGCTTCCGCAGCCGGTCGACTTCGCCGACGCCATCGCGGCTCAGCAGAAGGCCGAGCCCGACTCGTACGTCGCGACGACGCCGAGCCCCGGCGCCGACGGCGGGAGCGGCGGCGGCAGCGGCGGCGGCAGCGGCGGGTCGGGCGCGAACGGTGCCGACGGCAGCGACCAGAGCGCAGGATCCGCGACCGACGCCCCCGTCGACACGTCATCCCCGACCCCCTCCGACTCGCCCACCACCATCCCGCCGACCTCGTCCGTGCCGACGACGGCGAGCCTCCTCGACTTCCCGTACACCGAGAAGTCGATCGCCTGGCCCCTCGAGGACACCGTCGCCGCCGACGACCTCCGGGTCTTCGCGTCGAGCGGCATCACCACGACGATCCTCGGCAGCGGGAACGTCACGGTCCCGGCGTCCTCGACCGAGAACGCCGCCTCGACGCTGAGCGGGCAGAAGGCACTCGTCTCGGACGACACGCTCTCCTCTCTCCTCCGCGACGCCGTCGACGCCAACACGAACGACGAGTGGAAGGGCGACATCGCCCGCCTGTCGGCCGAGCTGGCGACCCTCACGCACGAGCGTCCGAGCGACGCCCGGACCCTGTTCACCACCCTCGGCCGCAACTGGGCGACCACGGGCTCCCGGCTCGACGAGACGCTCACCGCCGTGTCGAAGATGACCTGGGTGTCGACATCGCCTCTGAAGACCGCGCTCGGCGCCGACAGCACCTCGGTGAGCCTCGCCGCGAAGAAGGCGAAGGCCTCTCGGGTCAGCGCGCTGACACCCCTCGTGAAGGCCGACGACTCCCTCCAGCTCTTCTCGACCGCGCTGAAGGAGCCGACCCTCGTCACCGCGAAGGAGCGCCTCCGCTTCCTCGCCCTCTCGTCGACCGCCTGGGACGACAACCCGACCGGACTCGCGAGCGAGATCACCAAGGTCTCGACCCAGGCGGCGAAGACGACCGGCCTCATCGAGGTCGTCGACGGCTCGCCGGTCAACATCCTCGGCGACCGCTCCTCGCTGCCGATCGTGATCCAGAACGACACCGCGTCGGCCGCGGTGGTCTACCTCCGCGTCGTCCCATCGAACTTCAACCTCAGCGTCGAGAAGAACAACGTGCCCGTCACGATCCAGCCGAACTCGCAGCAGCGGGTCACGGTCCCCGTGCAGTCGCTCGCCAACGGCAAGGTCATGCTGACCCTCAGCCTGTCGAGCAAGCAGGATGTCGCGATCTCCGACCCGACGCAGATCGCCATCACGGTGCGCGCAGGCTGGGAGACCGTCATCACGGCGGTCTTCGCGGCCGCCGTGGTGCTGCTGTTCGGCGGCGGCATCTACCGGTCGATCCGGCGTCGGCGCCGGTCGAGGGCCGAGGGCGGGGCGGAAGCATGAGCACGGTCGATCCCGTCGGGGCCGAGAATCCCGATCCTGCGCTGACCGCTGAGATCGAGTCGGCCGTGCCCGCAGCCCGCCAGCGGTCGCTCGGCAGGGCCTCCGCGCTGCTCGCCGGCGGGACCATCGTGTCGCGCGTGCTCGGCTTCGCGAAGACGGCAGTGCTCGCCGCCGCCATCGGCCAGACCGGCAGTCGCGCCGCCGACGCGTTCAGCGTCTCGAATCAGCTCCCGAACAACATCTACGCGCTCGTCGCCGGCGGGCTGCTGAGCGCCGTCCTGGTGCCGCAGATCGTCAAGGCCGCCAAGGGCCCCGACGGCGGGCAGCGCTACATCAACAAGGTGGTGACGCTCGGCACGGCGGTCTTCGTCGTGGTGACGCTGATCGGCACGCTCGCGGCGCCGTTCCTGGTGAACCTCTACGCCCACCGCGCCTCGGCCGACGGCCCGGGCTTCTCGCCCGAGGCGCTTGCCCTGGCGACCGCGTTCGCCTACTGGTGTCTGCCGCAGATCTTCTTCTACGCGATCTACTCGCTCCTGAGCGAGGTGTTGAACGCCCGGCAGATCTTCGGGCCGTTCACCTGGGCGCCCGTGGTCAACAACGTCGTGTCGATCGTGGGGCTCGTGCTCTTCATGATCCTGTTCGGCGGCGCGGGGGAGAACAGCCTGGTGGCCGACTGGACCCCGGGACGCATCGTCATCCTGGCCGGCACCGCGTCCCTCGGGGTGGCCGCTCAGGCGGGCTTCCTGCTGCTGTTCTGGCGGCGCGCGGGCCTGACGTTCAAGCCCGACTTCCGCTGGCGCGGCGTCGGCCTGGGCGCGACCGGACGAGCGGCAGGGTGGATGTTCGCGCTGATCCTGGTCACGCAGCTCGCCGGCATCGTCCAGAGCAACGTCGCCTCGCTCGGCTCCGGAGCCTCGAACGCCGTGCTGTCGAACGCGTGGCTCATCTTCATGCTCCCGCACGGGATCGTCACCGTGTCGATCGCGACCGCCTACTTCACCTCGATGACGGCCGACGCCGACCGGGGCGACCTCCGCGCCGTCCGCAACAACCTGTCGAGCTCGCTCCGCACCATCGGCATGTTCATCGTCTTCGCCGCGGTCGCGCTGTCGGTCGTGGCGTTCCCCTTCGCCCGGTTCTACGAGGCCCGCTTCACGAACATCGGAGCCATGGCGCACGTGATCCTGGCGTACCTGCCCGGCCTCATCCTGTTCAGCATGCTGTTCGTGCTGCAGCGCGTGTTCTTCGCGTTCCACGAGCAGCGCACCGTCTTCTTCATGCAGCTGGTGCAGTCCGGGGTCTTCGTGCTCGGGACCCTCGCCTGCGCCTGGCTGGTGGCTCCGCAGCACATCGCCGTCGCCGTGGCCGTCGCCACCTCCGTCGCCGGCAGCGCCCAGACCGTCGTGGCGCTCGTCCTGGTCCACCGCAGGATCGGCGGGATCGACGGCCGCTGGGTGCTCCGGCGCCACCTCCAGTACCTCCTCTTCTCCCTCGTGGCCGGCGTCGTCGGACTCCTGGTCGTATCCGGGATGGGGGGTTACACGGAGGGCGGCTTCGGGTTGTCGGGGCGCGTGCCCGCGATCCTGACGGTCATCGTGGCCGGAGTCGTGATGGCGCTGGTGTACTTCGTGCTGCTGACCGCGATCAGGATCCCCGAGCTGTCTGCGATGACCCGGCCGGTGCTGCGGCGTCTTCGTCGCTCCTGACCTGCCGCTTCGACCCGCCGCCCGGGGGTCCTGATGCGCGCCTGTGAGGAACTCCGGCAGCAGGAATAACCGGAAGTTAGGATGTGTTTCACCGCACGAGCGCCGGGGATCCCGGTGCGTGCCAACGAAAGGTGCCACATGCGTCAGGTCATCATCATCGGTTCCGGCCCTGCCGGTTACACCGCTGCGATCTACGCGGGGCGTGCCGGTCTCGAGCCGCTCGTCGTCGCCAGTTCCGTCGAGGCGGGCGGTGAGCTCATGAAGACCACCGAGATCGAGAACTTCCCGGGCTTCCCCGAGGGTCTCCAGGGCCCCGACCTCATGTTCAAGATGCAGGAGCAGGCCGAGCGCTTCGGCGCCGAGGTCCTGCTCGACGACGTCGTGAGCGTCGATCTCGAGGGCGACATCAAGAAGGTCACCCTCGGTTCCGGCGCCGTCGAAGAGGCGCTGACCGTGATCTTCGCGACCGGGTCCGCCTACCGCAAGCTCGGTATCGAGGGCGAAGAGCGTCTCTCCGGCCGCGGCGTCAGCTGGTGTGCCACGTGCGACGGCTTCTTCTTCAAGCAGAAGGAGATCGCGGTCGTCGGCGGCGGCGACTCCGCGATGGAAGAGGCCACCTTCCTCACCCGCTTCGCCAGCAAGGTCTACGTCATCCACCGCAAAGACACGCTCCGCGCGTCGAAGATCATGCAGGATCGCGCGTTCGACAACGAGAAGATCGAGTTCCTCTGGAACAAGGAGGTCACCGAGATCACCGGCGACGAGAAGGCGGCCGGCGTCACGCTGACCGACACCGTCGACGGCAGCACCTCGCACCTCGACCTCGAGGGCCTCTTCATCGCCATCGGCAACGACCCGCGCGTGCACCTCGTTCACGGTCAGCTGAACCTCACCAGCGACGGCACCGTCGCCGTCGAGGGCCGGTCGTCCAAGACGAACCTCAAGGGCGTCTTCGCGGCGGGCGACGTCATCGACGTCACCTACCGTCAGGCGATCACGGCCGCCGGCTCCGGCACCGTCGCGGCCCTCGACGCCGAGCACTACCTGGCCGGGCTCGACCGCGAACTGCTCGACCAGGCTCCCGGCACCAAGCCGGCCGAGCCCGTCACCGTGTCCGCCTGATCTTCTCCACCGCTTCTTTCTTCACCATCTTCGAAAGGGATTCCTCATGAGCACCGCAACAGCAGTCACCGACGCCACCTTCGAGGCCGACGTCCTCAACTCCGACGAGACGATCCTGGTCGACTTCTGGGCCGAGTGGTGCGGCCCGTGTCGCGCGGTCTCGCCGATCCTCGACCAGATCGCCGCCGAGCACAGCGACAAGATCAAGATCGTCAAGCTCAACGTCGACGACAACCCGCAGACCGCGATGAAGTACCAGATCACCTCCATCCCCGCGATGAAGGTCTACCGCGGTGGCGAGGTCGTCAAGACCGTCATCGGCGCCAAGCCCAAGCCGGCCCTCGAGGCCGACCTGGCGGACTTCCTGGCGTAATCACCCCGCCTCGAGAGCCCGCCCAGCATCCACGCTGGGCGGGCTTTCTCTGTTAATCGGCACGATCCCATATCCTCGAACGAACGACCCCTACAGAACAGGGCTTCACATGACCGACCAGGGCACCAATCTCGATCCGTGGTACGACAGCTACGCAGACCGCACGGCAGGCCTCAGCGCCTCCGAGGTGCGAGCCCTGTTCGCCGTCGCCTCGCGCCCCGAGGTCGTGTCTCTGGCCGGCGGTATGCCCTACG